>CALGRI010000208.1 GCA_937880875.1 uncultured Pseudomonadota bacterium
AAATCGATTTTTTTAGGGGGGCAGGGCGGCCTTGTCGGACCTGTCAGGATAGGATATGGCTGCATTACAGCGGCTGGATCCATTATCCGGAAAAATGAATTAAACAATGACCGGGTTTTATTTGGAGGCAGTTTCAAGGATGTGTCCCTTCCAAGACAATTTTATGTTTATAAAAATGTGCCTCATATTTTTAATAACAATATTTATTATATAGCCGGGCTTATTTCCTTAAAAGCATGGTATAGAAACATACGACCTCTTTTTGCTTATGATGATTTTTCTCGAGGCTTAATCAAAGGCATGCAGGATAATCTGGATCTTTGTATTAAAGAAAGAATTTATCGGTTAAAAATTTTTTGTGAAAAATTAAATCTGTCAAAAGAAATTTTGCTTTCAAAAACAAAGGATAAAAAATCAACAGCCATTTTAATTCACGAAAAAGTAATTGATAAATTTAAACTGGCTGAAGAAATTTTTAAAACTTCCCTTGAAAAAAATAATTTAAATAAGGAGAGTGAAAAATTTATTCGCGTAGTCGAAAAAAAAATAGAACGAATTGGAAAAAAATATATAAAACTTATTCAAAGCATGGAAATAGATGAATGTCAAAAGGGTATTCTATGGTTGTTTAATATTGAACAAACAATAATTAATAAATTATTAATCTAACAGGAATGATGAATGGGAATACTTTTTGGGACAGATGGTATCAGAGGTCTTGCAAACACCTACCCCATAACCTGTGAAGTTGCATTGAAAACAGGGCAGGGCATTGGATTTTTTACAAAAGAGAATGGACATGCTGCGGTAATTATTGGGAAGGACACCCGGATTTCAGGAGATATGCTGGAGTCCGCCCTTGCTGCAGGTGTTGCTTCGACAGGTGTTGATGTATTGCTGGCCGGTGTTATACCAACACCCGGGGTGGCATATCTATGTTCTATTGTTAAAAACGCAGGTGCTGGAATTGTTATATCTGCCTCCCATAACCCCTATCAGGATAATGGAATTAAGATTTTTAAGGCGGGCGGTGAAAAACTTTCCGATAAACAGGAAGATAAGATTGAAGACTATATCCTTAATTCAGATAATGTTCCACAGGGAAAAGTGGGAAAAATAGCAGTTATTTCAGATAGTTTGAAAAAGTATGCGGACTTCTTGCTGACAAAGTTTCCTTTAAGGAAACCTAATAGAAAATTAAAATTAATTATTGACTGCTCAAATGGGGCAGCATCAGAGATCAGTCATCAGGTGTTTAATGATACATTGTTTGACGCTCAATTTTTATTTGATTGTCCTGATGGAAAAAATATCAATAAGGCCTGCGGATCACAGCATACAAATGAATTGCAAAGAAGGGTACTCCTGGACAAAGCAGATATTGGTATTGCTTTTGATGGGGATGCGGACAGGTTGATTGCTGTTGATGAAAAAGGTAACGAGATTACAGGAGACAGGATTCTGGCTATCTGTGCAAAATTTGCAATCCAAAGAGGGAAATTAAATAATAATATAGTTGTAAGCACAATTATGAGCAATATTGGTTTAAGTAAGATGCTTGGTAGTGTAGGGATTCAACACATTAAGTCTGATGTAGGAGATCGAAAAGTTCTTGAGCAAATGAAGAAATCCGGCGCTGTTATAGGTGGTGAGGATTCCGGGCACATTATTTTTTTAGATATACATACAACTGGAGATGGCATGCTTTCAGCATTAAAGCTTCTTGAGGTAATGATAGAAACAAAAGAGTCTTTATCCAGCCTTGCGGCTGTTATGACTGTCTATCCCCAGGTGCTGAAAAATGTGGAGGTACCGAAATCGTGCCAGGATTTAATGGAAAATAAATTGATTGTGGATACAATTAAAGCTGTTGAACACAAACTTGATGGCAAGGGCCGGGTGTTGATCCGTTATTCCGGAACTCAACCCTTGCTCCGGGTCATGGTGGAAGGTCCGGATCAGGGTTTGATTGATCAATATTGTATTTCTATTTGTGACAGTATCAAAGCTGTTATAAAAGATGAGTTGTAAGGGAAGGGATAAGGTAAGATATACCACTATCCCTCACATATCTATAGTGACCGACGGAAAATCGCCTATTTCACTTTTTAGTCTTTGCGGCCTCCAAAAATATGAAGCATCATGATAAAAAGATTAATAAAGTCAAGATATAGGGTAAGTGCACCCATTAAAGCACCTTTTCGAACCATGGCGCCGGTTGCGTTATTTGGCAGCGTAACTGCCATGGTTTTTAGTTTTTGAGTATCGTAGGCAGTAAGACCTATAAATACCACAACACCCACATAGGAAATGATCATCTGCATGCCTGAACTCTGTAAAAATATATTTACGACAGAAGCGATAACGATTCCAATAAGACCCATGAACATGAACCCGCCAAGAGATGTCAGATCTTTTTTGGTAACCATTCCATAAACACTGCAGCAAAGAAATGTTACCGAGCAAATCATAAATGTAGATACAATTGATGTGGAAGTATAAACCATAAAAATAAAGGATAGCGTAATTCCATTTAAGATTGAATAAATGGTAAACAAAGCTGTAGCTGTCGTAGCCTTAATTTTTTGAATCCTTGCGCTTAAAAAAAATACAAATCCAAGGGTTGCAAAGATCAATACCATCATTAAGCCAGGGGTTCCATATATGAGTTGGGCCATAGTCTCATTATGAGAGACATAGTAGGCAGTCAGACCGGTAAGAGATAGCGCGATAGCCATCCAATTATATACGCTTCGAATAAATGAATTTGTTTTTACAAGCACTGCATTTTGTGAAAAAGATGATGCTGATTCCATTTTGTTTTCCCCCAAATAAGTTATTTTTTAAAGCCTAATATAACACGAAAGGGGGAAATTACAAGATTACAATTTAGTTATGTGTCGATTATTAGCTGGTTTTAGCCTATATTTTAGAAAGTTTACATAATATATATTATCAGACCTTAGGGAAATATATAAATTCCGATCAAAAATATTTTTCAAAGTATATTTGCTGCCGGAAACTTTTTTTTAAAATTTTATTGTTAAAATATCGCCTTTGTTTTATATTTGTTAATTTTGTGGGGATTGCTCACGTAATGGATAATAATGACAGAAAAAATAATCAAACATATTTACACTGTTTCTAAATTAACAAAGGAAATTAAATTCCTTTTAGAAGAAACCTATCCCTTTATCTGGGTGACCGGTGAAATTTCCAACTATAGCGTTCCTGCCTCAGGCCATTCTTATTTTACATTAAAGGACCAACAGGCAGTTATCAGCGCCGTGATGTTTAAAAATCAAAAACGTAAATTAAAATTTGAGCCTGAAAATGGGATGAAAATTGTCGGGATGGCAAGGCTGTCCTTATACGAACCCAGAGGATCTTACCAACTCATTTTCGAACATTTGGAGCCAGAAGGTGCAGGTTCAATGCAAGTGGCTTTTGAACAGCTTAAAAAAAAATTATCTGATAAAGGTTTTTTTGATGAATCTCACAAAAAACCAATTCCGTTTTTACCTTCTATAATCAGTGTTATTTCTTCAGGGACCGGTGCTGCTGTAAAAGATATTATCAATGTTGCCAAAAGACGATTCCCAAATTGCTGTCTTGAAATCCTGCCGGTTAAAGTCCAGGGATATGGATCGGAAATTGAAATTAGTGGTGCCATAAACCTTGTTAATCAACGTTTAAAATCTGATTTAATTATACTTGCCCGGGGCGGCGGTTCTTTGGAAGATCTTAGCGCATTTAATTCAGAGATAGTGGCAAAAGCTATTTTTAAATCAACGATACCCATTATTACAGGAGTTGGTCATGAGACAGATTTTACCATAGCTGATTTTGTTGCCGATCTCAGAGCACCAACACCCTCGGCTGCAGCTGAGCTTGCACTGCCGGATAAAAATTATCTGGTTCAAAAAATTTCAGAATTACAGGAAAGCCTGAATAGATCTTTAAAAAAGAAAATTCAAACACTTAACCAGACTATTATTCATTTAAGTACAAGATTAAAAAGTCCTGAGATAGTTGTTTATGATTTTCGATTCAAACTTGAAGAGTATGAAGCAAGATTAATAAACATGATGAAACATTATGTACAATATAATAAGGAAAAATGTCACTGGTTGTCAGAAGTTCTCCACACAAGGAAGCCTGTGAAAAAGATTTTAGATCACCGACAACACGTAAAAACACTTTCTAAATCTTTAACACATAATTTTCAAATAAAAATTCAAGAGATAAAAACAATTCATTTAGAACTTAAGTCCAAATTGCAGGCGCTGAATCCAGAAGCAGTTTTGAAAAGAGGATACAGTATTTCAAGATTTGTTTCAGATAAGACTATGATTATAAATTCAAGGGATGTAAGAATAAATGATCTAATAGAGGTTGTCTTTTCAAAAGGACGATTGATTACAAGGGTGGAAAAAATAAATGGTTAAAAAAAAAACGTTTGAAATAGCTTTAAAAGAGCTTGAAGAGATTGTAAGGCAAATGGAGTCTGGGGATCTTTGTCTTGAAGATGCAGTCAAAAAATATGAATCAGGGATGCAACAATCTAAATATTGCCTCGACCTTTTGGATAAAACCGAGAAAAGAATATCCTTGATTACAAAAGACAATGATGGGGGCGTGAAAGAACTACCATTTGAAGATGAATAATATGAATTTTAATTTGCCACAATATTTAATAGAAAAACAAGCCCTTGTTAACCAGTATCTGAAATTGATTCTTCATCAGTATGATAAAAGACATGAACTGATTATGGCCATGGACCATTCTCTTATGGCAGGAGGGAAAAGATTGAGGCCCATCCTGTCAATAGCTACGGCCCAGGCTTGTGGAAAAGATTTTTTGATTACCCTACCCGCTTGCTGTGCCATTGAAATGATCCATACCTATTCCTTGATTCATGATGATTTGCCGGCCATGGATAATGATGATTTGCGGCGCGGATTGCCGACCTGCCACAAGAAATTTTCTGAACCCACCGCCATCCTGGCAGGAGACGCTTTATTGACACACGCATTTAATGTCATTTCTAATCCGGAACAGGTTTTTGATATATATCCTGACTATGAAACAAGGATTAAATTGATTTCGAAAATCTCACAGGCAGCCGGGATTCAAGGAATGGTTGAAGGACAAATGCTGGATATGCAGTCTTTTCAATCAAAACAAAATAACGCCTTAGACCATCTTAAAAAAATACATGCACTTAAAACAGGCAAAATGATCACCGTCAGTGTTGAAGCTGGTGCCTTAAGTGTCGGGTCTGATTTAAGAACCATTGACAAACTGATTGTTTATGCAGATAAAATCGGCCTGGCATTTCAGGTCGTGGACGATATTTTGAATATTGAAGGTGATCCACAAATAATGGGAAAGGCTGCCGGGTCTGATACATTAAATGAAAAAATGACGTTTCCTGGAATTATTGGCCTTGATGAGTCAAAAAAATATGCAAAAAATCTTATTGATACAGCCATTGAAGCGATTTGGGAATTCGATGAAAAAGCAACACCTTTAAGAGCGATTGCTAATTATATTATTAACAGAGACCATTAAATAATAAAGGTTGATAAATTTTGAACCTTCTTGAACAAATAAATACCTCAAAAAACATAAAAGAGCTTTCAAGAAAAGAGCTTAAACTTTTAGCCAGTCAAATTCGTCAAAGAATTATTGATGTTGTCTCTAAAAACGGCGGACATCTTGCTTCAAGTCTGGGTGCGGTAGAGTTGACACTTGCTATCCACTATGTTTTTGACCTGCCAGAGGATACATTGATATGGGATGTCGGACATCAGTCTTATGCCCATAAATTAATAACCGGTAGAAATGACACCTTTGACAGTCTTCGTCAGTATAAAGGGATATCAGGATTCTCAAAGATTAAAGAGAGCCCCTATGACGGGTTCACTGTGGGGCATTCCTCGACCTCTATTTCCGCCGGCCTTGGGATCTGTTGTGCTAAATATTTAAATAAGGATGAATCTGATGTTATTTCCGTTATCGGAGACGGTTCCCTGACTGCGGGACTTGCCTATGAAGGATTGAACCAGACCGGGGATTCAAAACAAAACCTTATTGTCATTTTAAATGATAACGACATGTCCATCTCAGCCAATGTGGGTGCCCTGTCTTCTTTATTAAGCCGGACTTTTTCTGCTAAATATCTTCAGTCCATGAGAAATCGATTTGGTGCATTTTTAAAATCTCTGCCTAAAATCGGTCATGATATTTATAATATTGCCAAACGGTCTGAAGAATCCTTTAAAACATTTGTTACACCGGGTATGTTATTTGAAGCCTTTAATTTTGATTACTTCGGACCCATTGACGGACATAATTTAGACCATTTGATCGATATTCTAAAAAATATTAAAAATCCAAAAGATCCGATTCTTTTGCATGTTACGACTATAAAAGGAAAAGGATATGAACCTGCAGAAAAAAATCCAATCTATTTTCATGGTGTGGGATCATTTGCCATTGATACAGGAAAGACTAATAAGAAACCTAATGGGATTCCAACGTATACCCAAGTGTTTGGCACTCAAATGGTCAAACTTGCCAAAACCAATGAAAAAATTGTTGCAGTTACGGCTGCCATGCCAGAGGGAACCGGATTAATAGAATTTTCCAAACAATATCCAGAAAGGTTTTTTGATGTTGGTATTGCAGAACAGCACGCCGTCACTTTTTCTGCAGGGCTTGCATCCAAAGGCTTAAAACCCGTTGTTGCCATTTATTCCACCTTTTTGCAAAGAGCCTTTGATCAGATCCTTCACGATGTCTGTATTGATGCCCATCCCGTTGTATTTGCCATTGACAGGGGCGGTATTGTAGGAGAGGACGGGCCCACGCATCATGGCCTTTTTGATTTTTCATATCTTCGCTGCATGCCAAACATGACAATTATGGCACCAAAGGATGAAAATGAACTGGCAAGAATGCTTGTTACTGCCGTCCAGCATGACGGACCCATAGCTTTAAGATATTCAAGGGATCTTGGAGTTGGAGTTCAACTTGATGAGAATCCAGAACCTTTGGAAATTGGAAAAGCTCAAGTAATAAATCAAGGTGACGATCTATTAATTATTGCCATAGGAAATTCTGTTGCTGAGGCCATAAAGGCAAATACATGTCTTAAGGAACAGGGTATTTTTGCAACGATCATCAATGCAAGATTTGTAAAGCCCCTTGATTCAGATCTGATTGTTGAATTATCAATAAAAATTAAAAAAATTATCATCGTTGAAGAGCATGTTCTTGATGGCGGATTTGGATCTGCCGTTCTGGAGATGTTAGCAGATAAAGGCGTGACAGGATTTTTTCTGAAAAGAATTGGTATTAAAAATATATTTGTCGAGCATGGCCCCCAGAATATTTTAAGAAAAGATTATGAAATAGACAGCGATGCAATTGTAACGGCAGCTATAGACTTACATGGCAAAACAATTGAATAAAGGCTTGAAAAATAAAACCCGACTTGATGCCTTTGTCGTTGATAAGGGTTTGGTAAAATCACGTCACCGGGCAAAAGCGCTCATTATGGCAGGCAAAGTATTGGTGAATGATTACCCTGTGGACAAACCTGGAACATTGATTGCCGATGATGCAGCTGTCATTGTAAAACAGGATGACAATCCATTTGTCAGCCGAGGGGGACTCAAGCTTGAAGCTGCATTAAAAAACATTCCAGTATCGGTAAAAGGGTTGACATGCCTTGATATTGGTGCTTCAACCGGTGGGTTTACTGATTGTCTGCTTCAATATGGGGCTGCTAAAGTATATGCGGTTGATGTTGGATATGGGCAGTTTCACTGGACTTTAAGGCAGGACGTGAGGGTAAAGGTTATTGAAAGGACCAATATTCGACAATTGTCCTATGAAGTGATTAATGAAAAAATGGATGTAGTTGTAGCAGATACCTCTTTTATCTCTTTAAAGGTCGTTATACCGGCTGCTGAAAAATTTATGAGAGATGATACGCTGGTTCTGGCGTTGATTAAACCTCAATTTGAAGCAGGAAAACAAAATGTTGGCAAGGGGGGTGTTGTAAAGGATCCTGAAATTAGAAAATTAGTGATTAAAGACTTGAAAATGTTTTTTAAAGAGCGTGGATATCTGGTAAATCAGGTCGTCCCCTCCCCTATTTCAGGCCCTAAAGGAAATAAAGAATACATTATATCCTTAAATTTTAAAGAAAATTTAAATTAACACTATGAATTTTATTTAAATTCTATTATTTAAATATAACTTTTTATTAATTGTTTATAAGGAGCAGTAATGAGCGAAGAAATTAAAACCATGAGAAATGTGGCTTTGGCTGGACATGGAGGTGCGGGCAAGACAACTCTTGCTGAGGCTATGCTATTTAAGGCCGGCGTTATTAGCCGGCTTGGAAAAGTTGAAGAAGGAAATACTGTAATGGATTTTCAGCCGGAAGAAACCAGAAAACAGCAGAGTATTAATACCTCTTTTATTAAGTACACACATAATAAACATACAATTACGTTGTTGGATACTCCTGGTGATCAGAACTTTTTCTCTGCTGCTAAAACATGCTTTCCTGTTGCAGACTGCATGGCATTTGTTATTGATGGAGTCGGAGGTCCTTCTGCCATGACCGAAGAAGCTGCAACCAGTGCATTGGAATATAATTTGCCCGGGTTTGTCATTGTGAATAAACTGGACCGTGAAAGAGCAGATTTTTCAACCTGCATTGAGGCCTGCAAATCAGCACTTAAAAAAAAGGTGCTTCCCATTTGTTACCCAATTGGTTCTGAAAATAACTTTAAAGGGTTTGTAAATATTATTTCAGGCACGGCCTTTGAATTTGATGCCAACGGAAAATCAAGCAAAATAGATATTCCTTCTGATATGTCGGAAGATATTGAAATGGCAAAAGAAGAATTTATCGAAAATGTGGCTGAACTCGATGATGAGCTTCTTGAAAAATATTTAGAAGGCGAAGAAATTACTGAAAATGAACTCAAAGCAACATTCAGACAGGGTATTCTGGATGCCCGGTTTTATCCTGCCATTTGTTGTTCCGCCACAAAAATGATCGGCATTGATATTATTTCTGATCTTATCAATGATTATATGCCATCTCCCCTTGACCGGGGTGACTGGGTAGCAAAAGATGCCAAAGGTGAGGATGTTATTATTTCTCCTGATCCGGATGCAGAATTCTGCGGACTTGTTTTCAACACGATCATTGATCCATATGCAGGCAGACTTTCCTTGTTTAGAGTGATTTCAGGAACCCTTGGAAAAGAAGGCAATATTGTTAATACAACAAAAGATACAAAAGAAAGATTTTCTCAACTTCTTGAGATTGCAGGAAAAGAGCAAAAATCCATTACAACTGCCCTTCCAGGATCTATTGTTGCTGTGTCAAAACTCAAAAATACGCTGACCGGTGATACACTGACAGGCGGAAAAGATATCCAGATTCCAGCACCCAGACCCATGCCACCTGTCATCTCCTTTGCCATTTCACCCAAATCAAAGAATGATGAAGATAAAATTCATGAAGCCGTCAGAAAAATTCTTGAGGAAGATACCGGACTTAAACTTCATCGGAATGACGAAACCCGGCAGAGCATTCTTTCTGGCAGAGGACTGGTACATATTGAGGTGACCGCTGAAAAAATTCTAAGAAAATTTAATGTGGGAATGGACATTGAGACACCA
Organism: uncultured Pseudomonadota bacterium; assembly: GCA_937880875.1. Classification (GTDB taxonomy): domain Bacteria; phylum Desulfobacterota; class Desulfobacteria; order Desulfobacterales; family Desulfobacteraceae; genus Desulfobacula. The sequence continues at coordinate 9,716 of CALGRI010000208.1, forward strand.
AAGGTGGCGTACCGAGAAACCTTTAAGAAAAAAATCCGTGTTCAAGGTAAACATAAAAAACAATCCGGGGGCCATGGTCAATATGGTGACTGCTGGATTGTTCTTGAACCCCTTCCCAAAAGTTCAGGATTTGAGTTTGTTGATAAAATTGTTGGCGGAGTTATCCCTAAAAACTATATCCCGGCAGTTGAAGCAGGGGTCAGGGAGGCATCCAAATCAGGTATTCTGGCAGGATTTCCCTGTGTGGATTTCAGGGTAACAGTAGACTTTGGATCTTATCATTCTGTTGACTCCTCGGAAATGGCATTTAAAATGGCAGGAAGTATTGCCTTTAAAAAGGCTGCTGTTGATGCAAAAGCTGTGTTACTTGAACCGGTCATGAAGATTGCTGTAAAAGTTCCGGATGATAGTACAGGTGATATTATGGGTGATTTAAATTCACGGCGTGGCAGGGTTATTGGGATGGATTCTGAAGACGATAAACAGATCATAAATGCCCTGGTTCCCATGGCTGAAATACTTCGGTATGCCCCGGATTTAAGTTCTATGACAGGTGGAAGAGGAGCCTTTACCATGGAATTTGAGCAATATGATGAAATCCCGGGAGATCTGGCAAAAAAAATCATTGACCGGGTAAATGCGGAAAAAGAAGAGAACAAATAAACAAACCGCCCTATAATTGACAAATCAAAGCCTGGCAGTTGAGGAAATATTTTTCAACTGCCAGGCTTTATTATAGGCTTAAACCGGTTTTATCCTATACTTAAAATTGCCGGCTTAAAGTGCAGATCCTATCAAAGGTTAATTTTCTTAATTCTTCTACAGATAAATCTTTAAAACTACCATAGGGAATCGGTTTGCCTATACTTAGTTTTACCTTTCCAGGGGTTAAAATTAAGCTGCCTTTTTGATTATAATTAAACAGACCATTTATTCCAAAGGGCAGAATATCTGCTTGGGCGCCTTTGGCCAGATAAAATGGTCCTTTTTTAAAGGATCCAAGTTTTCCTGTGAGCGTCCTGTGCCCTTCAGGCAGTATGCCAATGTTCATTCCGGACAAGAGTGTTTTTTTTGCTGTTTCAAGGCTTAAGACAGCCCTTTTCAAATTGTTTCTTTCTATGGGGATGCATCCCCATTTACGAATCAGATATCCCCACACAGGCACAGAAAAATGATAGGCCGCCTCCACCCCGACAAAGCAGATAGGAATGGCCGCCGGAATAACAAAGATATCAAAAAGACTTTGATGATTTCCCATGATAAGGTAAGGTTTATCCGGCTGAATGTATTCTTTGCCACTCACCACAAGTTTTATACCCATTAACCGGATTAAAATATTAAATAAAAATCTGATAATTTTGAATGTCGTTTTTGGGGGAAATAAAAACATGCAGAAAGCAAGAATAAAAAAAGAAAAGAAAAAAAAGAGGCTGCCAATACACCATAACCATATTGATAATACGTGTTTCAATTTAGATACCTGATCATTTTATGGTGTACCATTATAGTTGCTGGTGTGACACCCAATATTTCACCATCGGGCAATAGGGTTTTATCCGGCCATGTTTTAATGGTCGCTTTTTTCGCTTTAAAAGAACTGACTGCAGGGTGTTTTATATGAGTCCCTTTAAATATTTTTGGCAAGGTTGCCAAAAGGCTTGTCCGGGACATTTTTCCTGCAACAATAATATCCATGAAACCATCATCAATTTTTGCATCAGGAGCCATCATCATATTCCCGCCAGTATAGCGTGAATTACAAAACTCAACAAAACAATTTTTTCCTGATATTATTTTCCCGTCAATTTCAAGTTCCATATAATGAAAAGAAAGATTGATAGTTCTGTAAAAGACACCGATGATATATGAAAAATCTTTGAAAAATTTGAATTTTTGAGCTGTTTTTGCCACATCCGTGACAAACCCCAATCCGGTCAGGTTCACAAAATAAATTTTTTTTTTGGCTTGTGTAAAAGAACAGACATCTATCCATCTTGGTGTATTTTTAACAATTGATCTTATGCCATCCTCAAAATCATATAAATTCAGATCCATGGCAAAAGAATTTCCTGAGCCAACAGGAATAATACCCAGAGGTGGAATTTGTTCAGGTTTAAAAGCAGAAAGAAGGCCGTTTAAAACATGGAAATTGGTTCCATCCCCACCCATAGAAACAATAGCATCATATTGATCTATTTTGAGTTCAGCAGCAATCTTTAGGCAATGTTCATGATGAAGGGAAATATAAGTGATATAGTCAATGTTATGGAATGACAGTTTTTTTTCAATCAAAGATAGCAGTTTTTCACTCTTTTTCCCACCCGCGTATGGATTGACGATCAAGGCAATTTTCATAAAACCTTCTTGTTTACAGCAATTTAGAATTTAAACTGCAATGGGTCACCGCACTTTTATCTAAAAGATGTCCAAGCTCTCCCTCTTTTTTTGGGAAAAACCCCATACATTTTTCCCAGACTTCTTCGTCTTCCATGCAAAAATAGACCATCAGACCAGGGGCATATTCTTTTATGCATGAAATAATTTTCTTGTAAATTTCTATTCTTAACGGTTTGAAATATCGCATTTTATTATCAAGTCCAAGAATAAATTCTCCATAAGGGATGGTTGAATGTTTGAATCTTTTTTCAATAATCTGCTTTAGTTTGGGCATGAATCTAAACGTACCAATGCTGATCCATACAATACTTTCCGGGCGGACATATTCAAAAATCTGTTGTACCACTTTTTTATATTGAATTTCGCATTCCGGATAAATCACCATGGGGTCAAAATGAAAGGCAAGTTTGTATCCCTTTGACTCTACAAGCCTTGCCGCCTCAAGACGGGCTGTAAGGGAGGCTGTTCCCTTTTCTTCGGAACTAATTATCTCCGGGGTATTCAATGACCAGGCAATAATAGTTTTTTCATTATGATCAAGGGGAAGTAAGGATTCAATATTAACAGTTTTGGTCTTAAGCTCCAAAAGGCTATTGCTTTGCCTTGCAAATGTTTCAACAAGAAATTTTGGCTGAAGACTTATTTTTTCCCAGATAAGGGAGTCTGTATATTCTCCTGTCCCGATTCTAAATATTTTATTCTGGGTGAAGGTATTTTCAAGGGTGTTGCCAAGTGTTTTGAGACCTGCGAAATATTGCAGAACAGGGGGATGAAAATATGCCTGAAGAATGCAATATGAACAATCCATTGAGCAGAATGTGCCTGTATGAAGAATGGTATAATCACAACAGGTATAAAAACCGGTTCCAGGACATGCCTTGATAACAGCCCCCTTGTTCTGGGTAATATAGAGTGTTTTTTTGGCTTTTGAGATCGGGTCGTCTGAATCATTTATAAAGTCATAAACGGTTCGTGTATTTTCTACCCATTGAGGCTCTGCGGCAAGCCTGGAAATGATATAATCGATTTCAAAATCCCTGGGAACAGCTTTATCAATAAAAAGAGTATCAATTTTCATGGGTTGAAAATTTCTTTTAATTCTTTGTTTTCCAGGCCGGCATTAAGGTTTTGAACATTTGCAAAAAACTCTTTATAATTTTTGGCTGTAAAAGAGATGGAATAGGTCTGGCTGTCAAAGTTTTCCGGGGGAGAAATTTTGATGCGGTTTCCAAATTTTATAGATGTGATTTTTTCCCTGACCATTTGACGGTATTTTAAAACCGTTGGGAATCTGTGTTCAAAAAGATAGGCTCGCAAATCTTCGGTTTTTAATCCAGGCTCTTTTTTTTCATCAGAAAGAATATCCTGTATTTCTTGATTCTTTAAAAGCGCTTTAGGTTTAATGAGGTCTCTGGCGGCAATTTCCATTATATATAGTATGATTTCAAGTTGTTTGCTCTGAGATGCATGAATTTTTGAAAAAATATCTAAAAAAACCTTTATGGACTCTTTTTCAAAAAGAGAAATTCTTTTGGCCGACTTAAAGGATAGATTACCTGTATGAATTAATTCCATAGCAGTATCAGACAAACCACCAATGGTTAATAAATCTCCTACAAAGCTTTCAGCAAGCTCTGTGTTAAAGATAGCGGGTGATTTTTCTGCAATCTGTTGTTTATCCAAAAATTGATATAGACGTCTTGTACATATTATAAGTTCAGCAATGGTTAACTGTCTTTGAAAAGTAAGCGAACTTATTGATTTTAAAAGGCATTGATAGTCTGTTGTATCAGGCTTTGTTTTATATACAACTATTTTTGTTTCGTTATTGTGTACCTGATTATTGTGAATATGGGCTCTGATTCTGTTAAATCCTGAAACGATAATAAATGTATTGTTTACAGGCCTGACTATGGGAGGGTAAATCAGGCCTGTTTCCTTAAAAGATCGAGCAAGAAAGCAAATATCCTTGTCTGAAAATGAAATCTTATACCTTTCATCTGTCAGATTGATATCACTTATATTTATTTCGCACAAACAATCAGACATTTTCACCTGTCAGGCGGGTATAAATTTCTTTGTATGTATTGGATGTCCTGTCAATGACTTCCTGGGGAAGCTTTGGCCCCGGGCTTTTTTTATCCCACCCTGAAGCAGTCAGCCAGTCCCTGACATATTGTTTGTCAAAACTGTTCTGGCTTCTTCCGGGTTCATATTCGCTTAAAGGCCAGAATCGGGATGAATCCGGGGTAAGGATCTCATCTATAAGTATAATTTCTCCGTCCAGCATACCAAATTCAAATTTTGTATCGGCAATGATAATACCTTTTGACAAGGCATATTCAGCGCCTTTTTTGTATATTGCAAGACTTAAATTTCTTAATTTATCCGCTTTTTCGTGGCCGATCAGTTTTACTGCCTCATCAAAACTGATATTAATATCATGATCACCGATTTCAGCTTTGGTAGAAGGTGTAAAAAGCGGATTTTCAAGTTTGTCCGATTCTTTCAACCCTTTGGGTAACGTTATCCCGCATACATGGCCTTCTTTTTGATAAGAATTCCAACCAGATCCTGTTATGTACCCTCTTACAATGCATTCAATGGTAAGAGGCTCAGCTTTTTTTACCAGCATACTTCGTTTATCCAAAGCATCTGCATGGGGTTTAAATGCTTCAGGATATTCATTTACATGGGTTGTTATAATATGATTTTTTACAATGCTTTCCATTCGTTTAAACCAGAACACAGAAATCTGATTTAAAACCTTTCCCTTATCCGGGATAATATCCGGCAGTACAACATCAAAAGCAGAAAGCCTGTCTGTTGTAACCATTAACAGGGATTCTCCCGTGTCAAATATATCCCTGACTTTACCCTGCCTGACCAGGGCCAGGTCTTCAAATTGAGTCTTTGGAATGGATGTCATCTTAATCTCCTTATTTTATTATAATTGTATATATGTTTTTTTGAGGTTAATATCACAAAATAGAATATTTATCCATTGTTGCAATGAAAAGATTCTGCAGATATAAAACATTACTGAGAAGCAATATTTTATCAGAATCTTGATTTAATATTCTGTAAGCTTGACGTTGATTGCAAAATGATAATATTGTTGACTGAATTTTGATTTTCAATAAACGAGGTTCCCAAATGAATAAAATGTCAATTCAATTATTTTTCATCATTTTCGCCATTATTTTCAACCAGATTCCTGCATATTGTCAAACAATGTATTCCCTTTCTGAATTGGCACAACTTGCCAATAAGCATAGTGAGACAATCAAAATTGCAGAAGATGATTTAAACATCGCGCAGCTGGAGAAGGCCAGAGCATTATCTGTCTTAATACCCAGAGCCACAGCTTTCGGCAACATGACAGAGTATAAAAATGATAACATAACATCTCCTGATACATTGGCCTTAGGAGTTAAGCTGACACAGTCATTTACACTCAATGGAAAAGAATTGATTGCCCTGGATGTTACAAAAAAAAGCATTGAGGGAAAAGAATTTTCACTTGAAAGCATTCGTTCCCAGTATTTATTGCAGGTGTCCCAGGCCTATTACAATATTTTGAGTGCACAAAGATATTTTGAAATTGCCCAGTCAGATGTAAACCGACTTACCACTCACAGGGATGCTGTTAAAGAGAAATTAAGCGTTGGAAATGTAACCAAAACAGATTTATACAGGGCTGAGGCAGAACTATCCAAATCTTTGACAGAAAAGGTAAAAGCAGAAAATGGTATATTGCAAACCAAGGCAGTTTTACGTAACCTTGTCGAGATTGAGGAGGACTATAATCTTAAAAAAGCAAATATTGAGGATATTGAAAAGTATCACTTAAGCTTGGAAGATATTCAAACCCAGGCCTTAAAAAACAGGACGGAAATAAAAGAAGCAAAAAAGAATCTTGAGATTGCCAGGAAAACTGTAAGGTATGAAAAAAGCGATTTTTGGCCGACAATTTCTCTTGAGGCAGGATATAAAGAGACAGATATCACCTATTATGATTATAGGCCCAGAGATGTTGAATATGATACTGAAGACTTATATTTTAAAGGGGAACTTGTCTTTACATTATATGATGGTGGTTTGCGAAGGGCTCAGATCAGGCAGGCTCTTGCGAATCAAAGAAAAGCAGAAAATGCATTAATTCTTCAGGAAAAAAGTATTATTCTGGATGCAAAAATTTCCTTTCTGGATTACCAAACAGCAAAAAGTACGCTATTGAATTTACAGGATGAGCTGAAATCTGCCCAGGAGAACTTTAATGCGGTTCAAATGCAGTTTAAATATGGTATGGCTGACAGCATTGATATGATGGATGCAAATACGTTATTGGTCACGGCTCAAAGGAGAATTTCAGATGCTGAATATACTTATTACCTTTCAGTATTGAAAATACTTTACACCAAAGGGGATTTATCCAAGTTTTTTTTAGATCAGGCCTAATGATGAATACACGCTCAATTTAAAAACAAATATTTTTATTTTTAAATTGTATTTAAATCTGTACTGGGAAATGAAAATTTGACCATTTCTAAACATGCAACCCCTATTATTGCAGTGAGCCTGTAATGTTTTGGGTGCACAAAGCTTGACTTAAACAAAAAGAATAAATATTCTTAAACCCTGACACTTAAAGTTGATATGAATACCTTTTAAAAGGAAAATCACATGTATGAAATAATTGCAAATCCTGAAGACTATCAAATAGACCACCTTATAAATGGAACGAGTAATGCAAATATTGAGCTTTCAAAGGAAGAAAGAGATAAATGGGCAGGTGAAGTTGTAAATTTCAGCGATAAATTAACTAGCCTTGCAAAAAAATCCAGGGAACTTGCAAAACTGCTTTCAAGCAAAGAAAAGATCTCTGCCAGCGCTGCTTCTTTAAAAACATTGAAAATTCAATTATTTATGATCAATGATTCTTTAACCACCGCAATTGAAATTGCTGATAAACTTGAATCTGATATTGTCAAAAAATAATCAGCCTAAGATTTTTTGACGTAATAAATGGTCTGTGAGTACAATTGCCATCATGGCCTCACAGACCTTATTAATTCTTGGAATGGCACAGATATCATGTCGGCCTTCGGTTGAAATTTCAATTGAACTACCCTTCTCATCGATTGTCTGCTGGGGTTTAAGGATCGAAGGTATCGGCTTGACATGAACCCTTGCAATAATGTCATCCCCATTTGAAATCCCTGCCAGAATACCTCCGGAATGATTTGTTTGAAATCCATCCGGTAAAATCTGGTCATTGTTCTCAAAGCCTGTCATTTCGGGAGCACGAATCCCTGCACCTATTTCAACTGCCTTTACAGCTCCTATACTCATAAGAGCTTTGGCAATATCAGCATCCAGCTTGTCAAAAACAGGTTCTCCTAAACCCGGGGGTACATTTAATGCGATAATTTCAACGATACCACCTAAAGAATCCCCTTTGCTTTTAATATCTTTAATTTTTTTTTCCATTTTATGGGCAGCATCTAAATCAGGACATTGCAAATAGTTTTTTTCTTTTTCAGATATATCATCAATCTTAAGGGCCCGGATACCGCCAATTTCAAGTGTATAGCTATTTATTTTGATGTTTTGCCGATCAAGTACCAGTTGCGCCACTGCACCTGCTGCCACCCTTGCAGCTGTCTCCCTTGCAGAGGCTCTTCCTCCTCCCCTGTAATCTCTGATGCCATATTTGGCCTGATAGGTAAAATCGCCATGGCCGGGTCTGAAAAAAGAGGCAATAGGATCATAGGATTTTGATTTTGCGTCTTTATTTTCTATCAAAATCATAATAGGCGTTCCAGTGGTTTGGCCGTTAAATGTACCTGACAGGATGATGGGATGGTCTGGTTCCCTTCGTTTTGTACTGGACACCCCATCGCCGGGCTTTCTTTTATCAAGGGCCTTTTGTATGATATCCTCGTCAATCACAAGACCTGGAGGACACCCTTGAATAACAACGCCTATTGCCTTGCCGTGTGATTCTCCAAAAGTTGTGATATTGAATGCTTTACCAAAACTACTGCCTGACATCTTTTAATCTCCTGTCAATGATATTAACAATTTCTTCGGGAGTATGAAAACTTGTATCAATCCTTATATGGGCGGTGTTTTTATATAAAGGGTTTCTTTTTTTTACCATTTCATTTGTTTCGCTAAATAAATCTTTATTTGTGAGAGCCGGTCTTAAGGCCCTATTTTTATTATCTGTATTTAATCTGACCATAATTGTTTTTATATCTGCATCAAGCCAGATGCAGAATCCATTTTTTTTAATAAATTGCTGATTATCAGGATCTATAATAATACCGCCTCCCGTTGCAATGACAGTATCCTCAATGTTTTTTATATTAAAAAGTGTCTGCTTTTCTATTTGTCGAAATTTCCCCCATCCCTGATTTTCAATGATTTCTATAATAGTTGATCCAAGGTGTTTTTCAATGAGAAGATCTGTATCAATGAAATCGAAATTGAGATGATGAGCAAGAATTTTCCCCAGGGTCGTCTTTCCCGTACACCTATAGCCGATAAGAAATATTTTCATATTAAATTTAATAAAAAAAAATTATTCCTGTAATTTATCAAATATATCCCAGTAATTTGGAAAAGACTTTTCAACACATGTCTCATTTTCAATTTCCATGCCAGGGATTATTAGGCCTGGCATGGAAAATGCCATGGCGATTCTGTGATCATTAAAAGTTTCTATCCTTGTTCCTTTTGGATTTCCACCTGTGATTTCTAAAAAATCCTCTCCTTGTTTAACACTTATACCCATTTTCATAAGTTGTGAAGAGACAGCATCAATCCTATCACACTCTTTTTCACGCAAATGTTTAATATTATATATTCTGGTTTTTCCTTTAGCAAAGCTTGCAACGACAGCAATGGCAGGGACAGCATCCGGTGTATCAGACATATCCACATCAACTGCTTTAAGAGAACCTCCGCAGACACCGATGTGGTTATTTTCAATTTTTAAGGCACACCCCATCTGTTCTAAAATTCTAATCTGTTTTAAATCCCCTTGCAGAGAATTATCATTGATATTTTCAACAAAAATCATTTTGCCTGTTATTGCACCAATGGCCCAGAAATATCCGGCATTGGAAAGATCGGGTTCAACAAAAAAATCTCCTTGAAGATAAGACTGCTGTCCTGGAACCTGATAATGCATACTATCAATTTGATGAGCGGCAATTGTAAATTTTTTCATGATATCAATGGTCAAGTCTATATAGGGTGATGACACGGGTGGACTGTCAAGTCTTATATCGAGCCCGTTTTTCATCAATGCCCCTATCATTAAAAGAGATGATAAATACTGGCTGCTTTTGGAACAATCAATTTTAACAAGCCCCCCTGCCCTGTTACCGCCCTGGATATAAACCGGTGGACTGCCTTTTTTATTTTTTGACTTTGCCTGAATACCCAGCAAGGTTAATGCATCCAGCAACTCTTTCATGGGACGTTCACACATCCGTTTGTCACCTGTGAGGGTGTAGCTGGTGGTTCCTAATGCTGCAATTCCTGTAAGAAGACGCATGGAGGTGCCTGAATTGCCAAGATAAATAGCTTTACTACAGGGTTTGGGGTTTCCTCCAAATCCGGAAATCCTGTAGTGATTTCCTTTAACCAGGTCAATGTCTGCCCCCATATTTTTCAGGCCCTTAATGGTAAGTTTTATATCATCGCTTTGAAGAAGATTTTTAATATTTGAGGTTCCATTGGATAAGGACGTACAAATCATCATACGATGGGAAATACTTTTTGAACCTGGAATAACAACAGCCTGATCTTTAATGTTTTTTGGGGCAATCTGTTTCAATTAATTGTCTCCATTGATTATTGCCTGGCGCATCAGTTCAATATCCGGTGTTATGCCTGTCCATAATTTAAATTGAGCCGCAGCCTGATGCGTAAACATGGACAGACCGTCAATTGTTGTACATCCCTTTTTTTGGGCTTCAGATAATAGTTTTGTTTTCAAAGGGTTATAAACAATATCCATAACAACCATATCCGATTCAATATATTGAATAGGAAAAGCTATATTTTCAATATCAGGGTACATACCAATGGAGGTGGTGTTGATGATAATATCTGCCTTGTTCACACCCAATTTATCTATTTCAGTCATAGGAATGAAATCAGCATCATACTTTAAAGCCAGTTTTTCCCCCCTGACTTTATCTCTATTGATAATAACGAGATTTCCTTTTTCCTTGTGTATACCATACGCTACAGCCTGGGCAGCTCCACCAGCGCCAATGAGACAGACTTTTTTATCCTTTATACCAAAGGGTTTTAAGGGAACAATTGCGGCCTGATGGTCCGTGTTATATCCAAAAAGTTTTCCATCTTTGTTTTTAACAGTGTTTACCGCGCCTATGTTCAAAGCGTCATCATCAATCCAGTCAAGATAATCTATTATGGATTCTTTAAACGGTATTGTAATAGAAGCGCCCTGTATGTTTAAAGTCTTTAATGCTGCGACACCCTTTGAAATCTCATCAATTTCAAAGGCAAGGTAAACCGCATTAATATGATGGTGTTGAAAACAGGCATTGTGAATTGCCGGGCTTTTGGAATGCCTGACCGGGTTTCCAAAAACGCAATAAAGCTGTGTATTTGAATCAATCATGCCTGATATTAAGATTGTTCTTTTTTTATGATAAAGCTTTGTATTCTGTTTCCATCCATATCTTTAACAGTGGCTGTCCACTTGTTGATTATAATGGATTCTCCGGATTTTGGAATTCGGCCAATCTGTTCAAGGAAAAAGCCAGAAAAGGTATCATAGGTATTTGATTCGGGAATTTGAATTTCAAGTTCTTTATTTAAATCATCAATATCAATCCTACCGGTAACCAGCCACGTATCCCCTTTTAATTTTACAATATCAGGCGCCATAGTATCGGTTTCATCAATAATCTCACCAAAGATTTCTTCAACAACATCTTCAAGTGTTACAATGCCTGCAATACCACCATGCTCATCCACAATAATAGCCATATGATTTTTTTTCTGCTTAAAGTCATGTAACAGGGAATCCAGTTTTTGGGATTCAGGAATAAAATATGGTTTTTTCATGATCTGCTTAACATCCAAAGGGATATCAGATTCAGATTCACAGGCTTTTTGAAAAGTGGTAAACAAATCTTTTACATGCAAGATGCCAATAATATTATCAATACTGTCTTCAATAACCGGTATCCTGGAAAACCCTGTTTTAAGGATTTTTTTAATATCAAGGTCCTGGGATACATCTAACACAAACATATCTGCCCTTGGGGTCATAATTTCAGAGCACGAAGTATCATCAAACTCAAATATATTGGTAATATATTCTTTTTCTTCTTCTTTGATTTCCCCTTCTTCTTCCACCACTTCTACCATAGTCATTAATTCATCTTCTGTCACAGTTCGATGGGAAGTATTAATTTTACCATGCAGTCTGGGTATAAAATTTAATATATAGATCAAAGGGTAAAACAATTTTGAAAACCAGAATATTGGATAAATCACAATTCTGGCAACTAGGATATTATTGTGATTAGCAAATGATTTAGGCAAAATTTCACCGAAAATAAGAATGAGCATCGTCATAATCCCGGTCGCAATACCTACAGCATTGGATTTAAAGTATGAGATGGCAACAGATGTGGCAATGGCGGATGCACCAATATTTACAAGGTTATTCCCGATCAATATGGTGGTTAAAAGTTTATGGGAATCTCTTTTCATCTTCAAAATCAGCAGTCCGGTGTTTGAACCGTCTTTGGCAATATGAAGCGCCTTGACTTTGCTGATTGAAAAAAGTGCTGTTTCAGAGGAAGAAAAAAAACCGGATAATAAAAGACCTATAATAAGTAACGTCAATTCAAAAATCATCAAAGCAGAATATAATCCTTAAGTTGTTAATATAATTATAATTGGTATTTTTATGAAATCACTCTAATAATATTTAAGTTAATTTGTCAAATTTCAATGAAAGTTCAGATCTCTTCAGCATATAAATTGCAATATTAGCAGCCCTTTTTGAGGCCCCTTTTTTTCCAAGAAATTTTCTGACCATTTGCAACTGATTTTGAAAATAAAATAGATTATCCAGCATATATAATGCTTTTTCACTTATTTTTTCGGGTGTCGCATCATTTTGTAATAATTCAGGCATCACTTGGGCATTAATAATTAAATTTGCAAGTCCTGCATACTTTACTTTTACAAGCAGTTTTGCCATACGATAACTTATTGGGGACATTTTGTATACAATAATCGTTGGAACACAACACAGAGCCGCTTCCAGGGTGACGGTTCCAGAGGCGGCAATGACAAGGTCTGATTTCAAAAAAATATCCTTAACCGGGCCCTCATTGATTTGAAATAAAGGTTTATTTGAACAATCTTTTAAAAATTTCTCCAGGGTCTCCCTTTTGATTGAAGTCGCTTGAGAAATAATAAAAAAGGCATTTTTATTATTTTGATGAATAAGGTTTGCTGCTTTGACCATAACTTCAAGCAGATTTTTTATTTCAGCTTTTCTGGATCCTGGAAGCAGGCCAATAATCAGGGAATCTTTATTTTTTGAAAATAAAGCGTGTGATCGAAGAAAGATTTTGGATAAATTTTCAGGATACTCATCCAATAAAGGATTCCCAACATAAGTGTATTGAATATTAGCCTTTTTATAGATTTTTTCTTCAAAAGGCAGTATCAATGCTGCATGGTCAATATATTTTTTTATCTTCTTAAGCCTTGATTTTTTCCAGGCCCACACTTTTGGGGTAATATAATATAAGATTTTTATATTATAATGATCTTTGGCAAACTGAGCAGCTTTTAAATTAAACCCAGGGTAATCCACGAGAATAATTAGATCCGGCATATTTGCCTTAAGTTTTTTTTTAAACAAATCAAAGGCTTTTTTTATCTGTCCAAATTGCATAAGGACTTCTGTAAGTCCCATTGCAGAAAGCTTTGAAATGTTATAAAAAAGATCCACCTTTTGGTTTTCAAGATGGATTCCGCCTATACCTGAAAAATAAATACGATTATTTAATCGTTTGATTTCCCTGACAAGATGCCCGGCATGCAGATCACCGGATGGTTCACCGGTAAGAACCATGATATGGCTTAATTTTACAGGAAGATTCATTTAATTTGTGACCTTTATGTTACGTGT
>CALGRI010000209.1 GCA_937880875.1 uncultured Pseudomonadota bacterium
CTGCAGTTTAGGGTTGACTTTCAGATGTTGAACCCTCTATAGATAAAAGATTGTGATTTTATTGACTTATTTTGGAGAGATGATAAATGAAAATACTAAAAATAGACCACCTTGGGATAGCCGTCTCAAGCATTGATGAGAAGAAAAATTTCTGGATTGATGCTTTGGGATTGCATTTAGAGGGAACAGAAACAATTGAAGAGCAGAAAGTGAAAACCGCTTTTCTGCCCGTTGGCGAAAGTGAAGTAGAACTTTTGGAATCCACTTCTAAAGAAGGGCCTGTTGCCAAATATATTGAAAAAAAAGGCGAAGGGATTCAGCATGTGGCCTTTAGGGTTGAAAATATAGAAGAGGCCCTGGCCGAGCTCAAAGAAAAAGGAATTGCGCTTATCGACCAGGTGCCCCGGAAAGGTGCCGGGGGTGCTAAAATCGCTTTTTTACACCCCAAGGCCACTTCAGGGGTATTGGTTGAACTGTGTGAAAGATAACTAAATTTGATGTACCGGAGGATAAAAATGTCTCAAATGTCTGACCTAAATAAGTGGGAAGAGCTTGCTAAAAAAGAGCTTAGGGGAAAACCCCTGGAGTCATTAACAAAGAAAACACCGGAAGGAATAGATATCAAGCCGCTATATTCGGCTAAAGACCTTGAAAAAGTAGAGTTCATCAATAATCTTCCCGGGTTTGAGCCCTATGTCAGGGGCCCTAAGGCCACCATGTATGCAGGTCGACCCTGGACCATTCGTCAGTATGCCGGGTTTTCCACGGCCAAAGAATCCAACACCTTTTATCGTAAAAATCTTGCAGCAGGACAAAAAGGGCTGTCTGTTGCCTTTGATCTGGCTACCCACAGAGGATATGATTCCGATCACCCAAGGGTGACGGGAGATGTTGGAAAAGCAGGGGTTGCCATTGATTCTGTCGAAGATATGAAAATTTTGTTTGACCAGATCCCCTTAGATCAGATGTCGGTTTCCATGACCATGAATGGTGCTGTCCTGCCAATTCTTGCAGGGTATATTGTAGCAGCAGAAGAGCAGGGTGTCAGACATGACCAGCTCATGGGAACCATTCAAAATGATATATTAAAAGAATATCTGACCCGGAATACCTATATCTATCCACCAACGCCTTCCATGAGGATTGTTTCCGATATTATCGCTTTTTGTTCGGATAACATGCCCAAATTTAATTCCATCAGTATCAGCGGGTATCACATGATGGAAGCAGGGGCTGATTCCGTTCTCCAGGCAGCCTTTACCTTGGCCGACGGTCTTGAGTATGTCAAAGCTGCCCTTAAAACAGGCCTTGATATTGATAAATTTGCTCCAAGGCTCTCTTTCTTTTTCGGGATCGGCATGAATTTTTTCATGGATATTGCCATGTTGAGAGCTGCCAGATTCCTGTGGGCAGAGCTCATGAGCCAGTTCAACCCGAAAAATCCAACCTCAACCATGCTGAGAACCCACTGCCAGACATCGGGCTGGAGCCTGACCCAGCAGGATCCCTATAACAATATTGTCAGAACCACCCTTGAATGCCTGTCAGCAGTGCTTGGTGGCACACAGAGTCTTCACACCAACTCTTTTGACGAGGCAGTGGGCCTGCCCACGGAATTGTCAGCCAGGATCTCCAGAAATACCCAGATCATTGTTCAGGAAGAATCCCATATCTGTGATGTGGTGGATCCTTTAGGCGGGTCATACTATGTTGAAACCCTGACTCAGAATATTATTGATGAAGTCCGCAAAATTCTGGCTGAAATAGAGGACCTGGGCGGCATGGCCAAAGCCATTGAGTCTGGTATGCCGAAAATGAGAATTGAAGAAGTGTCTGCCAGACGACAGGCCAGGATTGATCAGGGTTCGGATGTGATTGTGGGGGTGAATAAATATAAAATTGAAGATGAAATCCCCATTCCTGTGCGTGAAGTCTCTGAAGAGATCAGGAATGAACAGGTGGCACGTCTTGCACAGATTAAAAAACAGCGGGATAATACAGCTGTTCAAAAGGCTTTGGATGATATTACAAAGGCTTGTGAATCAGGTAGAAATCTTTTGGAAACCTGTCTGCCGGCAGTAAGGGCAAGGGCAACGGTTGGGGAAATTTGTGATGCTATGGAAAAAGTATTTACACGGTTTGTGGCCACCACCCAGTGTATTTCCGGGGTGTATGCTGCAGAACATTCTGATTCCGAGATGATTGAGTCTTTAAGAAAGCGTACAGCGGATTTTCAAAAAAAGACGGGTCGCAGACCCAGGATTTTATTGTCTAAAATGGGACAGGATGGACATGACAGGGGTGTTAAGGTCATTGCCACGGCCTTTGCGGATTTTGGGTTTGATGTGGACTTAGGCCCCTTGTTCCAGACCCCTGAAGAAGCCGCCAGAATGGCCGTTGAAAATGATGTCCATGTGATAGGGGTATCCAGCCTTGCAGCAGGGCATAAAACTTTGGTTCCTATGGTCATTGAAGAGTTGAAAAATCATGGTGCTTCTGATATTAAAGTGGTGGTTGGTGGCATAATTCCACCAGGCGATTATGAATTTTTGAAAAATGCGGGTGCAGCAGAAATTTTTGGACCTGGAACTATGGTAACCGATGCTGCAAACAGGACGCTTAACATCATAGGTGCGTAAAGAACATGATTCAAACCGACCCTGAAAGTGAGAGCTTTGTCCAGGGTATTTTAGATGGCAATCGCCGTATGATTGCCAAGACCATAACATTGATAGAAAGCAGTCTTACGGCCCATCAGAAAAAAGCTTTTGCCGTTATGGAAAAGGTTCTACCCCATACTGGAAACAGCATCCGGGTGGGTATTACAGGGGTACCGGGTGTCGGTAAGAGTACCTTTATAGAAAATTTAGGCGTATTTCTGGCAGATCTTGGCCATAAAGTGGCTGTTCTGGCTGTGGATCCCACAAGCCGCAGGAGCGGCGGGTCTATTTTGGGAGATAAAACCCGGATGGAAAAGCTGTCTGCCCATGCAAATGCCTTTATCAGGCCTTCTCCTGCCGGAGAAACCTTGGGGGGAGTTGCCGCTAAAACCCGTGAAATCATGCTGACCTGTGAAGCAGCCGGGTTTGATGTTATCCTAGTTGAAACTGTAGGGGTGGGACAGTCTGAAACCAGTGTGGCTTCCATGGTGGATTTTTTTCTTGTACTGATGATTGCAGGAGCCGGAGATGAACTTCAGGGGATAAAAAAAGGAGTTCTGGAACTGGCAGACTGCATTGCCATTAACAAGGCAGACGGAGATAACCTTAAAGCGGTTAGAAAAGCCAAGGGGGATCTGGATATGGCCATGCATCTGATCAGGCCTGAATCTCCAACCTGGTCCACACCTGTTTTGACCTGTTCATCTGTTATTGATGGAGGGACTAAGGCTGTCTGGGAAACTATTCTTGATCATAATCAGAAATTTAAAGCTTCAGGCGAATTTTTACAAAGGCGGAAGAAACAATCCCTGGAATGGATGTGGACCCTTGTTGAAGAGGGCTTAAAGCAGCGCTTTAAAAATAATGAGAAAATTAATAAAGAGATAACACTTGTTTCACAACAGGTAGAAAATGAAAAAATATCCCCAACAGCTGCCGCTGAAGTGTTGTTGTCATATTTATAATTTAGTCGCAAGACAAGATAGGAATATAAAAAAACAAGAAACAAAGTATTATGTTTCTTGTTTTTGTAAAGTTGAAAGGAAATTTAAATGAAAATTCATGAATATCAGGCAAAGGAATTGTTTAAGGCATACAATGTTCCTGTTCCTGATGGAAATGTTGCTTTTTCTGTGGATGAGGCAAAAAAGACTGCCGCAGACCTGGGCAATTTTCCAGTGGTGGTGAAAGCCCAGATCCATGCAGGTGGAAGGGGCAAAGGCGGTGGTGTAAAGCTTGCCGCTTCCATGGAAGAGGTTGAAACCCTGGCCAGGGAAATCCTGGGCATGACCCTTGTCACCCATCAAACCGGTCCTGAAGGCAGAGTTGTGAAAAAACTCTTGATCGAGGCAGGCCAGAAAATTAAAAAAGAGTTATATTTAAGTCTTCTTGTGGATCGCGGCACAGCATCAATTGTGATCATGGCAAGCCAGGACGGAGGCATGGACATTGAAAAAGTGGCAGCCCAAACCCCTGAAAGAATCATAAAAGTTCATGTAGACCCGTTAATGGGGATTCAGGGATACCAGCTCAGGCAGGTCGGGTTCAGTCTTGAACTGCCCTCTTCTGCCATGAAACCATTTTCAGCCCTTCTTTCCAACCTGTACCGATTTTTTATTGCCAATGACTGCTCCATGGTGGAAATAAATCCTTTGATTTTAACTTCAGATGACAAGGTTCTGGCCCTGGATGCCAAGGTTGATTTTGACTCCAACGCACTTTACCGGCACAAAGATTTAATAGCCTTAAGAGACCTTGATGAAGAAAATCCCCTGGAGGTTGAAGCATCAAAATATAGTTTAAACTATATCAATCTTGATGGAAATGTGGGAAATATTGTAAATGGTGCAGGACTTGCCATGGCTACCATGGATATCATAAAAAATGCCGGAGCAACCCCGGCCAATTTCATGGATGTGGGCGGCGGAGCCTCTTCTGAACAGGTTGAAAATGCATTCAGGATCATCCTGGCTGATGACAAGGTGAAAGCAGTATTAATAAATATTTTCGGCGGCATCTTACGCTGTGATAATTTTGCCCAGGGTGTTGTGGATGCAGCAAAGAAAACAGGTATCAATATCCCTGTTGTGGTTCGCATGGAAGGCACAAATGTGGAAAAAGGAAAGCAGATCCTGGAGGATGCAAAACTTAATTTAACCACTGCGCATGACCTTTTTGATGCAGCACAGAAAATTGCTGCATCTGTCAATTAGAGGAGATCAAAATTGAGTATATTTGTAAATAAAGACACAAAGGTTCTTGTACAGGGAATTACCGGCAATGAGGGAAGCTTCCATACAAGAGGGTGTCTGGAATATGGAACAAAAATAGTGGCCGGTGTAACCCCTGGTAAAGGCGGGCAGAAAATGGATAATGTGCCCGTGTTTAATACAGTTAAACAGGCAGTTGAAGAAACAGGTGCCAGGGCATCCCTTATCTTTGTGCCCCCGCCATTTGGGGCAGATGCCATTATGGAGGC
>CALGRI010000210.1 GCA_937880875.1 uncultured Pseudomonadota bacterium
AAAAATCATTAGTCATTAAAAATCTCATTGGATAGGATTACTGCTTCTGCTACTTCACGGATGGATTTTCTCGAATCCATGCTTCTTTTCCGTATCCAGCCATAGGCTTCAGCACCGGTCATTTGACGTTTATTCATTAGAACTTCCTTGGCCTGTTCTATCTTTTTCCGGGCTTCCAATTCCTCCTGGATCACCTTGGTTTTTACCATAAGTTCTGTATTGACGATAGCAACGGCAGACTGATTGGCAACAACTCTTAAAAGATTGACTTCTGTATCGGAAAAATCGTGGGGAGTGGCTGTAAAACAGTTTAATACCCCTATAACTTTTTCTTCTTTGGCTATTAAAGGAATGCCGACCATGGAAACAAGGCCCAGTTTTCTGGCCATCTCTTTTTCTTTGAATAGTTCTGATTCTAACACATCTTTTAGGATCAAAGGTTTTTTATGGGTTACCACAAACCCTACAACACCTTCGTCCAGATTAAGCGACCGGTCTTTGATATAATCCGGGGAAATGGACTGGGTCGCCTTAAGGTGTATTTTCGGTGGTTGTTCCTCTTCATTGACAATCCATAAAGAACAGATCTCAACACCTGTAACCTTTGCCGTCACCATGACAATCAATTTTAACAGGTCTTCAATGAAAAGATCCGAAGTGATTGCACGGCTGATGTCCGTCAATGCTTTTATATAGCCATCATATGTCTTATCCTGTTTATCCATAATCCCCTTATATTAATCAGAAATCATACTTAATCGTCAATAGGAAAAAATAAAAAATTTCCTATATAATTTAATTTTTCTATAGGGCCGTGTTGGGAATTAAATCCCATATTCCGCATGGGCATGCCCCTTTGCAGAATCCGCAGCCAATACAAAGATCCGGGTCTACCTTATATTCAAACGTCTCCTTGTTAATTTCATTTCTTTCAATGGCACCTTCAGGGCAGACTGCCACACAGATGCCACAATCCCTGCATTGGCCGCATGAAGCGCAATCCGCACCACAGTCAATCAGATTGTCAGCATCATTTCTGGGATTATAATATTCAAGGCTGATCCGCTGCTTATCAACCTGTGGTAAAATGTCCCCATGATCAGGGCTTTTACCTCCAATGATACGGTCGATGCTTAGGGCTGCCCTTCTTCCTGCGCCAATGGCATCTGTAATAAGCCCTGGGCCAACAACATCTCCAATGGCAAAAACCCCTGGGTCTGAGGTCCGGTTGAATTTATCGACAGCGATAAATCCCTTTTCAACGGTAATTGTTTCATCAAGAAAATCAAGATTCGGGATATCCCCGATGGAGATCACTATGGTATCGGCTTTTAAAACTTCACCATCTTGAAGCACCACGCCTTTTTTTGTAATTTTTTTTGTAAAGCAGGGCCATCTGAAACTAGCACCAATGCTTTGAGCATACTCTTTTTCTCTGCCAAAGGCTGCTGGTTTTTGCACATCAATCATGGTAATCTCTTTGGCACCCAGGCGATGGGCTTCTGTGGCAACATCACATCCAACATTTCCAGCACCGATGATGACTACTCTTTTCCCGGGTGTGGCTTTGTCTTTTTTTGAGCTTTCAAGAAAATCATTGGCAAAAACGGCTTTTTCAATGCCTGGAACAGGCAGGGATATTGGCTTTTTTGCTCCAGCCGCAACAATGATAAAATCAAAATCATTTTTGATTTTTAAAAATTCCCTGCTGTTAATTGCCTGGTTTAATTTTATATCTGGAATCATTTTTTTTACACGATTAAGCTCTGCCTCAAGGGTCTCTTTCGGGATTCTTGATCCGGGAATAACAGAAGAAATTTTCCCGCCAATAGTATCACCCGTATCAAACAATGTGGGTGTATGCCCTTTTAAAGTTAAATGCCAGGCAGCAGAAATGCCTCCGGGCCCGGCACCGATAATGGCAATTCTCTTTTTGCTCTTTTTAGAGGGTTTAGGCAGTTTTACGTTTTCCCCGGCTTTTCCCAAAAGTCTTACATCAATGGGTGACATGTAATTCAAATTCCTTGTACAGGAAGCCATACAGGGGCTGGGGCAAAGATATCCGCAGACTATTGCCGGGAATGGAGTATATTCAAGACCCATGCTGATGGCCTCATCAATATTATCAAGTCTTACCATATTCCATCTTTTCTGAACAGGTATACCCGTGGGACAGGCTGCCTGGCAAGGTGCCATATATTTTCCCTGTTCCCATACAGGAATGTATCTTCTCAAATCACCCTTGGTAATTAAAGGAATGGTATCTTTTTTTGTTTCCTGGAGGTCACCGATAAGACCTCCTTTGCCAAGCTCCTTGTCCCATACCTTTTCCCTGAACCAGGACATACTTGGTCGTTCAGTGTCATCGGTCTTTTCCCGGGGAGATTTTGCTTCAACCAGCTGCCATTGGGAACGGTTTGAAAATGATGTTAACAAATCTTTTTTATTGATGTTTTCCAGGAAAATACCCAGATGGGTGAGGAGCCAGTTCCAGTCCTCATCAGGAAGGGGAGCCAGCCTGGCATCTTTTTGTGAGAATCCTTTTACACTGCCCCTGGCAAAGACTTTACCGCCCACCATTCCAACAAGGGGTCTATACCCCAGAATTTGATCTTGCGGGTCTGCATCATGGCCACAGATAACTGCTATGCCGCCGGCCATGAATTCTCCAAAATAATCCCCGGCAGACCCCAGTACCCAAAGCTCAGGCGGCTCAAATCTCGGATTTCTTTTGGTCATTGTCATGCCCCGGGCACCAATGGAACCGCCAATAAAAACTTTACCCTGGGCAGCACCGTTCATTACACCATTGGAGGCATTGCCGTGTACAATAATTTCGCTGCCTGCATTGAGCCAGCCAATATCATCCGATGCCGGTCCCATGACTTCAATCCTGGTATTTGCAGTACCAAGAGATCCTGCTCTTTGTCCTGATTGACCCGTAATCCGGATATGGATCTCCTCATTTCCTGCACCCCAGAGTCGCCCTCCGATACCATGCTGTCCAAAACCTTCAACTTCAATACTTCTGCGACCGTTTTTAATATGGCGATGAATGATCTCTTCTAAAACCCTGGAAGGAACTCTCTTATCATCTTTTTTGCCGGGTATTTTAATAAATGCATCTTTATTTATTTTTGCCATTATTTACACCTCCTTAAACCACATACTTTATACTGAGGCGTTCTGCAGCAGCATGATCATCAATTCCAAGGGCATCTGACATCCCTATGGGAAGGGATGTTGAGCGCCCAAGCGGGGCCACGATTTTTTTAAGCTCAGTATCAAAGGAAACAAAAAGATCAACTATCCTCTGGGCCACGTCTTCAGGGTCAAGCCTTCTGTAAAGCCTTGGGTCCTGGGATGTGATGCCTTTTGGGCAAATGCCCACATTACAGACATTACAACGATCTTCTTCTGTACCCACGCAACCGGCAGCAGCCTGCATTACATATTTTCCGATCTGGACACCGCTGGCACCCAGCATAATCAATGCTGCTGCATTGGCAGCAAGATTCCCGTTTTTCCCAATACCACCACCTGCAAAAATTGGAATTTCATTTTGTTTTCCGATTTTGATGAGATCCAGATAATTATCTCTGATACAAGACGCAATGGGATGACCCATGTGATCCATGGAAACTGTATAAGCAGCCCCTGTTCCGCCATCTTCACCGTCAATGGCAAGCCCGGAAGCATAATCATTACGGGTCAGGTTATTCAATACGGCAAGGGAAGTTGAAGAAGCGGATATTTTCGGATAAACCGGTACCCTGAACCCCCAGGCCATGGACATGGACAAAATCATTTTCGCCACAGACTCTTCAATCGAATACTGGGTCTGATGGGTGGGCGGACTTGGCAGGCTGATCCCTGGAGGCACACCCCTGATGGCTGCAATGAGCTTGTTCACTTTGTGCCACATCAAAAGTCCTCCATCTCCCGGCTTTGCGCCCTGACCATATTTGATCTCAATGGCACAGGGGTCTTCTTTCATATGGGGAATGGCGTGGATAATTTCATCCCATCCAAAATACCCGGACGCAATCTGGAGAATCACATATTTCAAAAATCTGGATCTGAGCAATCTTGGCGGGCATCCGCCTTCTCCGGTACACATACGAACCGGCATCCCAAGCTCCTCGTTCAAATATGCAACCCCCATCTGAAGGCCTTCCCACATGGTGGGAGAAAGCGCTCCAAATGACATGCCGCCAATGATTAATGGATAAATTTCCCTGACCGGTGGAATCCAACCTTTTTCCCTTAATCGCTTAATGTTTTCCCTGGGAGAAAGGACCCGACCCAGAAGGGTTCTCATTTCAAATTCATGGCGGCCGGCATCAAGAGCCGGGTCCGTAAGCATGGAGATCCTGATGAATTTAATCCTGTCCAGTACAGATTGAGATGAATTCCTTCTACCGCCACGTCTTCTAGGAATGCCCTTCTGGTTGACATGAAACTTAAGTCTGTCCAACCCAGAATTTTTTATCGGGGCAATGGCATCATTTGGACAGACCAATGTGCACATGGCGCATCCGATACAGGCATTTTCCACACGGGTTTTCTGGCGGATACCATAAAAGGTGTCATACTCGTTAACCTGGTTTTTATCTTTTTTAATGGATGTTTTAATGATTCTCTTTTGAAACACGGAAAGTTCAATGGCCTTGACAGGGCATACGGCAGTACACTGGCCGCACAGAGTACACCTGTCATTGTTATACTGAATCTGCCATGGCAGATCATTCAGGCTTAAAGAGGAAGGTTCAAGCTTGCGGTTTGACGACATATTTTTACCTCCTGACAGTCAGGGCCGACAATTGCTGTATCAATGTGCATGGGTTGTATATCTTTAGTTTTATCACGATCCGGAATAACGGCATCAAGGCCGCAGATTTCAGAAGAAAATCCAAACATGCCGGGTTTGCCGCCAACAACACCAGGACGAAGTTTTTTCCTGTCCTGGACCATGAACATGGAATGATCCGGCAAGGTACCAATGACACAATTGGGACCATCAATAATAAGGGGTCGACAGGTTCTTTTAAGGTGTGAAAGAAAATGGGCATCCGGATGTTTTTGAAGATCCTCTTCCTGTAAAGGGGTAATAACATGTTTATATGCATCAATCCCCAGTTCAAGACCTACCATGGAATAATGAAGGATATGGGTAAATACTTCAGAATCAGACTGATACCCTCTGTATCCCGGGAAATCCCTTGAGGTCAGAAAATCCTTGATGGGTGTAAAAGCCGTGTTTTCCCCATTGGTCATGGTGCAGTATCCCTTTATGAAAAAAGGGTGGCAGGCATAAAGGTTAATGGCATAGTTTGTGTTCTGCCTGCCCTGAGCCATAATCACCCGGGCATTGAGTTCTTTTCGATCCAGCCCGAGATATTCGGCCAATTGCATGGGATCACCGATTTCCTTGATCATGATCGTATCTGGCCAGAAAGAAAATACGATCATATCTTTTTTCTCTCCACCCATTTCACGGATTTGCAGCCGGATCATCATCAGCCTTGTGGAAATCTCGTCCGGGTCAAGCGTATCCCATCCTTCAGGCAATTCATAGGCCCTGATCAGGTACAAGCTTCGTCTGGGAATACCTTCAACTGGTTTTTTAGGTATCTTCAAAGAAATTTTGTATTTGGTAAGAAATCCCTGATCCATCATAAAAAGGTCCAGACGACGGATGCCTTCTTCGCTGAATATACCTGAAAGAATCGGTGCCTCTTTCATCTCTTCAAAAGGGCCACCCAGACCCTGAAGCAAGAGTCCCATGCCTGACCCGTCATGTCCTTCTTTCATGACATCAAGGGCTTTGATGGCCAGCATTGGAGACACAGGATCATTGCTGGTAAGGGCAAACAAACGACACATTATATATTCTCCTTGTCCTTAAAGTATT
>CALGRI010000211.1 GCA_937880875.1 uncultured Pseudomonadota bacterium
AAAGCCCGGTTCCCTTCTCCTCAAATACCATCGCCTGACGGTCGGCTGGGCAAACGACAGGAAGGTTAAAATCCATACGTTTGATTAACCGTATGGATAGTATGGATGGATGTCCGCCTATTTACCCTGACACTTTGGAATGGGTCTGTTGTGAGACTCAAAAGTGGTATCGCCGTCAAGGTTATCGGGTAAGAGCGGCAGGTTGAACCGGCAGGCCAGGCCATCTAAAATCTGTTCGTGTTTCTGTCTTGTTTCCTTATGGGTGTCTGCCTTGATGATCAGGGTTGCAACCCATTTGTCAACACCGGGAATAAAGCTTGTGACGGCCTCATCTGCCCCGAAAAAATCGGTTTCCAGGTGAAGGGGGCCACAGGATTTCATCATGTTCTCGCCTTTGACACCAATTCCCCTGGGGCCAACAAAGATATGCTCAACCATGACATGTCTGGGTTTATTTGTGTTTGCCGGTTCCGGCTTTCCCGGCGGGAAAACCAAATCAGGCTGCTGATTCAAGGCCAGATCTGCCAGTATTTTAACCATATTCATGCCAGTGGAGGCATAAACAGCCATGGGGGTCTGGCTTGGAAACCGGGCATCGATTTCCAGCATTTTCATCTCTCCCTCATGCAGGATGACCTCAAAATCCATAATGCCATCAAGCTTCATGTGCCGGGCTATGGTTTTTGCAGACTGTTCAAAGCACCTGATCAGTTCAGGTTCGATCTCAACAGGCGCAATAATCCTCTTGCAGTCATGGTCTTCATCCATAAAAAGCTCGGTAAGCGGCAGGGTTTCATACCTGCCCTGGCTAGCTATAATTTCAAGAGAATAGGAAGGTCCCGTGATATATTCTTCCACCACCCACGACTCTTTTGCAGATTTGTCCTTTGGATATCCGGGTTCAAATAGTTTATCCCATTCATCCTGTGAACATATGATTCTCACTCCCTGGCTGCCGCTTCCGGTGCTGGGTTTTACAACAACAGGAAAGCCGCATTGTGGCCAATCCAGGGGTTTTGGAATGGCCAGTTTTGAAAACAGATCGTTTGATTTTAATTTTGATGAGGAAATCCTGTACGCATCAAAGTCAAAACAAAGCGGGGTGACTGTGTTTTTCTGCCAACGCTCAAGGGCTGCTAAGGCTGCATCATTTTCAAGGGCCGGCAGAACCAGATCAACCTTGTCAAGAATGTCAGATGCCGGGTTTATCTGGCAGATATCAAACTGAACAAACTCATTGGCAAGTCCTTTTGCCGGCGGATCAGGAGTTTTATCCAGCACCATGACCTTAAACCCTGCTTTTTTTGACAGATAGGCGACTTCAACTCCCTGGAGCCCGCCGCCAACAATCGCTATTTTCAAATGATTCTCCTTGACATCAAATTATACTCCATATAACCCCATTCATTCCCGGATGACTGCATTTGACTCTAATTACAGGTTGAGGCGGACACCATCAAGCCAGGTCAAGCTTCTGGTATATTTGCCCAGGGTATTGCCCTTGTCTTTTGCCATTAAAAGCCGTTCAACACCAAACCCGATTCCTACCCAGGTTTCATTTATTTTCCAGGCATCATCCAGGGGGTGGGGTCCCATGGCGCCTGATCCCAGTTCCAAATCTTCGGGCTCAGTACCAACCACATCAATGGTGGATCCGTAAACGGCTGATTCCTCTGCTTCCAGTTTATAGTCATCTATGCCGCAGGTTTTCATGACAACCCCGGCCAGTTCTTCAAGCCTTGCATGACGTTCTTCCATGGGCAGACCGAATTCACAGACATTTAACATGGTAAATTCATTGGCATGGCGGGCGCCTTCTGATTCCTTTCGAAAGCAGGAACCAATCTCAAAAATCCCAATGGGCTTTTCCCAGATGCGAAGTAAATCCTTCATGATATAATACAGATGGGGTGCAAGCATGGGTCGCAGACACCGTTTTGAATCGATCCAGAAAATCTGTTTTGTCAGGGGATGGGAATCTGTGATGGACATTTTTTCCAGCAGGGTTTTGGCCATCATGGTGGGTGTGGTTACCTGGACAAATCCCTTACCCGTTAAGGATGCAACCAGTTGGTCGGAAAGGCTGCAAAGTCCCGGACGTCTTTCATTGGCACGCATTTTTTCCAGTTTGCTTTTTTGTGTTTTGATTAACTCCGTTACCCGATTCTGAAACGCCCTGTTTCGCTGAGTTTCATCCTCAAACGTCTGACACAGCTCCTGATCGTCTGCGTTTAGTTCTATCAACCGATTCTGTTGAGTTTCAGTCCAGTTTTTCATTGTCATACACATCCTGATAGGTTCTGGTTTTCAACTGAATATTGCTTTGAGTTTTATCACCGTGTCTGCTGCGGTTTCTGCCCATAAACTCGCGCCGATTTTGGCACCCCAGCGTTCCGTGGTGGCCGCCCCCCCCACCATGGTTGTCAGGCCATCCCGGAGTCCGGCCTCTTTTAACGCCTGTTCAAGGGCTTTTTGCCCCACCATGGTCGTTGTCATCAAAGCAGATGAACCAACAACATCAGCTTTGTGTTCTTTTGCTTTTTCCACAAAAGTAGCAATGGGAACATCTCGACCCAGATCAATGACCTCGAACCCGTATACCCTTAACATGGTGACAAGAATCCCTTTGCCGATGTCATGTACATCTCCTTCAATGGTTCCAAGAACAACCTTGGCACGCTTTTTACCAATCTGGTCTTTGGGCAGCGCCTGTTCCAGGATATTGACCCCTTTGGTCATGGCTTCGGATGCAATGATCAGCTGGGGTAAAAAGACCTCGCCTCGATCAAAAAGATCTCCAAGTCTCCGGATGCCTTCAGAAAGACCTTGTTCAATCAT
Organism: uncultured Pseudomonadota bacterium; assembly: GCA_937880875.1. GTDB lineage: Bacteria > Desulfobacterota > Desulfobacteria > Desulfobacterales > Desulfobacteraceae > Desulfobacula. Next base: position 2,839 of record CALGRI010000211.1, read on the forward strand.
CTCAACCGGATCAAAGCCTTCATCTAAATATGCGTGGGCCAATTTTTCTATTTCGTCTTC
>CALGRI010000212.1 GCA_937880875.1 uncultured Pseudomonadota bacterium
AATGAAGTGTTTCCTTTTGCTTGACAAAAAAGGTATAGGCATCATTATGTTGGATAGTGTCCAAATCAGTGAGGAGACAAAAATGCTTTTGAAATTATTTTTATGTTTTACCCTTATTCCTGTTATTGAACTTTATTTATTAATAAAAGTTGGTACAGTCATTGGCGGCTTTAATACGATTTTGCTGGTCATTTTAACAGGATTTTTAGGAGCATGGCTTGCCAGGATAGAGGGCATGAACACCATGATGAAACTCAGGATGAACATCAACCAGGGACTCATGCCTGCAGAAGAATTGATTGATGCTGTCATTATTTTTGTTGCCGGCGTTGTATTGATCACACCAGGACTTATCACCGATGTTTTTGGACTTCTTCTTTTATGGCCTGTGACCCGGAATAAATTTAAACAATTTTTAAGAAAAAAATTTGATGAAATGCAATTGCAGGGAAATATCAATATTACACGATTTCATTGATTTTTTTATAAGGACTGCCCATGTTTTTAGATCTGATTAAAACCAGAAGAAGTACAAGAAAGTTCAAGGAAAGGCCTGTTGAAAAAGAAAAAATATCCCTGCTTATTGAAGCTGCCTTAAGATCCCCCTCTTCAAGAAGTATTAACCCCTGGCAATTTATTGTTATTGACGACAAAAATATCCTTGAAAAACTTTCCAAAGCAAAACCCCACGGCTCAGGCTTTTTAAAAGGAGCTCCCCTTGGCATTGCAGTATGCGCAGAGACATCCCAAAGCGACGTATGGGTTGAAGACACATCCATTGCATCTGCATTTATCCACCTGGCAGCCCATGATCTGGGGCTTGGCAGTTGCTGGATACAAATCAGAAAAAGAGAACATGATCCTTTAAAAAGTGCTGATACCTATGTTAAAGAGCTCTTGAATATACCTGATAATATGATGGTTGAGTCCATCATTGCCATTGGATATCCTGATGAAATTAAAAAAGGTCATTTAAAAGATTCTTTGCAGTTTAATAAAATTTCTTTTAATACTTATGGCATAAAAGATTAAATATTCTTAAAATTTCTTTCTCCGGAAGAAAGCTTGCATGCTTTGGTAAACTCATTCAGGCTTTCTTCCAAGGCTTTAAGTTCTGTTGTATCACGGGCCTGGATGATATCATCCCCTCTTTGTTCAAATGCAGTCAATACATCGAGAATTGTAAGGCCCTCTATATCTGAAGCAGGAACATAACCAATGCTATCGGGTCTATTCACCTCCAGAAGAACATTGCATTCAATGAGTTTTGCCAATAGCACCTTTACTATTTTTAAAGGAATTTTTATCTCCGATGCAATATCCATATCTGAGGCAGGCAACTCTTTTTTGGCAAATCTGCTTACACAAAGATGAACAATTCGTAAAATAATCAATTTTCTTACCCTGATACTGATCTTGCTGTATTCAATATTCTGGGTTTCCAGGGCTTCTGTATTTTCCCAGGAAAATGCAATTTCCGCCCCAAACAGAACAATTGCCCAGGAGGTCTGCAGCCAGATTAAAAACAGAGGCAGGGCTGCAAAACTGCCATAGATGGCATTATAACTGGAAACCCCTACCTGGAATTTCAGATAGATCATTTGAGCCACCTGAAATATGGTTCCTGCAATTATACCGCCGGCCAGGGCTGCTTTAATGTCTACCTTATTGTTTGGAATAAAAATATAGAAAAAAATAAATAATATCCAGATGGGCAGAAAAGGAAAAATATTTAATCCCAGAGAGATCAAATTTTTTATATTTTCAGGAAGCGCAATTAAGGACAGAAATTTGGCAAGATATGCAGCAATAAAAATATTTGCACTGCTTGAAAAAATGATCAGGACACCGGCTGTGATGGAAATGGCAATATAATCTGTAAATTTTCGAACCAGGGGCCTGTCACCTTTTACCCACCAGATCTTATTAAAAGCATTTTCAATATGTCCGATAAGCTTGATAAGAGAATAGAAAAGTAGAATAATACCCAGAACAGCCACTAAACCGCCCTTTGTTTTTTCAAGAAGATTGTTTGAAAAGGAAAGAACATTCTGAATCACCTCTTCCTGCCCTGCAAACAATTCAAGTACCCGTTCTTCCAGAATTTCCTTGAATCCAAAGCCTTTTGCAATGCCAAATGCCATGGCCATCACAGGCACGATGGATAATAGTGTAAAAAGGGTAAGAGACGATGCCCGAAGATCGCACCGATCCTCCCTGAACCCCTTTACAGCAAAAACAATAACCTTTTTGAATTTATTAACCTGAAGCGAGACGATTTTTTGTAAATCCTTCATTGTCTTTTTATCCCAATTCTGAAAACCATTGTTTTAATCTGATAAGCCCCTCTTGTGTGGAAATCTTGGGATAGTATCCAAGATCCTTTTTTGCCCTTGAAATATTAAACCAGTGGGAGGTGGCAAGCTCTTTTGCACCTAATTTTGTTATCAGCGGTTCACCTTTGATATTGAAAAATTTATAAACAAACTCAAAAATTGATCCTGCTATATATACTATTTTTTCAGAAACCTGTCCTTTCATAGGTGGTAAGCCTGCTGCATCCAAAAAGGCATTGATAATTTTCCATATTGGCATTGGTTCATCCTGGCTGAGAAAATAGACATTTCCTGATAGTGATGGATTTTCAAAAAGCTTTTCAGAGGCCATAATATGAGCATCAGCAGCATTATCAACATAGATGGTATCAACCAGATATTCCTTTTGCCCTACCCTTTTTAATCTTTTAGCTCTTTTGATAATTGTCGGCAGGAAATGATTGTCTTCAGGACCCCAGATCAGATGTGGGCGAAGGATGATGGTTTTCATACCACTTTTTGCAGCATTTTTTACTAATTTTTCTGCCATAGCTTTGGTTTCAGGATATGATGCCATATATTTTTTTGGATATGGAATGCTTTCATCAACATTTTCCATGTCCTCTTCATCAAATATCACACTTGGGGAACTGGTATAGATTAGTTGTTTAACATTATTTTCCAGGCATGCGTTGATTACATTTTGGGTACCTGTAACGTTTACTGGAATAAAATCTTTAAGGGGGCCCCAAATTCCAAATTTTGCCGCAACATGATAAACAACATCCATTTTTTCCAAAGCCTTGACAACAGCTACCTTATCGACCAGATCCCCTTG
>CALGRI010000213.1 GCA_937880875.1 uncultured Pseudomonadota bacterium
ATGAAATGGAAACCGGATTTTGGAGGAGTTTTTCTGGGATTGGACTATAGCCAGTTATGTAGCGAGTTTTGTTTTGTTGCGAGTTTACCCCGCCCGATCCCGCAGACCCCGCCCCTTATTTTTAAAATAATACCCCGCCCGCCTTTCGTATAGAATTATAATAGATCTGAGGAGGGATAATGGCCGAAGATGATGCTCGTGGCGCGTATATTTGAATTGGAATATCTTTTCTGGAAAAACTTCATATACCATATGTAGTATTCCCCAAATTTTGCCTGATCTGAGCCCTATGAATACAAGTTTTGACCAGCCCTATTTTGATTTCAGGCAGCATTGCCAAAAGAAGTCAACACCTTTGAGTTGAAGGCTTGCAACGACCGTAGATAGACATAAGACTCGCTATCGATACTATATTTTAAATTATAGCATTTCTTATACTTCGAAATAAAATCCTTATTCCATTACTTGCTAGAGCCGAAAAAAGGGTGGGAAACAAACCATCAAAAAATATTTATGAGATAGATTCTCATTAAAAAAAAATTCAATCTGAAATGCCGGAGATATTTAATATTTTATTTAAAAGTTGCAGCATAAATCTATCGACAAAACTTTGTCGATGTGGCGCTGATAAGCGCCTATCGCAAGAACCTAACCAGATATCATTTGGTATGGATAGGAAAGTAGCTAATTTTTTTTAAGAAAAGCATAAAAGAAATATGGCTAATTTATGAAGTATCTATACCTGTAATGATTCTTCGGATTCAGCACACAAAAGAGATATATAGAAACTGAGTCATGATATTTAACACAATTTCTGACTGTTCAATCCGACTCAATGGTCAAAGGTTAATATCATCGGTGTGGTTGCCTTTGAATGATCATCCCCTGAATCATCAAACACGGCCATGGCAAAACTATACCTTTTCAAGGGGTTAAAACTCACATCATCCCCATGGCCAGTATCCAGTTTTCTGGAAAGTATGACCGTCCAGTACCCGTCTTTCCATTGGCTTTCGGCCTTAACATCAAACCGAGAGCCGCTGGGTTTCACAGGCAGCCGGAAAGGAATGATATCTCCAGTCTTGAAAATCGAATAGTTGTTAATTTTTACGGCCTCTTCCAACAAGAGGAATCCGGGCACGGACGGCTTTTTGGCAGGGTCTTGCATGTAAAGCGGTTTAGCTCCGTCTTCGGTATGGTTTTTTATGTCGCCACCTGCTCCTATATCATTTCTCCTACCGGTTTCACGGTATGATCCGGTTGGATTTCCAAAAACAGTCAGCCAGCCATCATCCGCATATTTATAAGGGGCGGACCTGGCAGCTTTCCAGTGCCACAAATCGCCTTTTTCAGCACTGGTCATAGTGGTAAATTTCCACTCTTTTTTAGGGACATCAGGCGGGCTGTGACATGTCACAGCACACCCTCGTGTTGCAAATTTGTTGATCCTGGTGGTTTCAAAAAGCAGAGCGATCCGGTCTTCGTTCCCTTCCTGGTGATGCCAGGAACGCCCGTCAAATTTCCAGGACTGCTTTACAACACTTCTGGTGGGATCATTCCAACTTAATTTAAAAAAAAGAAATTCATCCGTATAAGCAGCCTGGGCTGATACGATGTTTTTTGATCCTGACAGCACATCTCTTCCCTGAACGGGAACAGAGATAGGCAAGATCTGTTCCCAAACCGTATCTTGCAAACCTTTGGGGGCCTGGCTAAGATGTTCGGCCTTTATGGTAATCGGGTCTGCAGCCAGACAAATATTTTTCCCTGTCCCAAGGAAAAATAGAAACGTCACAACGGCAAAAATCGTAAATAGTTGTTTATCTTTACACATGATACACCTTATATTAAATTTATATGTCTAAATAAACTCACAGTTCATGAATTGATACAGTCTTGTCCGGACAAGCTTTTTAAACTTGACTCAGGTTTAATGCTCAACCAGGACAAAGTGCTCCATGTATCCCATTATAGAAAGTACAATAATAAAAACAAAGATTATAGCAGCAGGCAATAGGATTTTCCACCGGCTGGCCAGATGTCGATGGGGGGACCGATCCATGAACGGTAAACCAATCAGCAGGCCTGCCAGTCCTGCAGGAATTATTGTTGATCCTAACACGGCCAAACTGCCTTTAAAGACAGATACAAGCTGGTTTAAAAACAGGACCCACCATTCTGGTTTAGGGATATATGACGAATCTGTGGGATCGGCAGGATCACCCAAAGGTGGCGACCAATGCCAGCTGATAATTCCCAGAATGACAGAAACCATAATAAACAAGAACAGCCACCGATTCACTATGTTGGGGTAAAATGGAATTCTGGGTCGAGAAACCGGATCTGCACCAAGTGGTTCCGACAGCCCTCTATGACGGATGAAATGTAAATGAACTGCTATAAACAACACAAGCAGTCCGGGGAGCAGCAGGATATGGAGTACATAAAACCGGGTTATGGCCACAACACCGGTCAAGGAACCACCCAAAAGGAATCGTTCGGCAATATTACCGACAAACGGAACAGAAGAAATGATACTCAGCCGAACCTGGGTTGACCAATACCCCTTCTGGTCCCAGGGCAAAAGATCTCCGGTAATGATGAACAAGGGCACAAAGAGCAAAATTATCACACCCGTGACCCAGACCATCTGTCTGGGGGCTTTGTAGCTGCCAAGGATCAAGGATCGGCCAAGATGAATACCCATGACCATGAGCAAAAGATTCCAGGAATAATGGTGAATGCCTTTCACAACACTACCAAAGGGAATATTAAACAGGGCAAAATCGACACTGTCATAAGCTGTTCCCGGAACCGGTGAATAATAAAAAGCCATGAAGGTTCCCGATAAAAACAGTAAAATTGTCAAAACAAGGAGCAGGGAACCGCAAAAACGGGTCCACGTCAGGGCATCCTTTGGAACTTCATAGGCGAGCAGTCTGTCTGCACTCCTTTCCAGGGATAAAAATTCAAGCAGATTTTGAGATCGGGTTTTCATGTGTGTATCGTTCACCGGTTCCACCTTGAAAAACTTAGTTATTTAAATTTAAGGGTGATGACTTCAGAATCATAAGAGTCTTCATCACCGGAATTATCAAAAAGCGCCATGGCAAAATTGTATTTTCTTTTTGGATTAAAAGCAGTGTCATCCGGGTTGCCGGTATCAAGTTTTCTAGACAGCATGACCGTCCATTCACCATTGGCATAACGGCTATCCGCTTTTATATCGGCAAAAGATTCTGTGAAGTCTTTAGGCATACGATAAGTAATGGTATATCCATCTTTGAAAACAGAGTAATCCGTAATCTCCACAGCGTGGGAAGCAAGCAAAATCCCATTTTTGCCCAAGGATTTACCCGGGGCCAGCATATATTTTGGTTTGGATTTGTCATCGGTTATGTTTTTCTTGTCACCGCCGATTCCTTTATCACCCTTGCGACCCCCTTTTTTCTCACTGATCATTGTCAACCATGTGTCGTCGGCAAAGCCTGCCGGATCAGAGCGCGCAGCCTTCCAATGCCATAAATCACCCTTTTCAACAACTGATAAGGTGCCGAATTTTCCATCCTTGGCATTGGTTGCCCCTTCGGGAATATGGCAGACTATTGCACATCCTTTGGTGGCAAAATTATTGATCCGATCGATCTCGAACAACATGGAAATCCGATCCTCATTACCTTTCTGGTGAAACCACTTTCCTCCTTCATACTGCCAGGCACCTTTGGTAATACTTTGGTTTGCATCTTTCCATTTATAAAGAAAAAAGATGCTGTCATTGGTGTACACCGCTTTGGTGGTAACGCTGGTATGTTGACCCGCAAACTCTTCTTTACCCTCAAAGGGAACAACGATTTCCTTGGGCTTTTCCCAGGCGACATCATCCAATCCTGCTGGGGCAGACTTCACCTTGGCGGCAATTAGCTCTTGTTTGGAAGCTCCCATGGCTTCTGGGGCCGTGAAATGCAGGGCACCGATAAACAGTGCGAGGCACAGACTTAAACTGATAGTAAATTTTACATGCATAACTTGTCTTCTCCTAAATTATAACGGGTTAATATTACACTTTCATAAATACCTGTAAATTGCCGTCCGCAACTTTATGCTCCAAAATAGATAAAGGGCGGGACGGCGGACCTGCAATGGGCTGACCTTGTGCATCAAATCGACCGGAATGGCAAGGACATATAAATTCCTGGGTTTCTGCTTGCCAGATTACGTTGCAGGCCAAATGAGTGCAGGTTGACGAAAATATTTTAATTTTTTCTCCTGCATCGGCCCGGGCCCACACAAAACCGCTCTGGGGAAGGATGATCCAGCCGTCTTTCACCATGAATTCATAGGAAAGCATATTAAAATTGTCCGGTTCCAAATTTTCAACAGATCCGAAATCAATCCATTTGCCAGGGTTGTCTTTCAAAGCCGGGAATATGGCGTAAGTCGCCAGCGGGACTCCGGTGACCATTGCTGCGCAACCTGTGAGAACTGCGGTTTTTAAAAATTTTCTGCGGCTCATATTTTTTTATCCTTATCTGTAGATTTCTTTATTTTCATACTCTTATAAAGAGTGCATTGTGTATAATGATTCTGGCAATAAAAAAGCACCATTGAGATCTTATTGCTGTTCATATCAAGAAAATAGCAATCCTCGCCCGGAGACCTTATAAAGGGACATTTTTTTTTCTTTTCTGGGAGCGATGCTCTGGAATCATCTGGTTCCATAATTTTATTTCGTCTTCATGGTCTGTCAAAGTTAATCATCCCGCCGATACTTACAACAACTATTGGCTATGCAGGTATAAGGCAAAAGACATGCCACTGGGAAATAAATAGTTTATTATAAGCATAAATCGGGTTTTTTAAGATAGTTATGAAAGAGTGGCAGGAGATATAGATGGTAAAGAAACTTGATAGATGTGTGACATGCCCCGATAGTGTGACATCCCACTAGTGGGGCATGTCACACATCCGGATTTATAGTGCATATTTTATTTAATCGGTAATACCGTGAAGAACCAGCTTGCGGTAGATGGTTTTGCGATTTATTCCCAGCAGTCTGGCAGCCTTGGCCTTATTGCCGTCTGTCTTTTCAAGTGCATGGAGAATATCCTTGATATCAATGGCCAAATCCTTGTCAAAAGATGATTTTAAGCTTTTATGATATGTGCTTATTTCCAAAGGAAGATGATCAGCCGTGATAAAATTCATGTGACACAACATGAACGCATGCTCCAGTGTATGTTCCATCTCCCTGATATTTCCAGGCCAGGAGTAATCGGATAAAATTTGGATTACATCATCGGATACGCCTTCAATCGTCTTGTTAAATCGCTTATTAAATCGTTTGCAAAAATGATCTACAAGCAAAGGTATATCACCGATCCGCTCACGCAGAGGAGGCAGAGTTATCTCTACTACCTTGAGCCGGTAATATAGATCTGCCCTGAATTTTTCCTTTTGGACCAATTCCTTAAGTAATTTGTTGGTGCTGGAAATAATTCTCACATTCACCTTGATCGGAGTTGATTCCCCTACTCGTTCAAATTCTTTTTCCTGGATAACGCGGAGCAGCTTTAATTGTAATGCGGGTGAGATATCACCGATTTCATCCAGCAGGATACTCCCTTTATCAGCCATCTCAAACCGCCCAAGCTGATCCTTTACCGCACCTGTAAATGCCCCTTTGATATGGCCGAATAATTCACTTTCAAGCAAAGAATCTGCAAGGGCGGAACAATTGACTTTTACAAATGGTTTTTGCGCCCGGCAGCCTCCATAGTGGAGCGCTTCGGCAACCAGTTCCTTGCCAGTTCCGCTCTCTCCTGTGATAAGGACCGTTGTATCGGAATCCGCCAGATCTTCCAAAAGGAGATATAATTCCTGCATTTTTTTACTTTTACCAATGATCCCCATGAATTTAAGGCGGGGCTTTAGTCGGCCTTCAAGATCACTTTCCCGGGTCATATCTCGAATGACCAGAGCAGCGCCTGAAAACTTGTTTTCCCGGTCACGTAAAGGTGAGCTGCTCAGGACAACGATCTGGTTGTTTCTGTCATGATGTTTGCATTCAACCCGGCTGGTTTTGATTTCTTTTTGAGTCAGTAAAACTTCTTCCAGAACATGGTGGCATGCCTGCCGACATCGACCTGAAACACCAGGCAAACGCTGGCCGATCATCTTTTTACCATTCAGTCCGCAGATCCGCTCAAATGCGGTGTTCACCTTTGTCACTTTCATATCGGCATCAACAGTGACAATGCCTTCTTGAACACTCCTGAAAATAGTATCCAGCTCAGAACGGTATTTTTCTTTCTCTGCCTCCATCTGGTCTTTTGCTTCCATAATTGAATGATATTGGAGGGCACGCGTAGTTATTTTTATCAAGTCGTGTTTCTCAACCGGTTTGGGCAGGTAATCATAGGCACCCAGACGGACGGATTCCGCAGCCGTTTCAATGCTGGGTTGCCCGGTAATCAGGATAACTGGGCAACATATACCAATTTCTTTAACTTTCCGGAGGAGGTCGATGCCTGTATTGCCTCCCAGGATAATATCGGCAATGATCAAGTCTGGTTCTGATTCGGAAATGAGCTTTAAAGCAGAAGAATAATCTATGGCCGTGATCACCTCATGCCCTTCTTTTGAAAGAAATGATTTAAAGGTAAATCTTAAAATTTCTTCATCTTCAATAATCAGAATTTTATTTTTTCTTTTCAAAATCATCCTCATCCGGAACCGGAAGGTCGATTATTACGTTGGTATAGACCCCTTCAATGCTGTCAAAATTCAGTCTGCCGTCATGATCTTTAATAATGGAATGGCTTATACTTAACCCTAAACCCGTTCCCTCACCTGCCGGCTTACTTGAAAAAAAGGGGTCGCAGATTCTATTCATTATATCAGCCGGTATACCAGTGCCGTTATCGAAAAAAGTCAACCGAACATACTGATGGATATGATTATCTACCAATTCCCCCTTGATTTCAATTGTTTTATTCTTCCGGGCAATAGTGGCACCTTTATTGAGAGCATATCTGGCATTGCTGATGATGTTTAAAAATACCTGTTGAATATGATGACTTCGCACCCTGACTTCTGGAATTTCATCTGGAATATCTACTTTAAGGTCTATGCCATCCTTTCGTATCTGCGTTTCGGTCAGATCCAGGCAATCAGACAGCAGGGTCTTAACCTTGATCAATTGCGGTTCATCTTCCGTATCCCGGGCAAAGGATAAAAGATTGCGAACTATCATGGCGATCCTGCCACCAGCCTTAAGGATTCGCTGGAAGATCTCCGCCTGTTCGCAGCCTTCTTCACTTTCATCGATAAGCAGTTGAGCGCAGTTAATAATTCCGTTGATAGGATTATTGATTTCATGTGCAACACCGGCCGCAAGTTCACCGATTGACGCCAGTTGGCCGCTTCTGACCGCTTCTGCCCGCAACTGCTTCTTCTCGGTAATATCCCGATACACTACAATGACTGATGTCGGAACACCCTTTTCAGAGCGGCTGGCCACACCGGCAGTATACCACAGGTCTATTCGAGAGCCGTTTGCCCCGGTACATTGAATCTCATCTTCAACACTGCAGCCATTCTGGAAACATTTTTCAATATGGCATGTGGTGCAGGGTGCATTTTGGGAATGAAGGACATCGTAGCATCTCTTACCCAAAGGATCAATGCCGAAAAAATCAGCCATAATATTGTTGGACCAGACAATATTCAAGTTCCTGTCAACAACTATGACAAAATCGGTAAACGACTTCAGAATCCCTGACAGTTTCTCCTCACTTTCCAGCAGGGCTTTCTCAACTTGCATGCGTGCTGTCATGGTTTTATTTTCCTTTAGCCAGACCAGTCCGATTGCAGCCAAAAGTCCAAACACGACAATGGATAAGACCATGGAAGAAAAGGATAAGAGTTTATCAAATTTTTCTTTTCGGTCTGTTATGTCATAGTAAATTTCAAATGCTCCTAAAAAGGTATTTCCGCTCATTTGAGGTACATACGTCTCCACCACATCGGCTGTCAATTTCTCGCCTTCCATTGAGTTGGTGTTTTTTTTTCTCACCGTTGCATAAACTTTTCCCTGGGCTAGGATTTCATGGAAGTATTTTGCCTTGTTGAATTTTCCGATTTCATCCGGTTCTGAAGAAAAAATAATTTCACCTGTACTTGAGAAAACCTTTAATTTATTCAGTTCAAAGGTGTTGACTATTTTTTTGATTTCATCCTGCATGTCTGCATTAAAAGAGGATGGCCTTTGTTCATTCGTTCCCGGCATAAAGGCTGTAGCCAGGTGCTTTGCCACACGTACGGCATCGTTTTTAGTGTTATCAATGACCAGTTCGGTAAGCGAGGGGTAAATAAAAAATACATTATATATGGATAGTGCCGTTGCAATTGACAGAAAAACAATTAAAATATTTCTCAATAGTTTGATTTTGAAAATCTGTTTTGCAGATATTAATTTTGGCATTTTTTTATCTTATTTTTTGATAGACTCAATTGTAAAAGCTTATTTCTTATATAGAGTGCAGAAACAAGTGTAGATTAATGGTATCATTAAAGACGAGTCATTTTCAAGTATTGGGAGATTATTTATTGGGAGATTATTTCTTTCACCAGTCCGAGTTTTTCAAAATTTACCATGGCACAAGATACAGTATAGACGAATTTTTTAGTCTCGGGTCAAAAATTAAACTTTATGAGGAAAATAAAAATCAAAAGAATCAAAATCTCATTCAACTTGATTGGAGATCAAAAACATTTTGGAAAACTCAGTTTCATCCAAATTTTTACACCGTAACAGATGG
>CALGRI010000214.1 GCA_937880875.1 uncultured Pseudomonadota bacterium
GTACAGTTTCAGGTTGCACTGGTTCCGGTTCCAGGGGCAAAGGATATGCTGTTAAAATATGGTTGCAGACAGCACAACGGCATTTTGAGCCGCCCTCTTTGACAAGAGAATCGTCAAGATTGAAACGGGTTGAGCACTTATTGCAGGTAATAATCATTGAAGTCTCCTTATCCCTATAGTTTCATGTCATAGATGGCTGGAAGGGCACTGTATTTTTCATTATAGTCCAGTCCAAACCCGACAATAAATCCTTTTCAAGTGAAAAACATGAATAATCAACATCAATTTCTACCTTACGTTGCTCATGTTTGTCAATCAAACTGCAAATTTTAATGGACCCGGGATGTAATAATGTTATGAATCCATGTATGATATGATTTATAGCCCTGTTTTTTTCAGTTGTTGAATAAGTTCTTTCTGTTCTTCCGTCAGCTTTTTAGGCATGGGTATATTAATCACAACAAAAAGATCTCCGCAACCATTTCCTTTCATTTGGGGAATTCCGTGTCCGGGTATCCGCATCTTTGCCCTGGGATTTGTTCCGGCAGGAAGCTTCAGATTGATGGTCATTCCGTCCGGTGTCAAAACTTCCAGGGTATCCCCGAGCAGAGCCTGGGAGAGTAAAATTTGTTTTGAGAGCAAAACATCATTGCCTTCAATTGTATATTCCTTTGACGGGATAAGAATAGATTTAATATAGAGATTGCCGGGAGGTCCTCCATTGGGGCTCATACTCCCTTTTTCAGCAAGCCTGATTTTTTTACCCTGGGTGAGTCCTTTGGGAATTGTTACTTCTATGGCCTTTGCAATGCCGCCCTGATTGATGGTAATGGTTTTTTTGGTACCATTGATTATTTCATGGAGGGTTAAAGGCAGTTCATATTCAATGTCTTTTCCTTTCATTGGCGGCTGTTTCTGTTGGCCAAAACCACCTCCCATATTATTGAAAAATGAATTGCCGCCCATGCCGGAAAAACCACCGCGTTGTCCGCCCCTGCCCTGGGCGCTGCCAAACCCGAATTCCTTTAAAATATCACCCAAATCAAAATTTCTGAAAATATCTTCCTGGGAAAATCGCTGCTGAAAATCTGCTGATCCATAGGTGTCATACTGGTTTCTTTTTTCAGGATCACTCAAAACAGCATAGGCTTCACTGATTTTTTTAAATTTTTCTTCCAGGGGTTTATCCCCTTTTGTTTTGTCGGGATGGTATTTCAAGGCAAGTTTTCGATATGCTTTCTTGATTTCAGACACATCTGCTGTTTTTTCAACCCCTAGAATTTTGTAATAATCTTCAGCCATATGTCAATCCTTGTATGATTTAATTATTTTGTTCGGGGTCAGGCTTGCGTTATTGCGCTTTTTATCAGAAAGCGCAATAACGCAAGCCTTACCCCATAAATAGTAAGTTTTAATCGGTTTAAGTCAAGCTTTGTTTTTTGTTGTAAACGCGGCAATTGCAACCATTAATACAGAGATGGCCGCTGGTGTCATCCCGTCAATTCTGGAGGCCTGCCCCAGTGATTTCGGCAAGACTTGATTCAGTTTTTCCTTTAATTCGTTTGAAAGGCCATGGGTCTGGGAATAATTAAAGTTTTTCGGGATATTTATTTTTTCCAGATCCTTATATTTTTTTATTTCATTGAGTTGCCGCAGGATATATCCTTCGTATTTTATCTGGATCTCAACCTGATGCTCAGCCCTTTCCAGAACAGGTGAAGGCTGCGGGCAGATTTTTTTGAGAGAAGTATAATCGAGCTCAGCTCTCCTTAAGAGCTGCTCAAGTTTTACCCCGTTTGTTATTGGATTTGTTCCTTTGGAAAGCAAAAAATCATTAACCTTCTGGGTGGGCTTTATTATGGTTTTTTTAAGGCGTTGGATTTCTTTTTGCGTCTGGGCCTGGATTTCTTTGCAGAATTTTAAGTTATCATCATCCACAAGCCCCAGGGCATTTCCTATCCTGGACAATCTTAAATCAGCATTATCTTCCCTTAGCAGCAAGCGATATTCAGCCCTTGATGTAAACATCCTATAAGGTTCCTTTGTTCCCCTTGTTACCAGATCATCCACCATAACCCCCATATAGGCCTGGGAGCGGTCAAGGATAAAGGGTTCTCTTTTCTGGATGGCACAGGCCGCATTAATGCCGGCCCACAACCCTTGCGCCCCCGCTTCTTCATACCCTGATGTGCCATTTATCTGTCCGGCCAGAAAAAGCCCTTTTATTTTTTTGGTTTCCAGGGTGGAAGATAATTCCAAAGGATTGATATAATCATATTCAATGGCATAGGCAGGCCTCATGATGTCGGCTGCTTCAAGACCTTCTACAGACCTGACAACTTTATACTGGATTTCCAAAGGCAGGCTGTTTCCAAGTCCGGAGGCATAAATTTCCTTTGAGTCTATGCCTTCATATTCAAGGATGATATGGTGGCTGTCCCGAAGGGGAAATTTAACGATTTTATCTTCAAATGAAGGGCAATACCTGGCAGAGCTGCCTTTGATATGGCCGCCATAAAGTGCAGAAAATTTAAGGTTCTGCCGGACAATTTCATGGGTTGTCTGATTAGTGTGGCCCATAAAACTGGGCAGCATGGGATTAATAATTTCTGTGGTTGAAAAAGAAAATGGTTTTGGCAGGCTGTCGGAATTATGGATATCGAATTTGGAAAAATCAATACTATCCGCATGGATTCGGGGCGGGGTTCCAGTCTTCATCCTTCCAATGTTAAAACCAAGCATTGCAAGATTTTGTGCAAGACTTATGGATGAAAATTCTCCAGCCCTGCCAGCCGCAATTTTTGATGCCCCAATGTGAACCATGCCTTTTAGAAAGGTTCCCGTTGCAATGACAAGAGCCTGGGTTTTATATTCAAATCCCGTATGATCAATGATTCCTGTCACTGTGTTGTTTTCAAGCAAAAGTTCCTGGACCATGGCCTGTTTAAGATCAAGATTTTTTGTTTTTTCAATGACAGCCTTCATATTTTTTGAATACAGGGCTTTGTCATTTTGTGTTCTTGTTGAGTGTACGGCAGGGCCTTTCCGGGTATTTAATGTCTTGTATTGAATGGCTGAAGAATCTGTGATTTTTGCCATCTGGCCGCCAAGGGCATCAATTTCCTTAACCAGCTGGCCTTTTGCCATGCCGCCGATTGAAGGACTGCACGGCATGGAAGCGATTTTATCCATGTCAATGGTTAATAAAAGGGTATCACATCCCATGCGGGCTGAAGCAAGGGCAGCCTCGCACCCAGCATGACCGGCACCAATAACAATGACTTCATATGTTTTAAAATTAATATTCATAACCGGTCAATCAAGGGTTCTAAATTCTTTAGAAAAATATGCTTATTGTCATTTTTGCCATAAAAGTTTGGCAGTTGAGCAACCAGATCATAGCCTGTTTTGAGATAAAACATCCTGGTTGGTTCATATAAAGGGCGGGAAGAGGTTTCTATCCAAATGTTTTTGCCGCCCAGTGTCGCAATATCCGCTTCTATTAAACGCATCAAACCTTTCCCAATCCCCGTATTTTTCTGGTTTTGATGAACGGCGATCCAGTACAAATCAAAGCTGTCAGCAGTACAAGGCGTTTTTCCATAACAGGCAAATGCAATAGGTGTGTCATTTTTTTCTGCAATGATAAATATGTATCCACTTTTTTCTTGGCCCTTGATTAAATTTTCCTGGACCAATTCCTGGGCAACGTCGATCTCATAATCGTAAAAAAAAGAGGAAGACTGTAATATTTCCCGGACCGAATCAATGTCCGTGGGGTTTAATTTTTTTCTAAAATTCATTATTTTAATTTAAATCTTCTAAAATTCTTTTTATCATTGTTTCATTATTATACCCGGCATAGCCAGCAGCTGCAACAAACCCGCTATCAGGTGCAATGCAAGGGTTTCCATTGATTTCCAATATATAGACATTTTCATTAATATCCACTCTAAAATCAATGCGGACATATCCTTTCAGATTAAAAGCGTTCCACGATTGCTGGCATATCATGTTAAGATTTTCTTTTAATTTTTGATTGTTTTCAAGTGTGCCAAATGACCGGTTGGTTTGTTTGTACTCATCACTGTTCACATCCCATTTTGCTTTATAGCCCACAATTTTGGGTTTGTCGTCAAAATAGCGGTCAAATATCATTTCAGCAGGCGGCAGGATCTCGACGCCATTTTCATGGGCCAGCATGCTCACATTGAATTCTCTTCCGTCAATAAATTCTTCAACAAAATAATGGGAACCTGGCAATTGTTTTATCTTTTCAAGCTTGGTTTTTTCTGTCGGGTTAAAGATAAAATCATTACTGATTCCGACGGAAGCCTCTTCCCATATGGGTTTGGCAATATAGGTCTTGCCCTTATCCAGTTTTTCAAGTTCATGTATTAAAAAATAATCAGCCGTGGGAATATGATTAAATCTCATTATTTTTTTTGCCAGAACCTTATTTGTAGTAATAAACAGGGCATCCAGGGGAACGCCTGTATAGGGTATCTTTAAAGAATTCAATATGGCAGGAGCAAAATAAATCAATTCACCTTTTCCCCATAATGACTCCACAAGGTTGAAAACAATATCAGGCTGTTCATTTCTGACTTTTTCCATGTCATCCGTTAAATTGCGGCCGACAGAATGGCAAACCACCCGGCAATTTAGCGTCTCACATGCCTTCTTTACCAAATCCAGCTGATTGATAACATCTATCTCATCAGGGGCATTGCTGAGTATTTGATTGTAAAGTATGATAACTTTTAAGTTCATGGGTTAAAATGTCTTTTTATGGCTGACTTTAATATGGCATCAATGATTTCCTGATAAGATATATTGTTCAGCTGACAGAGAATCGGCAGATCAGAAATAACCGGGTTAAGTCCTGCCAGAGGATTTACCTCAATAAAGCTGATGCTGCCATTCCGGTCAATCTTCACGTCAACTCTTCCCCCGTCCAGGCAATTCAAAGCGCGCCATGCGTTTAAAGAAACGGATTTACATTCTTCAAGCAAGTCTCCTGTAACGGCCACATACTCTACAAGATCAAGATAATTTTCTTTGGTGGTGTATGAATAAATATTATCAGTCTTTTGCTTATAAATGATTTCCATTGCTCCTGGTACATATGCTTCTTGGCCACTGCCCAGAACCCCCACTGTAAATTCCCTGCCAGGCAAAAATTCCTCGACCAGAACAGCCTGATTGAATTTTTTAAGCCGATTGGCACATACAATTTCCAATTCTTTTTTTGAATTAATCACAGAAGCTGAATCAATCCCTTTTCCCGTTCCTTCGGAAATGGGTTTTGCAAAAAGCGGATATTCAAGCCTAATATCAGTTATATCCGATAATTGAGATACAACGTGAAATGCCGGGGTATTTACTCCGCTGTCCCTTACAACTTGCTTGGCAAAAGCTTTATTTAATGCAATCCCCAGGGTAACAGGGCCTGAAAACACATAGGGTATTTTATAAGCATCAAGTAAGGCAGGGACTAAAGATTCACGGCCTTCGCCATATAAGCCTTCGGCAATATTAAAAACCAGATCCCAGCGTTTATTTTCCAGAAGCGCTTTCATCAGGCTTTGTACATGGCCTATGCGCTCGGTTTTAAATCCTGCGTGGTGAATGGCCTGTTCTATTCCCTCAATAGTGCTTTCCTTGTCAAATTCAGCCGTTTCTTCCGATGAATAACCCTGGTTTAAATAATCTGATCTAAGGTCATAGGTAAGTCCAATTTTCATAGTTTCTTAGATACTCCTGTTGATAAATATCCTTGGAAAAAATTCCTTGCATTTACGCCAAGGGTTCTGTTTTTATAGCCGCCTTCCTGGACAAATAAAACCGGATACAAAAACTTTCCCAGTTCGGCCCCATTATTTGCAAAATCGGCTGAGGTAAGAGACCATGTGCCTGTTGGATCACCCTTTGCCGGGTCAAATCCAAGGCTTACAATTAAATAGTCAGGATTAAACGCTTTGATGGCTTTGACGGCCTTTTTCAAATAAATAATATACTCTTTGCCGGAAATTTCTTTTTTCAAAGGAAGATTCAAATTAAAGCCTTGTCCCTCCCCCTCGCCTTTTTCATCAGCAAAACCCGTAAAATATGGATATGCAAAAGAAGGATTCCCATGAATTGAAATAGTAAGAACATCCTTTCTATCATAAAAAATTTGTTGCTGCCCGTTGCCATGATGATAATCAATATCTAAAATAGCAATTTTCCCATATTTTGAAAGAAAATTTGCAGCAATGGCACAATTGTTAAAATAACAAAATCCTCCAAAGACATCTTTTTCAGCATGATGGCCAGGCGGCCTCACCAGAGCATAGGCTGTATGGCATCCTTCCAGCAACAGTTCTGCCCCGGTCAAGGCACAATTTGCGCCGGATCGAGCTGCCAAAAAGGCGTTTTTGTTTATGGGCGTAAAGGTATCAATACAATAATACCCTGCAAGTACTGAAGCCTCCCTGGGTGGCCGCGTTTTATTCCGAACAGGGAAAACATAAGGGTAAATGGATTTTCCTTCAGGCAGTTTATCACATATAGTCTTGAAATAATTAAAATATTTAATATTATGGACTTGGGTTATGTATTTATCAGGGTATCCTCTGGAAGGCCTGATTTTAAAAGCATTTAGTTTCTCAATTTCCTTTAGAATGCTTTTTATACGTATTGGCGACTCAATATATCCTATTTCCTTAATGTGATGGACATCGTGTTTATCATTGATTATCAAAGGAATTTCATTTGTGACGTGAACATTTTTTTCAATAGGCCGTTCTTTAATAATGTATTTAAAATCTCTTATTTTTACAGGATTGTCACGTACTGAAGACAGAATCATTTTTATATAGTTTTCAGGACAATAATTCGGATACTTTCTTTCCAGAATGGTTCTGATAATCTTTTTCGCCTGTAATGAGGAAAGCCTGATATCATTCCCCAGATCATCAAAAACAAGGTAGGGAGGGCAGTCGTCTTCAGGGTTAACATTGGTTTCATATTTTGTTCCAATGATAGGCCTTGCACCATATTTTTCGTAAAAAGCAAGCCTTGATTTGTTTTGTTTTATCTCTTTTTTATCCTTGCAAAGCTTTTCATCGTCAGGAAGACACTCCATGAAAATACCAATGGCTTTAAGCATTTGTGCCTCTTCCCTCAGCCGCTGGTATATAGAACCGCCCACTCCTGAAGAAGTTCTGCCGGGCTTTACGGCTAAATAATCCAGATAGCAAAAATTTTTATCCGGCATATAAAACAGAATGGCAAACCCTTTGACATTGGATCTGCCATCTTCAGCAACAAATAAACTGACGGAAAATTTGTATTTCAGAGGGTCTTTCATCTGCTCAAGAATTTCATTTATTTTTTCTTCTTTAACAGAAGGGAAATGAAGTCTTAATATGTTAAAAACCTGGCTGATAGCCGCTGAATTTGATGGAAGATAGGTATCTGTTATCTTCCTTATCTTAAACATGGCCATTAAAATGGATCATAATATTTAAAAGTTTTGCCTTCAAAATTCTTTAACACGATATTATTGCCATCCCGGCCTTGAAAATATTCTGGAAGCAAAGGAATTTTTCCACCGCCGCCGGGAGTATCAATAACATAGTGTGGTATGGCATAGCCACTGGTAAATCCGCGTAATCCCTGGATTATCTCAAGCCCCTTTGTCACGGGAGTCCTGAAATGAGAAGAACCGGGTATGGGATCGCATTGATACAGGTAGTAAGGCCTTACCCTGATCTTTAAGAGCTTGTGAACAAGGTTTTTCATGGTATCCACCTGATCATTTACCCCTTTGAGTAAAACGGTCTGGCTTCCCATGGGTATTCCGGCATCTGCAATACGTTTACAGGCTTCAGTGGCTTCCGGGGTTATTTCATCAGGATGTGTGACGTGGATACTCATATAAAAAGGATGATACTTTTTTAACATTTTTACCAGTTTGTTTGTGATGCGCTGGGGAAGAACCATTGGGATTTTTGTTCCCAATCTTATCATTTCAACATGGGGAATGGCCCGCAATGATGATAATAAAAATTCAATATGCTTATCAGGCATTGTCAGCGGATCTCCTCCTGATACTATCACGTCTCTTATGCTGGCATTGTTCCGGATATAGTCTATTGATTTTTCCCAGGCTTTAACCCCATAGTGTTTTTTGTCTTTTAAAACCATGTGCGACCGTGTACAATACCGGCAATAAACAGAACAAAATCCTGTAGACAGCAGTAAAACCCTGTCTGGATAGCGGTGAACCAGGTTCCCAACGGGGCACATTGAGTCTTCGTGCAAAGGATCATTTTCTTCTCCGGGAGATACAAGAAGTTCCAGCCTGTTTGGAACAACTGATTTTGTCAAAGCGTAATCCGTCGGTTTTCCATATAAAAGGCTGGCATAGTAGGGTGTGATTCGAAGGGGTAATTTTCTTGATTTTGTCAGGAAATCAAAATTATCAATATTCGTTATATCCAGGATTTCTGAAAGTTTTTTGAAATTTGTATAGCTGTTTTGAATTTGCCATCTCCAGTTGTTCCATTGCCTTTCTGTAGCCTGGGGGAAAAAGTTTTCTCGAAATTCATCTGCCTTGGGATTAATAATACTGAAATCTGAAGTTAGTATGTCATGTTTTTTGAATAATTGGATTTTTGTTTCTGTTTTTGTTGATAGATGTATATCAATAGATGATAAATCCATACTCAAGGGAGGTTCGGATTCTTCTTGCGAAAGCTCATTCATATCAAGCCCCTTTTTATTGTAAAAAATCAAACAAAATTAGCAATGCTCTTATTTTTTTGCATACTATTATACA
>CALGRI010000215.1 GCA_937880875.1 uncultured Pseudomonadota bacterium
ACCGGGGCGAATATTCTCAGCCTGGACACCAAATCAAACCCCAGGGATATCAGAGAAAAATGTGGCCCGGATATTGTATTGCTGGGTGGTGTAGACGTGGCAACCACATTGTTTTTAAATGGACCTGAAGAGATTAAACAGGCGGCGGAACAGTCTATTTCAGACGGCATCCAGATCCTGGCACCGGGCTGTGCCGTGGGGCCGGGTACGCCCAATGAAAACCTTTTGGCCATGCTGCAAGTGGCCAGGGCGCATTAATGGCAAGAATCGGTATTGCATTGGATCTGGGTACGAGCGGATTTAGAGGGCAGGCTCTGGATCTGGATCAAAACGGAATAATTATATCCACGGCTGTCACCACCCGGCACCCCCTTCCGGGTGCCAATGTCATGGATCATCTTCATTTTGCCATTGAGCTGGGTCTTGAGAGGGCCCATGAGGTTATGGTTCATGCGGTCAATACGGTGATTGATCACTTAAGGATTAAAAATGGTGACGTGGTGCGGCTGGCTGTCTGCGGTAACCCGATCCAGTTATCACTTTTTCAGCAGATCGAAATCAGGGATCTTGCATATGCGGGAAAACACAAGCTCGAAGCCCTGGGTGTGGTTGCTCCCAAAAGGGATGCTCGAATCATCAAGGCCTGCGAAATTTCAGGACTCAATCTGCCGGCTGATGCAGATATTCTTATTCCTCCAGTCGTCCGACATGAAATCGGCGCTGATGCCCTGGCCATGATGATCCAGACAGGCATGCTGGAAAAGGATGAGATCGCCATTGCCACGGATTATGGCACCAATGCTGAAATGGCGCTGATGGTTAACAAAATTGTATACACGGGTTCAACTGCAGCCGGGCCGGCCCTGGAAGGGCAGCATATCAAGGATGGGTTGCTGGCACTTCCCGGTGCCATCTGTGATGTTGCCTTTGTACCGGGTATTGACGGTGATGACAGCAGTTTGGAAACATCCGGACAAGACAGCCTCCTGAAGGGAAGCTTGAAAACCTTTGTCCTTGATCGAACTATGGCAGTACAAGCCGGAGATACCATCGATCCTTCAACAGGGACCCTGATTGAAAAAGGGAAGGTAAAGGCCGAGGGCATAACCGGGACCGGAGTTGTGGCCCTGGTCGACCAGGGGCTGGAAGCCGGACTCATACGGCTTCCTAAAATCATGACTTCTGATGCTGCCGTTCATCTGTCCGATGGAGTCACCTTTATCGAGAAAGATCTTAAAGAGGCGGGCAAGGCCATCGGTGCCATCAGAGCCGGTCATATCGCTTTGTGCCAGGCGGCAAAAATTGGTCTGGATGATATTGAAACCGCTTACATGTGTGGCGCTTCCGGGACTTATGTGGACGCGATCAAAGCGCAGAAAGTGGGCATGATACCAAAGGGGGTTAAACGAATATATCAGATCGGCAACTCTTCTCTGGCCATGGCATGCGACATGGTCAGGAACGTGGACGAACTCTGGCATATGGAGCAGATTGCCGCTGAATTAAGACAGCATCACTGCATGTTTGCCGATTCCAGGACATTTGAACGGATTTATATACTGGAATTGTCTTATTGGACCGAAGGGATGCCCATGGATCAATATCATCGGTTTTTAAAAAAGTTCGGTCTTCCTGCCTTGAATGAGACAAGGGTCATTTCCGAAGTAATAAAGACCGTTCATCAGGATATTCCGGATTTGGGAATCAAGGGCTTAAGGATTATCTCCAATATCGGTGAGCAGAAAACGATTGTTTTCAAAGGGTGCACTGGCTGCAATGCCTGTATTGAGGGATGTCCTGAAAATGCACTTTGTCTGGAAGAAAAGGAAAACAATTTTGCCATCACCTTGGATCTTGCCCGATGTATGGGTCTTGCCTGCACTAGATGTGAAAAAAGTTGCCAGGAGAATGTGTTTGTCTTGAAAAAAATGATACTAAACAACTCAACTTTCAGAGTTACCGGATTTCAGGGTCGAAAGCTGAGTAAACAATAAATAAAAAAAGGAGATCAAATTAAATGGATAAAGCACAATACATGAAAATGGCTGCCCAGTACATTGTTGATGCCGAGGAAGACGAAATAGAAAAATTGGCCCACGCATATTTAGATGAAGGCTTTGATCCGG
>CALGRI010000216.1 GCA_937880875.1 uncultured Pseudomonadota bacterium
TCATCACTGTCTTTAAACGGATCTTGCGGAGAACTTGTGTTTGATGAACCCCAGAATGCTATTACTCCAGGACAGGCTGCAGTTTTTTATAAGGATGCCAGAGTCCTGGGAGCCGGAATTATTCAATGAAAAAATTTTACATTCAAACCCTGGGATGCAAAGTCAATCAATATGAAAGTGATGGCATTGCTGCAAGCCTTAAGGAACAGGGCTGGATAAAGGGTGGCAAAAAACAGGACACTGATGTGTTTATCATCAATACCTGTGCTGTTACATCAAAAGCCAGTATGCAGTCAAGACAGGCCATTAGAAAAATTATCAGAGAAAATCCCGATGCAAAAGTCATTGTCACAGGCTGCCATGCCCAGACCGATCCTGACCAAATAAAAAAAATTGATCAGCTTGGTCAGATTATCTGCCATAAAGACAAGCTTAAAATCGCAAACCATATTACCGCTATTTGTGAGAACAACTCGCCTCTGACATTTAAAAAGACCGATCACAGCAAAACAAATTCTTTTCTGGGGTTTGATCATGCTGTAAAAGGGGAAATGACCCGGGCATATCTGAAGATACAGGATGGCTGTGATGCATTTTGTACCTATTGTATTGTTCCCTATGCCAGGGGATCTTCGGTGAGCATGCCTGAAAAAGAGGTTTTTCAACATTTAAATGAACTTAAATATTCAGGATTCAAAGAGGTAATCATCACCGGAATTCATATAGGAATGTATGGTAGTGACTTAAAAAAAAAATCATCTCTTTTGCAGTTGCTGGAAAAAATAAACCATGAAAAACCTGTTTACAGGGTTAGACTCAGCTCCATTGAACCCGGTGAGATCAACGACGGTATTATTAATCTTGCAAAGCATGGGAATATTTTATGCGATCATTTCCACATCCCGCTGCAATCCGGAGATGATGATATTTTAAAAAAAATGAAACGGCCATATACTGTTGCATTGTTTGAAGATATCATCCATAAAATCCATGAAAAAATTCCCAGCGCAGGCATTGGCGTGGATACATTAATTGGATTTCCTTCAGAAACCGAAGAACAGTTTAATAATACCTATGAACTGATCAAAAGGCTCCCCATATCTTATCTCCATGTCTTTCCTTTTTCTGCCAGAAAAGGAACCCCGGCCTATCATTTTGATAATAAGATTGATCCTGTAATTATTAAACAACGATGTATAAGGATGCGGGAACTTGACAAAGCAAAACGAAAGACTTTTATTGCTGCCAATTTAAATAAAAAACTTGAAGGTATAGTCCAAAATAAACCTGACATCAAAACAGGCATGCTCAAGGCTGTAACCTCTAACTACTTAAGTGTTTTTTTAAATGATAGGCATGACCTGAAAGGTAAAATTGTTGATCTTATCCCTGGACAATGTGATAAAGACCTGAACCTTATAGGAAAGATTTTAAACAAAATATAGACTAATTATAAACTATCGGAGATTTACACCATGGAAAATGTTTACAAGAAACTTGCTATACACCTTGATAATACTCCCAGCGGCTATCCAGAAACTGAATCAGGGGTTGAACTAAGGATTTTAAAACAGCTTTTTACAACACAGGAAGCAGAACTTGCCCTCTGTCTCGTACTGATGCCTGAACCTGTGGAAGCAATCGCTAAAAAAGCCGGCAAAGACCCCAGTGAAATAGAGCCTCTGTTAATTGAAATGGGCAAAAAAGGATTGATTATCCATATCAACAGAAATGAGGAAAACACCTTCATGTTCCTTCAGTTTGTGGTGGGTATCTGGGAATATCAGGTCAACAGGCTGACCAAGGAATTGATCAGAGATTTCAATGAATATGTTCCTTACCTGATAAAAGACCAGTATAAAAACAAAACCCAGCAGCTCAGAGTGATTCCCGTTGCCAAATCCGTAAACACAGAACTGAATATCATGGATTATGAACAGGTTGAAAACATCATCAAATCTCAGTCAAAAATTCTTGTCGCCCCGTGCATCTGCAGAAAAGAACATACGATCATGGACAAGGGCTGTGATAAAATAAGTGAAGCCTGTCTTATATTTGGCGGGAGTGCTTATATCTATGAAAGCCGTGGTATTGGAAGGACAATATCCCAGGGAGAGGCCTTGGACATTGTTAAAGAGGCTGAGAAACAGGGGCTTGTTGCCCAACCGTCCAATGCAAAAAAACCAATGAATATTTGTCTTTGCTGTGAATGCTGCTGCCAGATTCTGAAAAACATTAAAAATTTTGAAGCCCCGGCAAAAATTGTCAGTTCCAACTTCCAGGCCTTTGTGGATCCTGATGAATGTACAGGATGTTTTTCCTGTAGGCAAATTTGTCCCATGGACGCAATTGATACGGATGAAGGGGAAAATGTGGCCATGGTAAACCTGGACAGGTGCATTGGTTGCGGTCTGTGTGTCACTGTCTGTGAGTTTGATGCAATGTCTCTAAAAGACAAGGCAGAGACAGAAAAGATCGAACCGCCGGCCAATCTTGTTGAAACCTATATGAATATTGCCAAGGAAAAAGGTCTTTTTTAGTAATCTGGAAAATTAGCGGTTTTCGTTCGGGCACTAAATGCCTCTTTCCTTTTTTACGTTTTCATAGGCTTCCTGGATTTCTTTGAACTTGTCATTGGCAAATTTGATAAACTCTTCAGGAAGCCCTTTGGCTTCTATTTTATCAGGATGGTATTCACTAACAAGCTTTCTATACTGTTTTTTTATCTCTTCATTGGATGAGGCTTCGTCACATTTCAGGACAGCATAGTATTTATTAGTCTCTTTTACATATTTTGATTTCAGCCTTGCATAGTCTGAATTGGAATAATTGAAAATCCGGGTGGCAGATAAGAGAATGGCTTCTTCTTCATTGGAAATGGATCCATCTGCCGTAGAAACCCTTAACAACACATCCATCATCAGCTCGATAATATTGGGCTGTGTCCTGAATACAGAATAAAATTGTATTGCAAATGCATCAAAACTTTCATTGGAATCAATGGCCTGTCTGAAAATATTAATCGCAGTCTGCTGACTGTTCATATCCAGCTGAAGATCCCGCCTCATAAATGTTTCAACTGCAGATATTTCATGTTCAGTTATATTGCCATCAGCCTTGGATATTTTAGCCAGCATGGAAAATGCTGCCGTAAAAAAAACAAGTTGGGCCTCCTCATTTGAAGAAAGCGTATCATGTGTTCCAGGTCTTGATGAAAGATATACCTGTTCCTTTTTATCCACAAATGTATGCCCAAATGCAGCCCCTGCAATAGCACCCAAAGGACCGCCCAAAGCAAACCCTATGGTTCCTCCAATCATTTTTCCCAACCAGCTCATTTTTCTTCCTTTCAAAATAAAATCAAATGTTTCATTTGCAATTAAGATGTCTTTTTTTTATTCAGCCAGGGTTTTTTTTTCTTTTCTTTCTCTTTAACAACGGCGCATCTGGTTTCAATGGCGCCCTTGCCCAGCAATTTTTCCACTTTGGCAAAAAAAGACGGGCTTGAATCAATCATATATTCATCAGAGAGTTTAACCAGTACCGGCGGCTTATCATCTATTCCTATTTTTAAACAGACCTTACAATCACCAGGAAAATTTTCAATAATGGATTTAAGTTTTTCAAGTGTATCCACGGAAGATTCCCGAGTATCAACTTTGATCAATATGCCATTGGTCCACTCTTCCGGCGCCTTTTCAATGGGAACTATTTTGTCTGCTATAAGTTTGACAATATTTTCATTCTTCTGAACTTCTGCTTCCAGAATAACAATCTCTTCATTGGCCAGAAGCATGTGTGCTTTTGCATAGACTTCGGGAAATACCACAACTTCAATACTGCCGGACTGGTCCTCGATGGCGCTAAATGCCATCATATCCCCTTTTTTGGTTTTGTGCAGCTTATGAATTTTCACAAAACCAGCCATGCGGATCATTTTTCCATCAGCAACATCCTGAATATTTACGGAATTAACTGTGGTATATTTTTGAATCAAATCTTCGTATTTATCAAGGGGATGTCCTGTAATATAAAATCCCAGAGTTTCTTTTTCCAGGGACAACAGCATGGAATCGTCCCACTCTTCAATATCAGGCAGTTTGGGAGTGCTTTCAGGAAGTGCGGTTCCCATATTTGAATCTGCAAACAGATCCAGTTGTGAATCAGCTTTTTCCTTTTGTATTCTTGATCCATGATCCAGGGCATCTTCGAGAACGGCCATCATCTGGCTGCGCCGGGTATTTGTAGAATCAAAGGCCCCACACTTGATTAATGCCTCAAGGACTTTTTTATTCACCTTACCAACATTGACCCGCTCACAAAAATCATAAATGCTTTCAAATTCATTTTCTTTATTTTTTATTTCAGCAATAGATTCAATTGCTGCTTCACCCACATTTTTCACGGCAGCAAGACCAAACCTGATACATCCGTCAGACACGTTAAAATGCGCACCACTCTTGTTCACATCCGGTGGCAGCACTTTTATCTTATGGGTCCGGCATTCATCCATATATTTTATGATGGCATCGGAATTGTTTCTCTCACTGGTCATTAAGGCAGCAATAAACTCAAGGGCAAAATTAGCCTTTAAATAAGCTGTTTGATAGGCAATAAGGGCATAGGCCGCACTATGGGATTTATTAAAGCCATATCCACCAAATTTTTCCATTAAATCAAAAAGTTCTCCAGCTTTTTTAGGATCATGATTGTTTTCTCTAGCCCCTTTCAGGAAGAGTTCACGATGTTGTTCCATCATGGCAACAATTTTTTTCCCCATGGCTTTTCTAAGCCCGTCTGCATCTGCCATTGAATAATTGGCAATTAAAGCGGCAATCTTCATGACCTGTTCCTGGTATAAAATTACCCCATAGGTTTCTTTTAATACAGGTTCAAGTTCTTCAAAAAGATAGACCACTTCTTCCCGGCCATGCCTGCGTTCCACATAGGTAGTTGCCATGCCGCTGTCCAAAGGACCCGGGCGGTAGAGGGCCACCAGAGCCACAATATCAGAAAAGCTTGCCGGCTTTAGTCTTGAAATCAAATCCTTCATACCTGAACTTTCAAGCTGAAACACCCCTGTTGTGTCGGCTTTTTGTAACAGCTCAAAAGTTTTGGCATCATTATAATCAAGATTCAGGAGATCCGGCGGTGTTTTCCCCTGGCTTTTAATCAATTCAATACAATTTTTAATAACAGTGAGATTTCTTAATCCTAGAAAATCAAACTTAACCAGCCCGAGTTTTTCAACATAATTCATGTCAAACTGGGTCAGGGTCTCACCCTCTTTGCCTTTATATAAGGGCAGATATTGGTTTAAAGGTTTATCAGAAACCACAACCCCGGCTGCATGGGTGGATGCATGTCTTGGCAACCCTTCCAAAAGGAGGGATATTTCCAGCATCAAAGTCTTTTCTTCTGACTCAGCACATTTCTTTTCGATTGCCGGGACAGCTTCAATGGCCTGTGTCAGGTTTTTTGCATTATCCGGGATCATTTTGGCAATTTCATCCACCTCGGATAAAAGAACGCCTATTGCTCTTCCCACATCCCTGATAACAGCTTTGGCCTTAAGCTTTCCAAAAGTTATAATCTGGCAGACATACTCAGGTCCGCCATACCGATCAATGACATATTTATAAACCTGATCTCTACCTTCAATACAAAAATCCACATCAATATCTGGCATGCTCATACGGGAAGGGTTTAAAAATCTCTCAAAAATCAGGCCATGCTCAATGGGATCAAGGGCTGTAATACCCATTGCATAGGCCACCATGGAGCCTGCTGCAGAGCCTCTTCCAGGACCCACCGGCACATTGATTTTTTTTGAATATTCTATAAAATCAGCAACAATTAAAAAATATCCAGGAAATCCCATGCCAAGGATCACACTGATTTCATACTCAATTCGATTCCTGTAAACCTGTTCGTCAATATCTGGATTTGAAATCTTAATAAGCTTAAGTTTTTTTTCAAATCCTTCCATGGCCTTTTGTTTGAATATGTCATCCTCAGACTCTTCAGAGGATTGTGCATATCTTGGGAAATGATAGGTCTTGTGATCAAATTCAACATTGCATTTTGAAATCACTTCCCTTGTGTTCTCAATTGCACCTGGATAATCGCCAAAAGACTGGATCATCTCTTGGGTCGACTTAAAATACAGTTGGTCAGAATCGAATTTGAATCTGTTTTGATTGTTAAGTGTATCCCCTGTTTGAATGCAAAGCAGTATTTCATGGGCTTTATCATCACCCTTGGAAAGATAGTGGCAGTCATTGGTGGCCACCATGGGAATAGACAAACGCTGACTGATGTCAAGAATTCCCTGATTAACCTTATCTTGAATTCCTATTCCATTTTTCTGGACTTCCAGGAAAAAATTTCCCTCACCAAAGGTGTTCAGATAAAATCTTGCTGCGTCATCTGCAGCATCCATATTATTTTGAATAATATTTTTGGGAATATCCCCTTTAAGGCAAGCAGAAAGCCCTATCAATCCTTTTGAATTGTTAGCAAGAAGTTCTTTGTCAATCCTGGGCTTATAATAAAACCCCTTGAGCTGGGCAATGGAAACCAGTTTGCAAAGGTTGACATATCCTTCACGATCTTTTGCCAGAAGAACCAAATGTCTCAATCCCTTATGATCTATCTGGGTCCGGTCATTCAAAGTTCTGGGAGCAACATATACTTCACACCCGATAACGGGTTTGATGGATTGTTTCCTGGCTTTTTCATAAAATGCAGCAACACCGAACATGGTGCCGTGATCAGTAATGGATACTGCATCCATACCATATTCCTGGCATCGTTTAAACAATGAATCCAGTCTTATGGCCCCATCAAGAAGCGAATATTCAGTATGAAGATGAAGATGATAAAATGGCGATGGCAATATGCTCATTCTTGATTAATTGCTTTCAACCCTGTAATTTGGTGCCTCTTTGGTAATGACAACATCGTGCACATGACTTTCCTTAAGTCCTGCAGAACTTATTTTAATAAATCTTGCCTTTTCATGAAGTTCCTGGATTGAAGCTGCCCCCAGATATCCCATGCCAGCCTTAAGACCACCAATCATCTGAACAATATTTTCTTTGACCGTTCCTCTAAAAGGAATTCTGCCAACAATGCCTTCAGGAACAAGTTCGTCGTCTTCGCCCGTATCTTTCTGGTAATACCGGTCTGAGCTGCCTTGTCTCATTGCTTCAACTGACCCCATGCCTCGGTATGCCTTGTAGGAACGACCCTGGTATAGGACAATTTCACCCGGACTTTCCTGAGTGCCTGCCAGAAGGGTTCCTAGCATGACAGAATCAGCACCTGCTCCCAAAGCTTTTGTGATATCACCGGAAAATTTGATCCCACCATCAGCAATAATCGGAACACCGCTTGCCTTTGAAATCTCATTACAATTTCGAATGGCAGTCAACTGAGGTACGCCAACCCCGGCAACAATACGGGTGGTACAAATTGATCCCGGGCCAATACCGATTTTAACGGCATCTACTCCTGCATCTATCAAGGCTTTTGCACCAGCTTCCATGGCCACATTTCCAGCAATAAGCTGGCAATGTGGAAAAGCATTTTTAATTTTCTTGATAGCGTCAATCACATTTTTTGAATGGCCATGGGAAGTATCAATTACAAGGGCATCTGCCCCTTTATTTAACAATGCTTCAACCCTTAGCATCATGTCAGACCCGACACCAATGGCAGCACCTGCCCTTAACCTGCCCAAAGAATCCTTGCAGGCATTGGGATATTTTTTTATTTTTTCAATATCTTTTATGGTGATCAAGCCTTTGAGTTTGCCCTCTTTATCCACAACCAGAAGCTTCTCAATTCTATGCCTGTGCAGCATGATCTTGGATTCTTCAAGGGTACATTTTTCCCGAACTGTTATCAGGTTTTCAGTGGTCATAACTTCTCTTGCAGATTTTTCCAGATGGGTCTCAAACCTTAAGTCTCTGTTGGTCACAATACCGACAAGTTTATCCCCTTCCGTCACAGGTATTCCGGAAATCCTGTATTTGGCCATAATTTTTAAAATTTCTGAAATGGAAACATCTGGATGGACCGTAATGGGATCAACAATCATTCCGCTTTCTGATTTTTTTACCCGATCAACTTCAATGGCCTGCTCTTCTATACTCAGATTCCTGTGAATAAAGCCCAACCCACCTGCCCTTGCCATACTAATGGCTGTCAATGCTTCCGTAACAGTATCCATGGCTGCACTGACAATGGGAATATTCAATTCAAGTTCTTTGGTCAAACGGGTATGGGTCTTGACTTGATCAGGCAGAATAGCTGAATAGTCGGGCAATAACAGGACGTCATCAAAGGACAGTCCTTCCTCGGATAATATATTGGACATAAGTTAACCTCCAGAAAGGAAAATGTTTATTGATACTATTAGGCCGGCAATCTAATGAGGTCTTAAACGGCCAGACATATTTAAAAATCAAGTCAGTATATAAACAGAATTAATTAGCAAATATCACATTTTTTAGCAAGGTCAATATTGATACCAAAAACAAAAGATAGCAGGGAAAGATGATTTGATTGACATAAATATTTTTTATAGCTACTTTGTTCTTTGCTTATTTTAATATTTGCTTATTAAATTGTGAAGTAAACCAAAGGAAAACTTGATAAAGAAAAACTCATGCTGTTAAAAATCAATCCACATAATCCTCAGGAGCGCCAGATCGATAGAGTGGTGGATATTATTAGAAAAGGCGGAATTGTTGCATATCCCACGGATACCTTTTATGGTATCGGGTGTGATATTATGAATAAAAAAGCCATTGAAAAAATTTATGCCATAAAACAAAGAGATAAAAACAAACCCTTCAGCTTTATCTGTTCTGATTTAAAAAATATTTCTCAATATGCCAAAGTATCTAACTTTGCCTATAGAAATATGAAAAGACTATTGCCAGGCCCCTATACATTTGTTTTATCAGGATCCAAATTGGTTCCCAAAATAATGCTGACCAAGCGTAGAACTGCCGGAATAAGGGTCCCGGATAATATAATTGCATTAGCACTGGCCAGTGCGCTTGGCTATCCCATCATTTCAACCAGCGCAACCCATCCGGATGGGCGGGTGTTTGATGACCCCTCACTGATTCATGATCATTTTGTAAACACCATTGATGTGGTTATAGATGGCGGTCCTGTTCCAGGATCTCCTTCAAGTGTTATTTCTTTAATTGATGATATACCGGAGATTATCCGTTATGGTGCCGGTGATATTGATATCTTTGAGTAAGGTGTTTGTCAGTTTTTTTAAAAAAGTGATTTTATCTTCTTTGGGATAAACAGGGTTTAATTTGCCTTTTATATCGGCCATTTCGCCTGCCCACTGTACTGCATCATCAAGATTCCCCAGACGATCTATTAATTTTAAATTAAGCGCTTTTTCACCAGTATACATTCTTCCGTCTGCAAGTGTTGTCATGGTCTGAATATCAATATTTCTAGCCTTTGCAACATCATTTACAAACTGGAGATGAAGCTCATCAACAAGGTCTTGAAGAATTTTTTTTTCTGAGTCATTAAGTTCTCTTAAAGGAGATCCTATATCCTTGTATTTACCGCTTTTAATGACAACAGGAGAAATGCCGATTTTTTTTGCAATTTCCATAATATTGGCATATTCCATGATTACACCAATGCTGCCCGTGATGGTTCCGGGATTGGCAACAATTCCGCTAGTTGCAGATGCAATATAGTATCCGCCGGAAGCTGCAACAGATCCCATGGACGCAATTATTTTTTTCTTTCCAGTGGTTTTTACAATTTCCCGGTAGATTTCCTGGGCAGGTCCAATGCCACCACCTGGAGAATCGATTCTTAAAATAATGGCTTTAATAGTATCATCATCGCGAAAGGTTTTAATATCCTTAATAGTTTTTTTTGAAGATAATATCATACCATTGATTTCTACAATACCGATATTGCCGTCAGATGATGAGTACTGCTGTGCAAACTGAGTATTCAATATTTTTGAACCAAATGATGCAAGAACAAAAAATCCAATGAAAATGACCGTCAAACAGGTGGAAACAATCATTAGGAAAAATAAAAATGGATGTCTTCTGGCAAACATATTAACGTCCTTATATAATCAATTTTTATAAAAAAAAGGGCCGGTTCAATTTTACTTGACCGGCCCATATACACTATTCAGCACTCAGAAACGATGGTATTGTGTTTTGAGTTATTATTTTTCAGGTGTATCAGTTTTTTCACTATCTTTTTTTTGTGGTTCCTTAGTGTCATTTGCTTCAATCGGCTCCTGGATATCTACTTCAGTCTGCTCCTGAATATCAGCTTCAACTGGCTCCTGGATAACAGCTTCAGTCTGCTCCTGAATATCAGCTTCAACCGGCTCCTGGATAACAGCTTCAGTCTGCTCCTGAATATCAGCTTCAACCGGCTCCTGGATAACAGCTTCAGTCTGCTCCTGGATTTTATTTGCTTTAATTTGCTCTTGAATTTTATTTGCTTCAATCTGCTCCTGGATATTATTTCTCAGGATTTCACCAAAAGAAGATGTTGTAGGTTTCATATTCTTGGCAAACTCTTCAAGATGCTTATCATCGTCATCTTCTTCAAGGCGCTTGATAGAAAGGCCAATCCGTCTTTCATCACTATTGATGTTCATTACTTTTGCAGTAATGGTTTCACCGTTCTTATAGCGTTCTTTAGGACTTTTCACATTCTCTTTACTGATTTCCGATACATGAACAAGACCTTCAATACCTTCTTCTAATTCAACAAATACACCAAAGTCAGTCAAATTTGTGATAACACCGGAGATTTCCTTACCCACTTCATAGCGAAGGGCAACGGATTCCCATGGATCTGCCTGGGTCTGTTTGATACCCAAGGAAAATCTTTCATTGGATTTATCAATATCAAGGACAACTGCCTGAATGGTTTCATTTTTCTTATATACTTCAGACGGATGTTTGATCCTCTTTGTCCAGGAAATATCGGAAATATGAACAAGACCATCAATATCATCGTCAATTCCAATAAAAAGGCCGAATTCCGTAATGTTTTTAATTTTACCCTCAATAATGGTACCAATCGGGTATTTTTGAGAAATAACTTCCCATGGATTATCCACGGTCTGTTTGATCCCCAGAGAAATTCTTCTGTTCTCTGGTTTCAGGTCAAGCACAACGGCTTCAACCTCTTCACCAACAGTTACCATTTGGGATGGATGACGAATTTTTCTTGTCCAGGACATTTCAGACACATGAATGAGTCCTTCAACGCCCTCTTCAAGCTCAATGAACGCACCGTAATCCGTCAGACTGACTACTCTACCGGTTATTTTTGACTCAACAGGATATTTTTTAACTGCAGTTGTCCATGGATCAGGCGTTAATTGTTTCATGCCAAGTGATACTCGCTCTTTTTCAAAATCAAAAGAAAGAATCTTGACATTGATTTTATCGCCTATAGCAAAGAGTTCTGAAGGATGCTTAACTCTGCCCCATGAAATATCTGTTATATGGAGAAGACCGTCTACACCGCCAAGATCGACAAACACTCCGTATTCAGTGATGTTTTTAACAATACCTTCCATGACCTTACCATCTTCAATGGTCTCAAGAGTGGTAGTTCTTAGTTGATCCCGATCTGCTTCAAGAAGAACCCTTCTTGAAAGGACAATATTATTTCTTTTTTTATTGTACTTAAGGATTTTAAATTCATAGGTCTTGTTAACCATTTCATCCATGTTGCGGATGGGTCGAAGATCAGCCTGTGATCCGGGAAGAAAGCCAAGCAGCCCGATATCAACGGAAAAGCCCCCTTTAACCCGACTGGTGATGACGCCTTTGATAGTTCCATCTGCATCGTAAATGTCTTTAATTGCATCCCAAACTTTAACTTTTTTGGCTTTTTCATGTGACAGAAGAACTGTTTCTTCTTCTTCATCCCACTCTTCAATCATTACCTCAAATTTATCGTTGACTTTGACATTTACATTGCCTTCCTCATCAATGAATTCCCGAATAGAGATCTGTCCTTCAGATTTATAACCAACATCTACAAGAACCATGTCCCTGGCAACAGATATTACTGTTCCAGTTACTACTTGACCTTCCTCAAACTTTTTAAGGCTGGACTCATAGATGCCCAAAAGCTCTTCCATGGTTTCTTCACCTGTAATTTCAGACAAAGTAACTTCTTCTTCCTCTAAAGTAACTTCTTCTT
>CALGRI010000217.1 GCA_937880875.1 uncultured Pseudomonadota bacterium
TAAATGGTGTGGATTATCTGTTCTGTATTTCCAGGGCATTGAAAAAATACCCTATTTCAAAAGCAGCCGTTTCAGGTGCATCAGAACCATGAACAACATTTTTTTCTATATTTGTTGCATAATCTTTTCTGATAGTTCCTTCTTCTGCTTCCTCAAAATTGGTGGCACCCATGAGCTTTCTGTTCCTGGCAATCACATCTTTTCCTTCAAGAACTATGACAACAATAGGTCCTGAAGTCATAAAATCAGTAAGGCTGTCAAAAAATGGGCGTTTTTTATGAACGGCATAAAACCCCTGGGCCTGGGTTTTTGTCAGATGAATCATTTTCATTGCGGCTATTTTAATACCATCGGTTTCAAACCGTTTGATTACTTCGCCAATCACGTTTTTTGCAACCCCATCGGGTTTGATTATTGATAATGTTCTTTCCACAATATAAATCCTTTCAAAATATAATTAAAAATTGTCTTGAAAACTACCATAAAGCCATATTATAGTCAATGTTTATACTGGCGGACTAATTTAGACAAAACCGTACGCAGAACTCAATGTTTTAAATATAATGAAAATTTTAAGGATTGCAGTTACAGGATCAGCAGGCTCGGGAAAGAGCCTTGTCTGTCATCGGTTTAAAACAATTGGCCTGGTTACCCTGGATTGTGATGTCATAGCAAGACAGGTTGTGGAACCGGGAATGCCGGGGTTTGAAAAAATTGTAAAAGTGTTTGGACGGGTTATAGTCCAAAAAGATGGGACCCTGGACAGAACACGGCTGCGAAATATCATTGTGGATGATGCCATACTGCGAAAAAAAATGGAGGATATTTTACATCCCCAAATTTTAAGCGAGATGGTACTCCAAGTAGAAAATGCTATGTATAAGGATAAAAAGGCAGTGGCAGTTGAAGTGCCTCTGCTTTTTGAATTGGGCATGGAGAAGCAATTTGATGTAACGATTGTTGTCGCAGCCCAGGATATGGATCTTGTAAAAAGAATTTCTAAGCGGGATAAGGTGTCAAAAGAAAACGCTCAAAAGATGCTGGATCTGCAAATGGCCCAGGAAGATAAAATGGCAATGGCAGACCATGTTGTCATAAATAAGGGAACAATGGCGGAACTCTTTGAATCTGTTGATAATCTCTTTGATAAAATTCAAAAAGAATTCTTGACAACTTAATTGTTTTACTTTATTAGTTTGACGTTAATATAATAAACTTCAAACATCATGTCTGTTTGTATATCATTTTTGGCTTTCAGACTTCAAAAAGGCGTACTCCAACAATAAGCTTTAGCCTGTAAAAGATAATAACCAAAAATTTGGGAGAATGAATGAACCTTGTAGAATTGAATAAGATGAAGATTAGTGAGTTGACCAAGCTTGCTAAGGAATATAAAATTAAAGGGATTGGAGGGCTTAAGAAGCAGGATTTAATTTTTACTTTGCTCCAGGCAAACATTGAAGAGAGCGGCCAGATTTATGGTGAAGGCACGCTGGAAATTCTCCCGGACGGTTTTGGATTTTTAAGAGCTGCTGGATATAATTATCTTCCCGGTCCTGATGATATTTATGTGTCTCCCTCACAAATTAGAAGGTTTAATTTGAGAACAGGAGATACCATCTCTGGTCAGGTTCGACAACCCAAAGATTCTGAACGATATTTTGCATTGCTTAAAGTTGAGGCTGTTAATTTTCAAAATCCTGAACTTGCTGCTGAAACCATTCTTTTTGATAATCTGTTGCCCCTTTATCCTGAACGGAAAATGAATCTTGAGGCTGAATCAGACAATTATGACATGCGTGTGATAGATTTGATGTGCCCTATAGGCTTTGGTCAGCGCGGTTTGATTGTATCTCCGCCAAAAGCAGGCAAAACAATGCTGTTGCAGAATATAGCCAATAGCATGGTTAAAGCTCACAGCGATATCATTCCAATGATTCTCCTGATTGATGAACGTCCGGAAGAAGTGACAGATATGCAACGATCAGTAGACGCTGAAGTGGTCAGCTCAACATTTGATGAACCTGCAGAAAGACATGTTCAAGTGGCAGAGATGGTCATTGAGAAAGCTAAAAGAATAGTAGAGCAGGGCCATGATGTCGTAATTTTGCTTGACAGTATTACAAGGCTTGCCAGGGCTTATAATTCAGTCATGCCGCCTTCCGGTAAGATTTTGTCCGGCGGTGTGGATTCAAATGCACTTGACAGGCCCAAAAGATTTTTTGGTGCAGCAAGAAATATCGAAGATGGTGGCAGTCTTACCATTATCGCGACTGCTTTGGTTGACACGGGGAGCCGAATGGATGAAGTTATATTTGAAGAATTTAAGGGCACTGGAAATATGGAATTGGTTCTGGATAGAAAACTTGCTGATAAAAGAATTTATCCTGCCATTGACATGAACAAATCTGGAACGAGAAAAGAGGAACTGCTGCTTGATCCAATGGTTTTGAACCGTGTATGGATCTTAAGAAAACTGCTGTCAAGTTTAAATCCTGTGGACAGCATGCAATTTTTACTTGAAAAAATGCGAGGAACAAAGGATAATAAAGAGTTTCTTGAATTGATGAATTCATAAAAGCACAAAATTAAATGATAACCTGAAACAAGGCTTGGTAAGGAGTTTTAAAGAAAATGAAAAAAGATATACATCCAAAATACACAGAATCAACAGCTTCCTGTGCTTGCGGTGCAACATTTGAAGTCGGGTCCACAAAAGAGAATATCAAGGTGGAAATTTGTTCTCAGTGTCATCCTTTTTTTACTGGAAAGCAAAAACTGGTTGACTCTGCCGGCAGGATTGACCGTTTCAACAAGAAATATGCAGGGTTTGACGTAAGCAAACTTGTTTAGTGTATGGACGAAACAATTGGCAGGTTTGGATCGGGTACTATTTAGCACTTTCTATAATTTGCAATATAAAAGGGGTCTTAAAAAAAGAACCCCTTTTGAGTTTTTAAATTATGATAGAAAAATTAAAAGGCATTGAAGAAAGATTTATTAAGCTTGAGCATCTCTTGAGTGATCCGGCTGTTATAAGCGATCAAAAAAAATACCAGGCGTATTTGATCGAACTTGGGGAACTCAATAAAATTGTTCCAAAGTTCAGGGAATATGAAGGGCTTTTGGAGGAGTTAAAAGAGGCAAAAGAGTTATTAAGAGATAATGATCCTGAAATAAGGGCCATGGCCAAAGAAGAGATTCCGGTTCTTGAATCAAAAACAGAAGCGAAAAAATCTCAACTCAATGTTCTTTTGATGCCAAAAGACCCCCGGGATGATAAAAATGTCATAATTGAAATCCGTGCGGGAACGGGTGGAGAAGAGGCCGGTATTTTTGCTGGAGATTTGTTCAGAATGTATTCAAGGTATACTGAATCCAAAAACTGGACCATGGAGATTATTGAAAAAAATGTTTCCAGCTCGGGCGGGTTTAAAGAGGTTGTATCCCTGGTTAAGGGAAAGGGCGCATTCAGCTGTTTTAAATATGAAAGCGGCACCCATCGTGTTCAAAGGGTACCTGAAACAGAAACCCAGGGACGGGTACATACTTCTGCTGTAACAGTGGCTGTTCTTCCCGAGGCAGAAGATGTTGACATTGATATCAATCCTGCAGATCTTAGATTTGATGTGTTCAGGGCTTCAGGGCCCGGGGGGCAGTCAGTCAATACAACAGATTCTGCAGTACGGGTTACCCATGTTCCAACTGGAGTTACAGCCACGTGCCAGGATGAGAAATCCCAACATAAAAACAAGCTTAAAGCATTGGGTGTTCTAAAGGCCCGTATCCTTGATGCCAAGGTAAGAGAAGAGGATGCAAAAAGAGCTGCCGAGAGAAAAGGGCAGGTGGGCACAGGAGATAGAAGCGGCAGGATCAGGACATATAATTACCCTCAAGGCAGAATGACAGATCATCGAATCGGTCTAACGCTTTATCGGCTGGATACTATCATGGAAGGTCATATCCAGGAAATTATTGATGAGCTTACAACATACAATCAGGCACAGGCTTTAAAGGAAATTGCCTAAAAAATTGAATGATTGGACAATCATTAAGGTTCTTTCCTGGACAGAGTCCTATTTAAAAAATCATTCCATTGACAGCCCCAGGTTGACTGCTGAAATGTTGCTTGCCCATTGCCTTGGCAAAAAGCGGCTTGATCTTTATCTTCAGTATGACCGCCCCCTTCAGAAAAATGAATTATTTGATTTTAAGATTTTGATTAAAAGAAGGATACAAAAAAATGAGCCCGTTGCCTATATCATCGGGGAAAAGGGCTTTTTTGAATCTGACTTTGAGGTGGCCCAGGGGGTTTTAATTCCCCGGTCTGATACGGAAACCCTTGTCGAACAGGCATTAAAAATATTAAATACCTGTCAAAGCCATTCCAGGCCCAGGATGATTCTTGAACTGGGAACAGGTTCCGGCGCGATTATTGTTTCTCTGGCAAAGGCGATTCCCCGCCATTTGTACTTTGCAAGCGATATCTCCTTGGCAGCACTTGCAATTGCAAAAAAAAATGCCGAAAAAATAGTCAAAGATAAGATAAGCTTTTTTGCAGGCTCCTGGTTTTCCAGTTTGAGGAAAAATTCAAGATTTGATTTGATCGTTTCAAATCCACCCTATATTCCCACGGCAGATATTCAAGGTCTGGAATCTGAAATAAAAGAATTTGAACCCATACTCGCCCTTGATGGGGGTAGAGACGGGATTGATAGTTTCAGATTAATTTTAAAGAGCGCTCATAATTACCTTGTCCCGGGTGGAACAATTTTGCTTGAGATGGGGTTTGATCAAAAAGAAATGGTGCAAAGTATTTCAAGGCAGTATACAGAGTATGAATCCATCGATTTTATAAAGGATTTGGCAGGTCATAACAGGGTGGCTTTAATTAAAAAAATCGATTGATTAAAAAAATGATTTTTGATATATAAATCAAGATTTGTGTTGGATAAGAAAAACTCACATTCAGGGACTTGAAAATCAGGTGCTTTTATAAAAGTCGAATTTTAAGGATGATCTGGATGGTGGAAAAAAACCATTAATTAATTTGGAGAACAAATGGCTTACATTACAATTAGAGAACTTTTAGAAGCAGGTGTCCATTTCGGACATCAGACCAAGCGCTGGAACCCAAAGATGAAAAGGTATATCTTTGGTGCAAGAAACGGGATTTATATCATTGACCTGCAACAGACGGTTAAATTGTTCAAAAAGGCCCATGATTTTATTAAAAATGTGGCGGCCAATGGTCAGGACGTCCTTTTTGTCGGGACAAAAAAGCAGGCGTCGGAAGCAATCTATGAAGAAGCAAACCGCGCTGAAGAATTTTATGTTCAAAACAGATGGCTGGGTGGCATGTTGACCAATTTCCAGACCATTAAGAATAATATCACCCGGTTTCATTTTTTAAATTCAATTGAAAATGATGGAACCCTTGAAAATTATCCAAAAAAAGAGCAGGCAAAAATGCTCAAGGAAAAAACCAAGTTGGAGTTTGCCATTGGCGGTATCAGTGATATGAAAAGATTGCCAGGCGCAATTTTTGTTATTGATCCTAAAAATGAATCCATAGCTGTAAAAGAGGGTAAAAGATTAGGAATTCCAATTATTGCCGTTGTTGATACAAATTGTGATCCTGATAATATTGATTACGTGATTCCAGGTAATGATGATGCCATCAGATCCATTCGTCTGTTTGCTTCCCGTATGGCAGATGCCTGTATTGAGGGAAAAGGGCTTTATGAAGAAAAACAGCGTGCTGAATCTGATAAAGCTGATGTAGAAGAAAAGAAAGATTTTTCCGATGAAAAAGTGTCGTTTGAAGTTGTTTCCGATGGTACGGACGGTCCTGTCGTTGAAAAAATTAAAAGAAGAATAACACCAGTTGAAGAGGCAGAAGAAGCCGATTTCAGTAAAGATAAGGAGTAAAAAAAATGGTGCAAATTTCCGCAGCAATGGTAAAAGAGCTTCGTGAAGCAACAGGCTCAGGTATTATGGATTGTAAAAGGGTCCTTGCCGAAGCAGAAGGTGATATGGAACAAGCAATTGACCTTTTGAGAAAAAAAGGCTTGGCTAAAGCCGCCAAAAGAGCTGGCCGCTCAACTTCTGAAGGCATAATTTATTCTTATATCCATACCGGTGCCAAACTGGGTGTCCTTGTTGAGGTGAACTGTGAATCTGATTTTGTCGCTAAAACAGAAAATTTTCAGCAGTTTGTAAAAAACATTGCCATGCATATTGCCGCGGCAAATCCCATGGGTCTGAACCCTGAAGATGTTGACTCGGCAGTTGTTGAAAAGGAAAAAGAGATTTTCCGGGCACAAATGCTTGAAGAAGGCAAACCCGAGAATATGATTGATAAAATTGTTGAAGGTAAAGTGGAGAAATTTTACAAAGAAGTATGCCTGATGAGTCAGCAGTATGTGAAAGATCCCCAACAGACCATTACGGATGTATTAAAAGAAACCATTAGTAAAATTGGTGAAAATATTCAGATAAAAAGATTTGCACGTTTCCATATAGGAGAATAGAATCTTGAGCATAAAGCCGGAATTTGAACGGGTTTTAATTAAGCTGAGCGGAGAAGCCCTGATGGGTAATCAGGGCTTTGGTATTACACCTGAAATGATTCATTATGTTGCAGCAGAGATTGAAAAGGTTTACCGCCTTAATGTGCAGATCTCCATTGTTGTAGGCGGGGGAAATATTTTCAGGGGTATTGCCGGAAGTTCGGCTGGGATGGACAGAACTTCTGCCGATAATATGGGAATGCTGGCCACGGTTATAAACAGTCTGGCTATTTGTGATGCTTTAGAAAAGTGTGATGTTCCAACACGGGTGCAGTCTGCCATACGTATGGACAAGATTGCAGAGCCGTTTATTCGTAGAAAAGCCATTCGACATCTTGAAAAGGGTCGTGTGGTTATTTTTGCCGCAGGTACGGGGAATCCCTA
The DNA here is from genome assembly GCA_937880875.1 of uncultured Pseudomonadota bacterium. Taxonomy (GTDB): domain Bacteria; phylum Desulfobacterota; class Desulfobacteria; order Desulfobacterales; family Desulfobacteraceae; genus Desulfobacula. The sequence goes on from CALGRI010000217.1 coordinate 6,957, forward strand.
TTTTACAACAGATACTGCGGCTGTGTTAAGAGCCCATGAAACAAGGGCCCAGATTCTTTTTAAAGCCACCCAGGTTGATGGCGTGTATGACAAAGATCCCGTGGTTCATGATGATGCTGTTATGTTTGATGAATTGTCTTATATGAAGGTCATTGAAAAACAGCTTCATGTAATGGACATGACAGCTATTTCCCTTGCAATGGAACATGATTTGCCATTGCAGGTGTTTGATCTTCATAAGGAAGATAATATTTATAAGGCTGTCTTGGGCCAGGATATCGGTACTCGGATTTATAACAAATAGTTAGCCATTATTGAGGACAGATTGTTATGATAAATGAAGTGATCCAGGAAACCAAAGAAAGAATGGGTAAATCTGAAAAAGCTTTTGAAAAAGAACTATCAAAAATACGTACGGGCAGAGCATCCCAGGCAATACTTGATGGAGTTAAAGTCGATTATTATGGCACTCAGACACCCTTGCCGCAAATGGCAACTGTATCCATCCCGGAAAGTAGACTAATTACGGTGAAACCTTGGGATGTCAGTGTAATTAACCAGGTTGAAAAGGCGATCTTAAAAGCCAATATTGGCCTGACACCTTCCAATGATGGAAAACTGATCAGAATATCGATACCGCCTTTGACAGAAGAGAGAAGAAAAGAGATTGCAAAAACTGTGGCTAAAATCTGTGAAGATTATAAAGTGGCCATTCGAAATATCCGGAGAGATTCAAATGAAATGGTAAAAGAGCTTCAAAAGGAAGGGGATATTTCTGAGGATGACAGTTTTAAGGCTCAAAAGCAGATTCAGGAAGCCACTGATGAATATATTAAACAGTTAGACGAAATCTTTGCTAAAAAAGAAAAGGAAATTCTTGAAGTCTAACTCAACACAAGACTTGCCCCCTGATCCTGAAACACTTCCATTTCATGTGGCCATTATCATGGATGGCAATGGAAGATGGGCTAAAAAAAGGTTAATGAACCGTGTAAAAGGGCATGAACAAGGCACACAAACCGTTCGTTCCATCGTGACAACCGCAAGAGAGCTTGGCATAGGAATGATCACCTTATATGCATTCTCCACGGAAAACTGGGCAAGACCGAAACTTGAAGTAAAAGCATTAATGATGCTTTTGAAAGAATTCATTATATCTGAAAGAGAAGAACTTTCAAAAAACAATATCTGTCTCAATATCATAGGGCAAAAGCACAGACTTCCCCTGGATGTTCAAAAAGAAGTTGATATCACACTGGCGTTGACAAAAAACAACGATAAAATGGTTTTAAATCTGGCATTGAGTTATGGTTCAAGAGAAGAGATCGCAAATGCGGTTAAACAAATTGCCCAAAAAATAGAATCAAAAGAGCTCGACTCCAAGGATATTACCCAGGACCTTATTTCAGATCACCTTTACACGAGAACAATGCCTGATCCTGACTTGATTATTCGTACAAGCGGGGAGTATAGGTTGAGTAATTTTATGTTGTGGCAGGCTGCATATTCTGAAATTTATATTTGTGATACCTTGTGGCCGGATTTTTCTAAAGATGAATTTATTGAAATTTTAAAAAATTATCAGAAGAGGGACCGACGGTTCGGTAAGATATCATGCAGCACATCAAACGATGGATAACCGCACTAATACTTGCCCCCATAGTTTTATGGATTCTCATTAAGGGCAACACATTATTGTTTGCCATACTGATCTCAGTTGTTGCCATATTTGCCATTCGCGAATACTTGAGAATTGTTTTTGGGAATGATGAAGAACCCATTTCCAATACTATAAAGCTTATCTCCTACATAGTTTCAATGGCGCTTATTATCAGTGCCTGCCTGGGATCATGGGAAATTCTGTTTTTAATCCTTGCCATGAACCTGATGGCCTTATCTATTTTTGTGTTGTCCCGGTTTGCCGGCAATCATGCCATATTTGATATTATTGCAAAGCAGGTCTTAGGCGTTGTTTATATTCCGGTTTCCTTGTCTCTTCTGATTTTCATTAAAGAACTTGATGGGGGAACCTTTTGGATTATCTGGCTGTTAGTTGTTATTTTTGCCAGTGATACGGGTGCATTTTACAGTGGAACCTTTTTTGGGAAAAATGCGCTTGCTCCCAACATCAGTCCCAACAAAACCATTGAAGGATCTGTGGGTGGCATAGCAGCCTCAATGGTTGCCGGATTTATTTTTTGTCAATGTTTTTTTCATGATCTGTCTTTGTCGTTTCTTACCATACCGGGGTCTTTTCTGCTTGCCATTGCCGGACAAATTGGAGATTTATTTGAATCTGCCATGAAACGGGCATCAAGTATTAAAGATTCAGGCCGGATTCTTCCGGGGCACGGCGGAATGCTCGATAGAATTGACGGGTTGCTTCTGGCCATTCCTGTTTTTTATGTCTATCTGGTGTTTGTTTTATGAAATCCTTGTCAATATTAGGCTCAACAGGTTCCATCGGCACCAGTGCTTTGGAAATTGTCAGGATGCATCCTGATCGCTTCCAGGTAAAGGCATTGACAGCTGCTAATAACATAGGCTGTTTTGCCCGGCAGATTTACGAATTTAAACCTGAACTGGTTGCAGTGCTGGACGAAACAAAAGCCTTGGAACTTTCCAGGGTTTTAAAGGGAAGTGGCAGGCCTGAAATCTTATTTGGTGAGGCTGGATATTGTGAAGCCGCCGCTTACCAGTCGTCAGATATGGTTCTTTTGGCCATGGTGGGTGCGGCAGGGCTTAAACCCGCCCTTTGCGCCATTGAATCAAAAAAACAGATTGCCCTTGCCAACAAGGAGACCCTGGTCATGGCCGGCGAGATAGTCATGGCCAAAGCGTTGGAAAATAATGTTTCAATTCTGCCAGTGGACAGTGAACACAGTGCTATTTTTCAATGCCTCAAGGGAAACAAAAAAAAAGAATTGAAAACAATATTTTTGACTGCTTCAGGGGGGCCGTTTAGAGAAATGTCTTTTGATACATTCAAGGATATTTCATTAAAAGATGCCCTTAATCACCCCACCTGGAATATGGGGCATAAAATTACAATTGATTCAGCCACAATGATGAATAAAGCCCTTGAGATTATTGAAGCGGTTCATCTGTTTGACATTACCCATGAACAAATTCAGGTGCTAGTCCATCCCCAGAGTATTGTTCATTCCATGGTGGGATATAAAGATGGAAGCATCATGGCACAAATGGGACTGCCTGATATGAAGGGGGCTATTTCCTATGCCCTGTCAGAACCTGAACGACTCGATCTGCAAATGGATTTTCCCGATTTTACAACCATTGGTTCTCTGACATTTGAAAAACCGGATATTCAAAAATTTCCATCTCTTTTATTTGCATTTGAAGCCTGTAAACAAAAAGGAACACTTCCGGCTGTCATGAATGCTGCCAATGAGGTGGCGGTTTGTGCCTTCCTTGAAAAACGCATTGGTTTTTTAGATATTTTTAGACTTATTTCCAGCACAATGGAACGTCATACACGGATTGACAATCCTGACCTTTCAGGTATTATAGAAGCGGATTGTTGGGCACGCGAAAAAGCGCAATCCCAAATATAAAAGAGATTTAAAAGTGAGGTTTTATGGGTCATTCTGCGATGGCATTTATTATAGTTATTGGCATTCTTGTTTTTATCCATGAGTTTGGGCATTTTATTGCGGCAAGACTCTGTGGAGTTGGTGTTGAGGTATTTTCCCTGGGTTTCGGACCTAAAATTTTAAAAAAACGAATTGGGCGAACCCAGTATTGTCTGGCTGCCATACCCCTTGGCGGATATGTGAAAATGGTGGGAGAAGACCCAGGAGGCACTATTGACCCTGGGGATGTTAACTTTTCTTTTACCCATAAGTCATTGCTGCAAAAAACTATCATTGTTGCAGCAGGACCTTTTTTTAATTTTTTCCTGGCCATCTTTATTTTTTATGTTCTTTACCAGTTTTCAGGAGTTTACCTGGCTAAACCTATTGTGGGTGAAGTCATGGAAGATACACCTGCCTTAGCAGCCGGAATCAAGCCCGGGGATGTGATCAAAGAAATAAATAAGAGCAAAATTGAATCATTTGAAGATATCTCCCGGATTATTAGTGCAGGCAAGGGCGAGCAATTGGACATTATTGTAGAGCGTGATGGACGATTTAAAGGCATTGCTCTTTCTCCAGTTCTAAAACCAGGCAAAAATGTATTTGGTGAAGAAATTGAAAAATATGTTATTGGTATCATTGGTACGGGAGAATCTTTTCATAAAAGCCTTAACCCTTTTGCGGCCCTGTGGCGGTCCATTACGGATACTTATGGGCTTGTAAAGTTAACCCTGCTTTCTGTTGGAAAAATGATAAAAGGAAGCGTGTCTGCAGACAACTTGGGCGGTCCCTTGATGATTGCCCAATTGGCAGGGGAACAGGCAAAGGCAGGTGTTATGAAGTTTGCCTGGTTTATTGCGCTGCTTTCAGTAAACCTCGGTATCATAAACCTTTTTCCGATTCCCGTATTAGATGGCGGCCATTTGTTATTTTTTGGTATTGAAGCGGCTACTGGTAAAGCTGTAAGTGACAAATTGCGCGAAAAAGCGAATCAATTCGGCGCAGCAGTGCTTGTAACTTTAATGGTTTTTGTTTTTTATAATGACATTGTAAGAATGTTCAGTGGTGGATAATATGATTTCCTGTATTGAGATTGCTCTTAAAAAAGAGCTGAGGGATGCAGAAGCATTTTCTCTTAAAAAAAAGGCAGACTCTTATTTTGGAATTAACATTCAAGAGGCACGATGCATTAATATCGTGACCATTGAGTCAGATCTGGATCTTCATCAACTTGAAGCGGTAAAAGATGAGATTCTCACCAACCCCGTGACCCAGGTTTCAAGCTTAAATCCCTTGGATATTGGCTTTCACTGGTGTATCTGGGTTGGTTTCAGGCCAGGGGTAAAAGATAACCCCGGCGCAACGGCAATGGAAGCCATTCAGGATTATTTGGGGAAAAACTTTGGGCCTGATGAGGGCATATATACGTCAAAACGATACTGTCTCAAAGGTAACACACTTGTTCGTGAAGATGTGGAAAAACTGGCGTCTGAGCTTTTATCAAACACGATTATTCAGCAGTTCAAAGTTTTTTCCATTGAAGAATGGGATAAGGATATAGGAGCAGATGTTAAACCTGCCAAGGTTATCCTTGACCACACTCCCTGTTTTGAAGTTGTCAGCATTGAGTCAGATGAACAGCTTGCAAAGATTTCAGATGAGAGAAACCTGGCACTGAATCCAAGGGATATTCCGGTGATTCGAGAGTATTTTCTGGATTCAAAAGTATTGGAATCCAGAAAAAAGGTGGGCCTTTCAGAACCCACAGATGTGGAATTGGAATATATTTCCCAGGCCAGAAGCGATCATTGTAATCATAATACCTTCCAGGGAATTTTCAGGTACAAGGATATTTCCAACAAGGAGGAATGCATTGAAAATAGTCTTTTTAAAACCTATATCCAGGAACCAACCTTAAAGCTCAAAGATAAAAAAGACTGGGTGATCTCTGTATTGTGGGACAATGCAGGAGTTGGCAGGTTTGATGATGAAAATAATTATGTGGTTACAGGCGAAACCCATAATTCACCTTCCAATATGGAAGCCTATGGCGGTGCAATAACCGGTATTGTAGGCGTTTATCGTGATCCCATGGGAACAGGCCTTGGATCCAAACTGTTCATGGGTAGTTTCGGGTATTGTGTGGGAGATGTGAATTATAATGGGCCCTTAAAACCGCCGCTTCACCCAAGACGTCTTCTTGACGGTGTAATAGAAGGTGTAAAGGACGGGGGAAATAAAAGTGGTGTTCCCACCACCTTTGGCCAGACATTGTTCAATCCGGGGTACATGGGCAAAAGCCTCGTGTTTGTAACGGCACTGGGGATTATGCCAAGTAAGGTTAAAGGAAAGCCAAGCCATGAAAAGAAAACATCTCCAGGCGAACTTATTATCATGAGTGGCGGCAGGGTTGGAAAAGATGGAATTCATGGCGTGACCGCCTCTTCGGAAAGTTATTCAGAAAATACACCTGCAGGTCATGTCCAGATCGGTGATCCCTATACCCAGAAAAAAATGCATGATTTTCTATTGATTTGCCGTGATGAAGGCCTGATTCCATTTATTACGGATAATGGCGGCGGTGGTTTGTCCTCATCCATTGGTGAATCTGCCATGATATCCAACGGGTGTGTGGTGTGGCTGGATAAGGTGCCGTTAAAATATGAAGGGCTTGATATGTGGGAAATCTGGATTTCAGAATCCCAGGAACGAATGACCATTGCAGTTAAACCGGAAAATCTGCACAGATATATGGAACTTTCAGCAGAGCATGAAGTTGAAAGCACTGTGATAGGCGAATATACAGATACGGGTAAACTGCATATCAAATATAAGGATAAAACCTGTGCCTACGTGGATATGGATCTTTTGGACAAGGGGTTTCCCTCCTGGGAATTTGATGCCATCTGGATTTCACCTGAAGCACGTGGCCTGACAGAACCGGTTATCAGTACGCCATCCGATTTTAATAAATTGTTGTTAAGTATGCTTGAGCGGCCAAATCTTGCTTCAAAAGAATGGATTATCCGGCAGTATGATCATGAAGTTAAGGGCGGATCAGTTATCAAGCCCCTGGTGGGTGTGAACCATAATATCCCGTCTGACGCCAGCGTGACGCGCCCGGTCCTGACATCTCAGAAGGGCCTTGCATTCACCCAGAGCCTTTTGCCCTGGTATTCAAAAATTGATGCCTTTCATATGATGACATGCACCATTGACGAAGCTGTGAGAAGATTGATAGCAGTGGGTGCAAATTTTGATCATATTGGCGGGCTGGATAATTTTTGCTGGCCAAATATACTATTTGATCCTGAAAATAATCCAGATGGGAAATTTAAGGCAGCTCAGCTTGTTCGTGCCTGCCGGGCCTTGAAAGAGGCCTGCGAAAAATACGAAATTCCTCTGTTGTCCGGCAAGGACAGTATGTATGTGGATGGCCATCTTGAGGGTGAGTTTGGTGAACGGGTTAAGGTCTCAGCCCTTGAAACCGTTCAGTTTTCAGCAACATCTGTCATTGATGATGTTTCTAAATGTATATCCATGGACCCAAAGGTAAGCGGTGACCTTGTTTATGTATTGGGATCGACGGCCAACGAACTTGGGGCATCAGAATATTATGAAAGTTTTCATAAAACAGGTGTTAATGTACCACATGTTGATTTTGATAAATTTAAAGTGATATACAGGGCATTGCAAAAAGCCATTGAAAATGAACTTGTCGCTTCCTGTCACGCCGTTGCAAGGGGGGGGCTCGCCGTTCATCTGTCTTATATGACCATGGCAGGGGGGCTGGGCCTTGAGGTCAATTTGTCGGATCTTCCAGTGGATAAAGGCCGGGGCCGGCTTTCTAAGGAAGCTTTATTATTTTCAGAATCCGCCGGCAGATTCATTGTTACAATCTCCCCGGAAAACAAAATTATTTTTGAAAAATTATTTAAAGGTATTGCATCAGCTTGCCTGGGTTTTGTAACAGATCAGCACAACCGCCTTAAAATTTTTAACCCTGACAAAGATGCATTGATAGACCTTTCAATGGAAGAACTTGAGAAAGCTTTTAACAAGACCTTTGGAGATATGATATGA
>CALGRI010000218.1 GCA_937880875.1 uncultured Pseudomonadota bacterium
ATTATTTTTTTATCAGCAATGCAATGGATTCAATATGATAGGTATGGGGGAACATATCAATGGGTTGAATCTCTCTTACCTCATATTTAGGGGCAAGCATTTCAAGATCCCGGGCAAGAGTTGCAGGATTGCAGGATACATAGACGATTTTTTCAGGACCGATTAAAAGCACCTGTTGAACAACATCCTTATGCATACCAACTCTTGGCGGATCTATAATCATCACATCGGGTTTTTGTTTTAATCCTGGCAGAACATCCTTGATATCCCCTTCAAGAAATTCACAATTTTCAATCCCGTTCAAAAGGGCATTCTGTCGGGCATCAATAACCGCACTTTTCACAATCTCGATGCCATACACCATTTTTGCCTGGTCTGAAAGCCATATGGGAATGGTACCCGTTCCCGAATAAAGATCGATCACAATTTCATTACCCGTCAATGCAGCATATTCAGATACCTTTGAATATAATTTTTCACACGAACCCGTATTGGTCTGGAAAAATGAATTGGCTGATATTTTAAATTCAAATTTTCCCAGTTTTTCTTTGATGTGATCTTCACCATAAAGGATAATTTCTTCCTTATCTATTGAAACCCCTGATTTTGAATCCGTTATATTATTGAGTATAGATTTAACCTGGGGATGTTTTTTCGCCAGCAGGTCTGCAAGATCCTGAACCACCTCAATATTCTTTACTCGTGTGACAATATTCACCATCCATGTATCAAAGGCCTTTGAGTGTCTGAGCATTAAAAACCGCCAGAATCCCTCATGGGTCTTTAAATCATAGGCCAAAAGAGTGGATCCTTTTATGAATTGCCTGACATCGTCCAATATCTTATTGCCCAAATCCGGCATGATCTCACATTGTTGAATATCAATCACCTTATCAAAGGTGCCGGGCACATGAAGACCAATGCCAAAATCCTTTTTAATATCTTCATTTTCAAGCTCCCAGGGCAATAGCCACCTTTTTAAGGCACAGGAAAACTCCATTTTATTCCGGTATTCATAAATCTTGTCCGACGGGATCACATCGTTTACCCGGATATCTTTGAGCCTGCCAATATGTTCTATGGATTCAATCACATGCCTTTTCTTATATTCAAGCTGGATATCATACCCGATCTGCTGCCATTTACATCCCCCGCAAAAATTATTGTACAGGCATTTTCCCTGGTTTCTCAAGGCAGATGGCCTTACTATGTTTATCATCTTTCCCTCTGCCCAGGATTTCTTTTTCCGGGTGATTTTTACAAATACCAGATCCCCTGGAACACACCGGTCGATAAAAACCGGAAACCCATCCGGTTTTGCAAGCCCCTTGCCCCCATAGGCAAGATCAATGATTTCCAGTTCATAGGTTTTTCTTTTTTGAATTGTCATAATATATATTTCTTTTACGCTAAATGGTTTATCCAGATATCATATCAAATTTTCAAAACTTGATATTATAAGGGTTTAATGACATAAAGACAAGATATGAAAAAAAGCGCTCATCACATTGAATTGAACTCCCGGGGATTTTTACTTAAAGGGATTCTGCACCTGCCAGGGGTAAAAAACCCGCCCCTTGTTGTCGGGTCCCACGGTCTTGAGGGGTCAAAAGCATCGGCAAAACAAAAGGTGTTGTCCAGGCTTCTTGTCCGAAATGGCATTGCCTTTTTCAGGTTTGATCACAGGGGCTGCGGTGAAAGCCAGGGGGATTTTGTCAAAGACACTTCCCTTGAAAAACGAACTTTTGATTTCATAAATGCCATAAAGCATATTCTATCCCTCAAAAAAACAAGCCGCAACCTGGCGGTTTTCGGCTCCAGCATGGGAGGTGCCACCTGTATCAACGCCTGGGAATCCCTCGTAAAAATGGACGTCACGCTTTGCGGGGCCGTGCTGTGTTCCGCCCCCGTAAAAAGCCGGACCATTGAAAATATCCCAATGGATGGCAATGGAAACCGGCCTGCCCTGCCCTTAAGCTTTTTTAAGGACAACCTTTTATTTAATATTACGGAAAAAGCCCGGAATCTCTCCAATGTGATGATTTTCCATGGAGATGCCGACCAGGTGGTACCAGTTTCAAATGCCCATGATATCTATACGCTTGCAAAAGAGCCCAAACAATTGATTATCCATAAAAACGGAGACCACCAGATGACCTCAAAAAAAGATCAGGCCCAGTTTGAGACTGAATCTGTGGCCTGGTTTTTAAGCTGTTTCAAAAAGGCCTGCCAGATGACGTCTTAAAAGGTGTGGTTCGCCAAAAAAGAATCCGAGAGAAAATGCATGTTAATTTGATCTTGAGCTACAGCAGGAAGCCCAACTGAATATCAAGTTCATTTGGCCTTGACAATAAATTTTAAAAACCTGTAGCAATGCGCTGATATTGTGGCATGATCCTATATTGGCAAACCACAGCTGTTGATTTTGAAAATTTCATTGACTTATTGTGCACTGGTCCCTATTATAGGCCTATAAACAAAGCCCCAATATAAACACCTAAAAGGAGGCCACATGTTACAGGCAAAATTCAGCGTTAAAGAAACGCAAGCCCAGTTTTTGAATAATTTTAAAGTCTATGGGTTTAAGGATAAAAGCTCTATGCTTCGTGAGGCTATAGAGCTTTTCAAGAAAGAAATGGAACTTGAAAGTCTAAGAAAATCCGCTGAATTATATTCTGAAATTTATTCTGAAGATGATGATTTAAAAGAATTGACCGAGACTGCATTAAACGGATGGCCAGAATGATAGTGCTGAAAAGAGGTATGGTTATTGACGTCAATCTTGATCCGAAAAAAGGTTCAGAAACTGGGAAAATTAGACCATGTGTGGTTGTGACTAACGATATTTATAATGAAAGGGTTCCTGTTATCCAGGTCGTTCCAATTACTGAATGGAGTGCAAAAAAAGCTCGAATAAAAACCAATGTTGAAATTTATCCTTCATCAGATAATGGGCTATCTAAAAAATCGGTAGCAGACTGTTTGCAGACACGTCCAATAGATCATCGTCATAGGTTGGTCAAAATTCGGGGAAGATTGTCAATAGACAAAGTACAGGAAATTAACCAGTCTTTAAGGGTTGTATTTGAACTTAACTTTTAATTCTTCCTTCTAAATGAACATTTTTTAAAGTTCCTTAATAAACAAAATGGAGCGCTGCCAAAAAATGGCAGCGCCAAGACTAAAGGATGTTAGATTGCAGAGAAACTTTATCATCAGTGACGTAAAATTATTTGATAATTGAATCCAAAATAGCCTGACCCCATTCAGTACCAACATCTTTTAGGACTTCCGGCCATACAGTTTCATGAACCTTTTTGGCTGTGGCTGCAATTTCTTCTGGGCTGATACGGACAATTGTTGCGCCATAATCTTCCAATTTCTTTTCATTCATTGCCATGTCTGCCTTAGCTGATTCCCAACGACGAAGTTCAAATTCAGTAGCTGTCTGCCCAAGCTGAGCTTTTTGATCAGAGTCAAGGCCATCAAAAAGTTTTTTGTTGATAATCAGATACCATACTTCAAAATGGGTATTGGAAGGGATATAAGTCTTGGTGACATCTCTGAAAGAAGAATAATACCCTTCAGCTCCTGAACCGACAACGCCATCAACAACCCCTGTTTGAACTGCTGTGAAGGCATCACTGAAAGGAATTGGTGTTCCCAAATAACCAGTTTCGTTTGCAAGCAACTGAAACGTTTTCATAGGCGGAACACGAAGTTTGATTCCTTTTGCTTTTTCAGGGTCGCCAGGAGCAACCGCGTCCCGGTTCAGACTGATGCCGCCAAAGTATACCGGCCAGGCAGCCAGCAACTGAATATTCTGTTCTGCATACAGCTCTGAAACAACTTTCCTGATTGGTCCACCAGCTTGATAGTTTTTCTTTGCCTGTTCCCAACTTTCAACCATGTACGGAAAATAGACCATCTGAAATCTTTTATCAGCAGCAGATGCAGGGGGCTGACAAGCCATCTCCACAGCTCCAAGCCCTACCCTTTCCTGAACAACTGTATAATCTCCCAAAGAGCTGGCCGCATAAACTTTAGCTTTTATTTTGTCACTGCTTGCCTTTTTTAATTCATCAATAAACTGAATCAAATCTTTATCAATGGCTGTACCCTGTGGCCGAACATGGGAAATTTTCCATGTTTTAGCCTGCACTGCTGACGAGATAAAGATGATGCTGATCGCCAGGATTGTAAAACTTACTAACTGTTTCATTCTCATTTTGAACTCCTTTTTACGATTTTAGGTTATTAATATCCGAACAAGCCGGGGAAAAACAATGAAAGGTCTGGCCAGAATGACGTCAAGAAGACGACAGGCACATATCCAAAGATGATCAGAATCATTGCCGGTCTTATGACCTCGGAAAATTCAGCCTTTCCAATACGCATTCCCAGATAAAGAATACTGGCATAGGGGGGCGTTACTCCTCCCATAGCAGTATTGACTCCCATAATAGCAGCAAACTGAACAGGACTTACACCAATGGCTTCCATAAGTGGAAGCAACAATGGTCCCAAAAGAATGATGGAGGTTACATCATTCACGATCATTCCTACAAAGAACAGCAGAAAATTGATCAAAATCAACAATAAAACCTTATTCTGTGTGATTGTAAAAACCCCTTCCACCATAGCCTGGGGCACATCTTCCATGACGAAAATCTGGCTTAATATCAGACTGAACACAATCATGATCATGATGGAACCTACTGCGGTTGCAGAATTCTTGGCTGCATTTAGAAACGTCTGAAAGGTTAATCCTTTGTAAATCATGAAACCAACGGGAAGAGAATATACTACAGCAACCGCTGCTGCCTCAGTGGGTGTCATTACACCACCGTAAATACCCCCAAGAATAATCAACGGCATAATTAAAGCAGGGAGGGCACGGGATGTCATTGTTACCCCCTCTTTAACAATTTCCTTCATTTCTTTTGGCGGATCCAGCTTTAATGGGAATTTTCTGGACATAAAAAGATTCACCATACAAAACATAAAAGTTACCAATAAACCAGGCCCCAAGGTTGCCAAAAAACATGCAAGGATAGAGGTATCGGTTACCCAGCCATAAATAATCATAATGACACTAGGAGGGATCAGCAAGCCAAGGATAGAGGAATTTGCCACGAGGGCTGTAGCATATCCCCTGGGGTATCCCTTGGCGGCCATTTCAGGTATGAGAATAGGACCAGTGGCTGCAATACCCGTCAAGCCACTGCCTGAAATCGCACCAATTATGGCACAACTGACGGCTGCCACCACCCCCAAACCCCCGCGGATCCTGCCAACAAACACGTTGACAAATTTCAACAAGCTCTCGGCTATCCCACTTTCACTCATCAAGGTGCCGGCAAAAACAAATAACGGTATGCATAACAGGACAGGGTTTGACAATTGAGAAAAACCCCAGACCAAGGTGCCTTCCATTGTTCCGCCACCTAGAAAAGTCATACTCATCAGAGCACCGCCAAAGCAGTACGGCAGGGGTACACCAAAACTGAGCAATACGACAAGCACGCCAAGAGCAATTAAAGATACAGTTACAATTTCAAGTTCCATGTCACGCTCCTTGGTTAGACTGTTTGGGATAAGATATTAATTTGATCATGTTCTTATACAGATATGATGCAGCATAAGAGCTCATCAAGACCATGCCGATAAAAAACGCAGATTCAGCATAGAAGGTTGGAATGTACAAGGTAGGACTTTCTTTCCAAACGCGTAAAGCATATCTAAAATAATCCCAGGCCCAATAGGTGAGCCATAGTGCGATGATAAGTGACATGATATCTGCAACCACCCTGACTAAAAGCTTTGTACGATCTGTTTTTATAAAGATATCCAAAACATTGGCCTTGATTTGTGTATCTTCTCTAGAAGCATTCACACTACCCAGAAAATAAAGCCACAACGTTGGATAAACCAAAGTTTCATCCAATCCCATTACCGGATGCTCAAACACATAACGCATGAGCACTGCATAGAATTCTCCCAGCGCCAAAACAGTGATCAAGATCGTCAATGTATATCTATAAACCCGTTCCATAATTCACCCCTTCATAGTTTTTCATAACTTAGTAACAACTACTTCTTTAAAGCCGCTACAACCGATATTTCAACCAGCAGGTCAGGTCGTGCCATTCTTGCTTCTACACAGGCACGCGCTGGAGCATGACCTTGTGGAATCCATTGATCCCATACTTCATTCATTCCGTCAAAATCTTTCATATCCCTCAAATAAAGGGTTGCAGAAAGAATATATTCCCGATCGCTGCCAGCCTGCTCAAGAAGAGTATCTACCTTGGTCAGCATATTTTGGGTCTGTGGCCCAATAGGCTCGTCACTATTATCTGCTACCTGACCACACAGATAAATCACTTGATTATGAATAACCGCCTTACTCATTCGAGTCCCAGCTTCTACCCGTTTGATTTGTGTCATTTTTACATCCCTTCTTTTTTAAATTTCTTTATTTTTTATCCAGCAACCAGTTCTTTCCTGGTGCTCCATCGGAAGCCAATTCCATTTTTGCAACTTCTCCTAGCGGAATCGGTTTTATTGGAGGCCGTATGTTCATCAGCCCGGCTTCGTCCGGGGAGGTTTTAGTTTGCCAGGCAATGACTTCCGCCATGGCAGGACCACACATACGCCCTTGACAAGGTCCCATGCCAGCCCGGGTAATGCACTTCATCTCATTTAAGTCTGAGACTCCTTCCTGGACCATTTTTTGAATATCTTTGACTGTAATGTTTTCACACCGACAGATGACTGTATCGTCAGTAAAAATAAATTGATCAGGACGAGGGGCATAGAGCTTATCCACAAATGGACGGGGCCAATGATCATGGCTGATCGCTTTTAACAAAGGCTCAGCGAACAGATCCCGCTCATATTCAGATATAATCCCGGAACACCGCGCGACTTCAAGAGCAGCCATTTCACCATTGTATCTGGCAGCGATAGCACCTGAAACTTTAGCACCATCCCCTGCAGCAAAGATATGCTCACAACTAGTTCGTCCCCATAAATCAATCTCAGGAAACCAATATCGTTGTTCATCATTCCAGGCCATCGCACAACCGATCTGACGAAAGATATGTGTATTGGGAATCACACCGAAATGAAGCAACAGCAAATCCGCATCAATAGAAAGTTTCTTCCCCGTAGCGGATTCTGCTGAAACGTTTTCCAACTTCTCCAGCCCCAGGGCTTTGACCTTAGAAACCCCTTTATAATAAGGGACCCCAGCCTTTTTTATCTCCCGGATCATGCTTAAGCCTTTCCATAAAAAATCGGTTCTCATCAAGGCTTTTGGTGCTTGGGGAAATGCTTTTGGAGAAGGAAGCACTGGTGTAATTTCAAGAATGGCTGAAATTTTAACCCCTTTTTTTATTAATAAGACGGCTTCCAACAAAAGGAGAGGACCACTTCCGGCAAGAACGACAAGGCCTTCAGGAGTCAGTCCGGCTTCCTTATACAAATTATTGGCTGCTCCTGCTCCCATTACACCTGGCAATGTCCATCCTGGGATGGGCATTGGCCGCTCCATTGCACCGGTTGCAGCAATAACATAGTTGGCTTTTACCTGTTTGGATTGCCCCAAATGGGAATAACAGACATGACCGATAGGTTCCACCTGCCAGACCAAGGCATTGTCTTTGTATGCTGCTTTACTATTGACAAAGCGTTTTGCTATCTTCGCACCAATGCCATAATCCTCCCCTAACATTTTACGCCGATCCTCTGGAGCATCTTGAATATTCCGGTAAATCTGCCCGCCAACCTTTGGTTGCTCATCCAGACAAAGCACATCAAGTCCCATCTCAGCAAGGCAGGATGCTGCCGACAGGCCAGCAGGGCCGGCACCAACAACAATTACATCATAATCACTCATGATGGTTCTCCTTTTCAAGATGTCTGTTGATTTTCATACCAGGCTTGACTTCTGTCATGCAGGCTTGTCGCTGCACTCCATCAATTTCCATCATACATTCAAAACAAACTCCCATTAAACAATGGGGAGAACATGGTTTTTTCGAAGTGGGGGATATTCTAGAAATAATTTTCCCTTCTCCCAGCAAGGCAGCAGCGATACTCATCCCGCTTGGCAACAATACCGCATGCCCGTCCAGGATAATCTCAATCTTATCGTTTTTTGTTAGTTCATCGAATTTAAACATTGAATCTTCCATTTTTAAAATTTGACATGAGTGGATGACCAACTTCACCTAAAACCCAGGGAGCAACTATATTAGTAGCAAGGGGGGCTAACGAAACAGCACTGTGTAATGCCACTGCAAAAATATTGTCATACCCTTCAACCTTTGTGTAAGTCGGAGCCCCATCCGGTGTCATCACCCGAATAGCTCCCCATGCCCTGATCCAGTTCACCTTTGCCAATTCCGGAAAAAGCCTGATCGCGTTGCTTGCTTGACTTTTCATTGCTTCGGTTGTGACACGGTTGTTCAAGGCGGTGTCCTCAGTAGACAAACCAATAACAAAAGTACCATCCATGGTTTGACGAACGGCAAGCACTGGAATTTTTAAAACTCGCCTGGAGCGTTGACTCACCATGAGCTGGCCTCGTTGGGGATAGATATTGAGATGTTCGCCCAAAGATATCATCAGGCGTTTTGACCCATGTCCCGAGGCAATTACAACCTTTTTAGCCTGAAACTCTCCTGCGCCGGTTTTCACCACCACCGTGTTATCACGCTGAGGAACAACGGCATAAACACTTTGCCCACCAATAAAAGTCCCACCTTTTTTCTGAAATCCGCATCGCATTGCACCCAGTAATTTTAAAGGATTTACATGTCCCTGTTCTGGCGTATACATGGCACCCGAAACATCTTCTCCAAGAGTGATATCCGGGATAAGATCTGAAAATGCCCCACGATCAAGCATAGAGACCGGATAATCCAGACCCACCTCAGCACAGACGGTTTTAAGGTTTTCAATGGAGGCCTCGTGTGCTTTGAACTCAGTATCTCCCAAGGCATGTACGGCGCCACCAGTCCACTCCAACTCAACATTGTATCCGGTTTCCTCCTCCAGCATAGATGCAAAATCAGGCCATTGTTTACAGGCCAGCCTGGACCACTGAGCATAGACAGGATGACTCGCTCCTTTGCACATAAACCAGGTTAGTCCGAAATTCCCCCTTGACAACCTCTGTGTTGGACGCTGCTCATCAAAAAGAACGACCCTGTCCACACCCTTCTGCATTAGCCCCAAGCCGATGGCAGAACCAGAAAGCCCGCCACCTATAATGATAATGTCTGCTGTTTTCAATACTTACCTCCGCATGAACATTTTCAACCTATTCGTTTCTTTGTAGGCAATCTTATTTTGCGAAAAACATGCCGCTGTAATTCATAAACGGCAGTTATTTGCTAAAACGCATATTCTCAACTCTGTTTAAAGCAATAAAAACAGAGGCTTAAATAACAGCTCCCCCAAAGAAAAACAATTAGTTAAAAGAAGCTTCCTGTTTGACCTTCAAAGATTAATGTTGGTGCTTGTCTCAAATTGAGATTTAATTTCTATTCCCAGCCCAGAGGTTACCAATGATTGGCTGGTACTTAAATGATAGTCTCAATATAAAACATGTTTCATATTGAGACTATATTACTTCTGACATTAATAAAACTATTGTTGTTTTTTTGATATATTATGTTATTGATTACTCAAGAATATATATAGGCAAACAAAGGGCATTGTGTTTGCTCAAAAGACAGACAAGGTATCGCTCATAAAAATGTTTAAAATTTTCACACTTGAACAGATGAAAAATGAGATCCGCGAGTCTCATAAACGGTCTGAGATCTTTGGAATCAACAAAGACAGCAGGCGCCCTGACCAGAAAAAACTATCACCTGAAGCGTTAGATATCAAGAAACAAAATCATAAAGACTTGCTCGATTTAGGACATGAGTATATTAATGAATTTTATGATCTGCTGTCACCGGATCAATTCATGATCGCTATTGTTTGCAATGAGGGCTATATTCTCCATCTTGACGGGAGTGATGACCTTAAAAAAGAGTTTTTAAAGCGCAATTATGCTCCCGGATTCCGATTTACGGAAAAAGATGTCGGCACCACTGCAACAAGCCTTTGCCTTGCCAAAAAAATCCCTGTCCAAATCAATGATAAAGAACACTATTGCAAAATCGCCCATGAATTCACTAGCTCAGCAGCACCTATTTTTGGAAAAGAAAATCAACTTCAAGGCATTCTTGTGGTTTCAGGGAAAAGCCACCTTATTCACCCCCATACGCTGATCATGATTGTCTCTGCAGCACGATCAATTGAAAAACAGATTCATTTAATTCAAAGGAACAGGCAATTATTACAATACTCTGGTTTTTTGAACAATGTACTGGAATCAGCCCAAGCTGGCTTGTTAATTGTGGACAATTCTTACCGTATCTGGATGACTAATCCAAAAGCCAGGCTTATTTTAAAGCACAAAAATCCGGATGGTGCAGCCATATCCATTTTCAAAGGTCTCAAGCTGAATTTGGATGATATGGAAAAACACCCGGCGACCTGGACAGAAAAAGAATGCTTGATCAGGCATCCAGAGGGAAATATCCATCTTATCGTTTCAGCCCAACCCGTTATATCTGAAGATGGCCAGCGACTTGGTGCAGTTATTGTTTTCGAAGAGGTACAAAAGATAAAAACAATCTCAGCCAAATTATCCAGCAATAAACCACATTTTACCTTTGCTCATCTTGTGGGGAACTCTCCTAAATTTTTACACGCTATTGATCTTGCAAAGCGCGCTGCACTTTCTGAAACCACCATCCTAATTCTGGGAGAAACCGGAACAGGCAAAGAATTATTTGCCCAGGCCATCCATAATGCTGGCCCATCCGTATCAGCTCCCTTTATTCCCGTAAACTGCGGGGCAATCCCAGCAGAGTTGATGGAAAGTGAAATGTTCGGTTATGTGGATGGTGCTTTTTCTGGTGCCCTTAAAGGGGGCCGCCCCGGTAAGTTCGAACTGGCAGACAATGGAACGATGCTGCTCGATGAAATTGGAGACATGCCACACAATATGCAGGTTAAATTACTTCGGATTCTCCAGACCGGTGAAGTCCATAGAATCGGGAGCAGCAAACAAAAAAAGGTTAAGGTTCGAATCATAGCATCTACCAATATCAACATAAAGGATGCTATTTCCCAAAACCGGTTTCGGATGGATCTATATTACCGACTAAACATCCTTTCCATTACCATTCCCCCACTAAGAGACCGGGGAGCAAAAGATATTCAGTCCCTGGCTTTTTATTTCATTCAAAAATACAAACCCCAATGCCACCTGTCACCAAATGCAATTCAGGCCCTTGTGAAATATAACTGGCCTGGAAACGTGAGAGAACTTGAAAATGTGATTCAAAGAGCCCTACACATTTGTGACGGAGACACCCTTCATCCAGAACACTTAAACCTGCCAGAAAAGAAGAGTTACATCACATCCGATCCGACAGGTTCAATACAAGAGATGGAACAAAAATTGATTTCTTCAACACTTGAAAACAGTCAGTATAATATGGCTCAAACTGCCAAAATTTTAGGCATTTCAAGGGCTACACTTTATCGAAAAATTAGAACTAATAAAATTACAAAAAATGAAGGTTCACAAGTAACGATATGACCATCTTGATGAACAGCAAAAGAACGAACTGATTCTATACGCTTGCAAAAGAGCCCAAACAATTGATTATCCATAAAAACGGAGACCACCAGATGACCTCAAAAAAAGATCAGGCCCAGTTTGAGACTGAATCTGTGGCCTGGTTTTTAAGCTGTTTCAAGAAGTCCTGCCAGGTGACGTCTTAAAAGTTCCAACGCCATCATGGCAAACATTTTTTTATTCCTTAACCGGTCGCCATAAGAAAACTGGTACGTTCTGGCCATGGAAACCAAAGGCCCTGCAAGGCCGATACATACCATGCCCACGGGTTTTTCTTCTGTCCCGCCCCCCGGCCCTGCAATACCCGTGGTTGATATGGCAAAATCTGCGCCGGCTTTAATCCTTGCACCCTGGGCCATTTCAATAGCCGTTTTTTCATGAACCGCACCATATTCAACAATGGTCGCTCTTTTCACATTTAAAATATTAATTTTGGCATCATTGGAATAGGTAATGCCTGAAAATAAAAAATAATCAGAGCTTCCTGCCACATCCGTCACCATGTTTGCAATCAGACCGCCCGTGCATGACTCTGCAATGGCAAGGGTTTTCTTTTGACTTGTCAACAATTGCCCCAGTTCCTGGGCAATGGATAATCCTTTTTCAGATACCACCTTATTTTCAAGCCGGTCAATGGCCCATTGTTTTGCCTCGGCCATGTCAGACAAGGTCTTGTTGGGGTCTTTATCATAATTTATTAAAATAATTTTAACTTCTATCACGGGAAAATCAGCCCGAAAGCCCAACCGCATCCGGGGAAACTTTATTTTAAACCCTTTTAATAATGCCCCGACCCTTGATTCAGGAAGACCAAACACGGTAAGCCGTTCAATCAGGATATCATCGTTAAGACTGAATTCATCCGCCAATATCGGTTTGATCTCTCGTTCAAACATGATTTTCATTTCAGAAGGTACGCCGGGCATAAAGTAAAACAGGCAATCGTTAATTTTCATATAAAATCCCGGTGCCGTACCATTGTAATTAATAAGCACACGTGAGGTTTCAGGCAGCATGGCCTGTTTTTCATTATCCTTGTTCAGGACAAAGCCTCTTTTTGCAAAATAAGATTGCATGGATGCCAGAGCCTGCGGGTTCAACTCAAGCCGCTGGCCGGAGGCCCTGCTACAGGCAAGGGCTGTCAGATCATCCCGGGTCGGCCCAAGCCCGCCCGTCACAAGACAGATATCTGCATTACGCGAGATCTCTTCAATGACGGTTGCAATCGCTTCAACATCATCACCCACGGCCATGATCTTTTGAACTTCAATGCCCATATCTTTGAGACCCTGGCAGAGAAAGCCTGAATTGGTATCAATAATATCTCCCAAGAGAACTTCATCACCCGTTGATAGAATGTGAGCGATCATTATTTATTTTCCTTATATTTTGAAAAAAAAGCAGCATGGTTTGATGAAAAAAAAGCGGGATTTTTACGAATGCCCGACCCCACTGACACCTGTTTTTTAAATGTTTTATTCAAAAATTGTTTGACCTTTTTTCTCTCCCACCCTAAAGGATGGGTAAAATTTAAATACAATGACAGATCGCCATGGTAAAATTCCTGGGTATCAAGATCTCGGGCATCATCAGAGAATTTGGGAAGGTTAAATACGGCCAGGTTTAAATAATCAATATATGCTTCATGTGCCTTGATATATTCAAGGGTCGTAAATGCGCTCTGCTCGTTTTCATAACTGGTTCCAAAAAGAAGATAGACAAAGGTTAAAATCCCTGCCTGATGCAGATTCTTTAATGTGGTTGACACATAATCCAGGTTTGTTCCCTTGTTCATCTGGTCAAGGACATCACTGTCCCCGGATTCAAGACCCAGTTTTAACATGTCACAGCCGGATTGTTTCAAATCCCGGCAAAACCCCGGGTCCAGAAACTCTCGTTCAAACCTGACAAACCCATACCATTTAAATCCGAATCGATTCTTTGATAAGGCTTTTAAGAAAGCCGGGGTAACGGCATTGTCGATTAAATGGATATAATCAGGTGCATATTTTTCATCAATCTCTTTTAAATCCTTAAGCACCCGTGATGCCCGATTGGAACTATAGGGCCGGGTTTCTGCTTTTTCCGGGCAAAAATTGCACTTGCTCCAGTAGCAGCCAATGGATGCCCTGAAAGGCAGGACTTTTCCGGGTGCGATATACAGATCCTCTTTTACAAAATCATAATCCGGAACATAATGCTTCTTACCCACATTTTTTACACCAAAAAATTCCAGCAGCGGAATTTCCCCCTCCCCTCTGATGGTCAGATCAACCAGGTCTTTAAACGGATCATTATAATCCGGCCGGCTCATCCAGGATGAGATCAAACCGCCGCCCATAATGATTTTTTTGTCTTTAAAATTATCTTTGACCCATCCGGCAAGGGCAAAACTGACAAGGGCCTGGTTCAGGTAGCAAAGGGAGATACCGACAAATTTTGAATCACTGTCTTGAACCTTTTCTCGAAGATTGTCTTCAAAAAACCGATAAAATGGATTTTCTTTATATTGCCCGGCACTTTTCAAAAGATCCCTGCTGTTAACAGAAGACAGTTTTGAATCTGAATAATCGCTTAAAGTGATCTTGAATCTTTTGGTATCCACACTCATGGACAAAAGCTTGTTTAAATCATAGACCCGTTGATGATACCGGTCCATATTTTCATATAACGTTTTATCTTTTAAATCGGCGAGTATTCTTTCCCTGTTCTTTAATGCCCTCTTTGACCAGGGATCAATGGGAACAATATCAGAATTGATTAAATACAACAGCCCTTCAATATTGGCATCAATGACCTGACACAAAATCCCGTGTTCTTTTAAAGCAGCAGACAAAAGAGCCACTCCTGCAGGAGGCTCACACGGTTTGGCAACGGGCGGAAAAATCAACAGCATGGTAAAATGTCCTAAAATTAATAAACAAATAAATGT
>CALGRI010000219.1 GCA_937880875.1 uncultured Pseudomonadota bacterium
TCTGGTTCAGCCCTGAAATGGAATTTCTCATGGTGGCCATTGATAAGAGCCAGGAAGTCATTGACGGCGAAGTCACCTTGAAACTTTACAAGGGCACTGCATACCCCGTTGCCCGGACAAGCCCTTCTTCCCTTTATGACCAGGATCTTTCTTCCATGGATATTGAAGGCGGCTATAACCAGGAAGATGCAGAAGGATTTATCAAAATCAATGCCATCAGATTGATGGCCCATAGAAATATCATAGATAAAAAAAGATGATGAGATCACCTGCCCGGAAGTATTATTTAAACTTCCGGGCAGGTTTTATTCATTTCCCGACAATAGGTTCAACAAATCGTGACTCTGAATCCCAGGGAAAAAGAATCCAGGTATCCTGGCTGACTTCGGTCACATAGGCATCCACCATGGGTTTGCCGGCTGGTTTAGCATATACCGTTGCAAAATAAGCGTCGGGCAGCATATTTCTCACAACCTTTGCTGTTGCGCCCGTATCCACAAGATCATCAATAATCAAAAGGCCCTCACCTGAACCCTCAACCGGTTTCAGGACTTTTGCCTCTCCCTGGGCTTTCCAGTCATAGCTTGTGACGCAGACTGTATCAATATAGTGTATCCCAAGTTCCCGGGCAATGATTGCTGCAGGAACCAGGCCGCCCCGTGTGATTGCAACAATCCCTTTCCATGGTTTTTCCCTGTCATGAAGCCGCCATGACAGGGCTTTTGAATCTCTGTGAAGCTGTTCCCAGGAAATGGGATAGTTTCGGTTGTATTTATCCTGTGTTTCCCCCATCTATTCTCATGGCTCCTTTTATCAATTGTTGTATTGTTTTTGACTTTTATCATATTTAGCTTTATTTTATCCACAAGACTTTAAAAAATAAAGGATAAAAATCTTGATGGATATAAACAGGGAAATTTCATGACTGCTTCTTATCGGCGTGTATTGAACCGGAATAATCGATCTTTAAAAACAATTATGGCCCTTATTTTCCTGTGCCTCTGGTTTTCTTTAACAGCACCCCTCCCGCTGTTGTCTGCTACCACTCAGGACAATAATATTTCGGCCTCAGATTTCCCCATCTATCCATCCATTAAACCCAATGTTGAATTCTGGATAGATATATTTACAAAATTTTCAAAATCCCAGGGGGTTATCCATGACGCCAGGAACCTTGGAATTATTTATGACGTTGTCAGTCTTGATGCATCTGCGACAGCAAGAGCCATCAGGGAAAATAAACAAATAAAAAAAGCCATGATACAAAAGTACAAAAATATTCTCTTAACTCTTTCACAGGGGAAAAAGCCTTTATCAAAAGAAGAGAAGCGGGTTGCAGCACTTTTCGGTCCCCGTACAAACCCGTCAGATTTCAAAAATGCAGCCTTTAACATAAGATGCCAAACCGGAATAAAAGAACAATTTAAGGCCGGCCTGATCCGTTCAGGTACAGTCATTGATGAGTTTAAGCGTATTTTCAGATCTTATGGTCTTCCTGTTGATCTTATTTATCTGCCCTGTGTTGAATCTTCTTATAATTTCAGTGCCTATTCCAAATTCGGTGCTGCCGGTATCTGGCAGTTTACACATTCCACAGGCAGTCAATACATGAAGATCGGTTATGTGGTGGATGAACGGCGGGACCCTTATATCTCTACAGATGCGGCTGCCCGCCTGTTAAAAAAAAATTACGCCGAACTTAAAGAATGGCCATTAGCAATCACAGCTTACAACCATGGCAGGGCTGGCATGATGAGAGCCAAAAAATCAAAAGGTTCCTATGAAAAAATCTTCGAATCCTATCACAGCCGTTCATTTAAATTTGCATCAAGAAACTTTTATTCTGAATTTCTGGCAGCCAGAATAGTTGCAAAAAATCCTAAAAAATATTTTGGAGACATCGTATTAAAAAAACCCGTCACATTTCAAGTGCTCAAAACAAAAGGGTATCTGCCGATAAAAGAATTGTCCAATAGATTGAACATCAGTATTCAGGACATCCAAACCCTTAACCCATCCTTACGAAAACCGGTTTTTAATGGGCAAAAATATATCCCCAGAGGATTCAGCCTCAAGTTTCCAGAGACCTTGACCATGCATGATATCAATAACCATATAGCGGCATTGTATAAGGACAAACAAAAGCCCAGCCGATTTCATAGAGTTCAAAAAGGAGACACTGCGGGCGCCATTGCCAGGCTCCATTTTGTGAAACTGCATGATTTGATTCTTGCAAACGGCCTGAATCGTGGGGCAACCATTTATATTGGCCAAAATTTAAGGATCCCGGTTAAAGATGAAATTATTCTTGCAAAAAAGGAGCCCGAAACTCCAAAAAGCCCGGAAATGGTCCCAAAGGAAATGAGGGTCAAAGAAAGAACAATAGAAAAAAAAGTTTTTGAGCCGATACCAGAACCTCTTGCACAACCGGTAAAAGATAAAGCTTACATAAACCCGAACATTGTGACAAGCAACCTTAAGGTTTTTCAAACCTATTCAAAAGGTAACCTTATAATCGGGATGATTAAAGTTGAAACAGAAGAAACTTTAGGGCATTATGCAGACTGGCTCCAGATTCCGACCCAGGAAATCCGGGCCTTGAACGGGTTTAAATATGGGACACCCATTTCCATTGATCAAAAGATCAAAATCTCCATGAGGAAAAAAACTATTCTGGAATTTGAAGAACAGCGGTATGAATATCACAAAGAAATTGAGGAAGATTTTTTTGAATCTTTTTTAATTCAAGGAATTGATATTTATGTAGTAAAAAATGGGGATAATATATGGACTCTCTGCTTAAATGAGCTTGAAATTCCTTTCTGGCTCTTAAGAAAATATAACCCTGAAATTAATTTTAATTCCCTTCAGCCCTTGCAGAAAATTAAATATCCTATTGTGGCCAAACTTTAGATCCCACTTTGAATCAAATATTTTTAAAAAGGTGTTTCTCCGGGATGAACAAGCTGTCTTGGGCCGCCGGCACCACCGGGAGTCCAGTTTTTCGCTTCACTTATCTTTTCATAGTTATCAAGCTTGCCAAGCTCTTTGAGACGATCAACAATCAAATGCCAGGCGCACTCAACATCCCGGCCCAAAGAAATACTGATCTCGCATTTCCCCTTTGATGATCCACCGCATGGACCATTAAGGAGATGTTTGGCACACCTGGCAATGGGGCATATACCACCTGTCAACCCGAGAAGGCAATCACCACATCCCGCACATTTCTCATTAAAGACACCTGGGGCATCCTGGGCCCCGAGAAAGGTTGTATTCAAGCCAGGTAAAACAGGAATGCCTTTAAATATATCTGCCATGGTTTGAACACCTGCACCACAGGCAAGGGACAAAATGGCATCCACGCCTTGGGGAAGATCAAAAAATGGTTTGATCCAGTCTTTTTCGCATTGCCTTTCCAGCATGCTGTTTTCAAAAATATGAAGGGGTTTACTATCTTTAAAAGCATGAGCAAGGGCTTCAGTCATTGATCTTGCAGCCCTGTCACCACCGGTCAGGCTTACAGCCACGCAGGTTTGACACCCTACTATCAGAACATTTGAAAAGTCTTTTACAGATTCTATAATCTCTTCAATTGGTTTAGGTTCGCCGACTATCATACATTATCTCCTATTGAGAAGTCCTTTTGGAGGCAAGTTTTTTCCATACCTTTACAGGTTCAAAGCCTTTATGATCCGGGCACAGTGGCTCAATGATCTTTTGGGTATCATTTGACACGGTCTCACCCAGGCCTGTCGTATAAATGGGTTCTCCACATACCTTGCAATGAACCAGATCCAATGTTTTTACCAGATCAAATCTACCAGTGAGCAAAACTTTAAATTCAACGGCATCCTGGGGACAGATCCTCCAGCAGTGACCGCATCTGGCACAAAGAGACATATTATGCATTATCTTCCGGCCCGCTTCCTGATCAAAATAATTTAATGCGCCTGCCGGGCAATTTTGCACACAGGCCAGACAGCCATTACAATTCTCATTTACTTTAAAAAAGGACATGTCATTATCTCCTAGGGTTCCTTCTTAAATCTCTTTAAGGCTTTGCCAACCGGGCCAGTTTTCCTGCCACATGAACCATATTGGGTATTTTAAGCATTTCAAACGTCTGATATTCAAGGGCCGCAGGCTCGCAGACTTTCACACATTCAGGATCACCTCCGCACAGATCACATTTATAGGATTTGGCCTTTTGTTTATCCAGTTTCATTGCTCCAAAGGGACAGGCAGATACACACATCCCGCATCCAACGCATTTTTGACGATCAATCAAAACCAGGGCAAGTTCATCATCACGATAAATCGCTTCTTTGGGACAGGTTGCCATGCAGGGCGGATTTTCACATTGTTTGCAGGCAATGGGGAAAAAGAACTCCTCATCTTCATTATCCTTCAGGATTCGAATACAGGACAGGCCAAGGCTGGTTAAACTTGTACGGGTTTTAATGCAGGCTGTTTCGCACTCCCCGCAATTATTGCATTTCTCCGGATGGATTATGAGTGTTTTAACATCCATTGCTAAAGATCTCCATTCTTATCATCTTCACCTTTTCAAAGGTATTGAATCAATTTGCATTTAAAACAGTTCACCATTATGAACACAGCAGCGATTATAATACAGGATGAAACAAGACGGGTCAACTTGTTTTTACCCTTTGCCTGAATATAGCTAAATCCTGTATATAGGGGGTTCACATAATCAACAAAATGCTCTGGGGCAGAGTCAATTTGTTCATTATGATGAACCTAAATCTTTTTCCCGTCAAACCCTGTTGCCATACTTTTTTTTAATCCCCCGAAACTGATCATAGGAAAGCCCAAGCCTTTTTGCGGCTTTTTTCTGATTAAACTGGCATTCTTTTAAAGCCTTTGATACCAGATAAAATTCCAACTCGCCAATAGCTTGCCTAAACGGCTTTTCCAAAATATGACCTATAATATCACTTGACTCGCCGACTTTTGATTCATCCAGAATCAGCGAATCCAGATGGGATTCATCCCTTTTTTTCTCCTTTCTTGCTATCTTGTTTTCCAAAGCATCCCCATAGGGATTATTAAAGGGATCAAAGGAAATCTCTTTAATTGTATCTGTCAAAGATTTATATACGGCCCTTTCAATAACATTTTTTAATTCCCTGATATTTCCAGGCCAGGGATAATCCTCAAGAGCTTTTAATGCCTGGAAAGAAATCCTGGGTATTTCATCCCGACCAAGCTCAAATGCCATCCTTGCTGCAAAATGATTTGCCAGAACCAGAATGTCCCCTTTTCTTTTTCTTAAGGGCGGTACATAAATCACTTCAAAAGAAAGCCTGTCAAGAAGATCCTGCTTAAACTCACCAGACTGCACCATCAAAAAAAGATCCACATTTGTTGCTGCCACAATCCGCACATCAACATGGATAGATTCAGAGGAGCCTACCCGTTCAAAACTGCCATACTCCACCACCCTTAAAATTTTTTCCTGAACCTCCATCGGGATTGTCCCGATTTCATCCAGGAAAAGCGTACCTTCGGATGCTTTCTCAAACCGGCCTGCCTGCCTTGAGCCCGCACCTGTAAAAGCCCCTTTTTCATACCCGAACAACTCAGAACCTATCAGGGTTGATGTCAGGGCTGAACAATTCAATGTTACAAAAGGTTTTTGCCACCTCTTTGACAAAAAATGAATCTTTGATGCTGCAAGCTCCTTGCCCGTGCCGCGCTCTCCGAGAATCAGGATCGGGCGTTCAATGGGTGCCACCTTTGATATTAGTTCCTGGAATTCAAGGAACGCCTCTGACTGCCCTATTGCCTCAGACGTTGAAAAATGCTTGCCTCCCCTTTGTTGCTGATCAGATAAAACCATTTTACCCTCCCAAGGCATCATGCATGCTTGATAAACAGGTCAACTATTGGTCGATAAAACCTATGATTGGCAAAACATACCACATGTAACGGGAAGACGTCAATAAGAATAACCCCTTAAAATCAAAGTGTATTTATCATATAATTCTTGTCTGGCACGCAAAATGCTAAATGCTATTTGTATCTGTAAATCAAAAAAAGAAGCTTAAGTTTAAGATAAAAACAAAACATGAGGAGAAAACAAGATGGGAATTTTCACACGATTTAAAGACATTGTAGCATCAAACATGAGTGCCATGCTGGATAAAGCAGAAGATCCTGAAAAATTAATCAAACTGATGATCAGGGAAATGGAAGACACATTGATTGAAATCAAATCTTCCTGTGCAAATGCCATTGCCAATCAGAAAAAAGTCGGGAGGCTATTGGATGATATCCTGGAAAAAGAAAATTTCTGGGCCCAGAAAGCTGAACTTGCGGTAAAAAAAGGGAAAGATGCATTGGCAAGGCAGGCGCTTCAGGAAAAGAGACGATTTACCCAGAAAACAGAGGCTGTTGAGATAGAACAAACTGAACTGAGTACCATCATTGAGCAATACCGGGATGACATTTCCGAACTTGAAAGCAAACTAAAATCTGCCCGGGAAAAACAGCGTATACTTGTTCAAAGACATATCCGGGCCAGTGGCAAAAAAAGAGCCCGGGAAGAAATACGGCGTGCAGACAGTACTGAGATAATGCAAAAATTTGAAGAACTTGAAAACCACATCGAAAGAATGGAAGCTGAGGCAGATCTTGTCAATTATGGCAGACCATCAACACTTGAAGAGGAATTCGATATTCTGGAGGCAGATGATGACATTGAAGCAGAGCTCAATAAATTAAAGTCCTCCCAATCTTCAAAAAATGATGATACAAGAAATGAATAAACCATTCAAGATTAACCAAACCGGAGTAATTATATGATGACTGGCGCACTTATCGTAGGAATATGCATTGGCGGGACAATACTTTTCATCGCCACCCTTGGGCTGATATTTATCGGCATTATCAGGGCCTCCAAAACAGGGGGATTGTCCAAAAACGAAAAACAGACCCAGGCAGAAGAGACTAAAATGATCCAGGATATATATCATGGATTGTCAAAAATGGAAGAAAGGATTGAAGCGCTTGAAACCATATTGATTGAGCGCCAGAAAAAGGATTTCAACAAATGAAACAACACTATGGACATAGACAAAACCATAAGTTCAAACAGTACAAAAGGCATTATAACGGGCTCAGAGAAAGGCTTGAAACCCTGGCATCAAGCCAGGGGATCTACCGATCCAGAAGAGGTATCTTCATGGGGGTCTGCCGGGGACTTGCCGAGTATTTTAATATCAGTGTTTTCTGGGTGAGAATAATTACCCTGGTCTTATTTCTTTTTACGGGTTTCTGGCCAATGGGCGTCATGTATATCGTTGCAGGTCTGCTGGTAAAGATGGAACCGGTTTCTCCTTTGAACAATGAAAAAGACCAGGAATTTTATGATACCTATACCCATTCAAAACAATCGGCCATCCAGAAAATCAAACGAAAATTTGAAAACATTGAACGCCGCATTCAGAGGATGGAACACACGGTCACTTCAAAGGAATTTGACTGGAAATAAATTTTCATCTTTTTTTTAATACAAACGGCAAGGGCTGCGCAAATTATCTGTGTAGCCCTTGCACGTTTTACCATTACAATATTTTTAAAAGACTGAGCCCATCCTTAAAAAGGAAAGCAGCAAGAACGCACAGGGCAAGCCCTAAAAATTTCATGGTGTAGATATAGACACGACCCTTTAAAAAAGTTTTGGATTTTCCCACCAGGACAGCCAATAAAACTTTTGATCCCACCAGCAAAAAATAGAAGCTTATCACAAACGCCGCAGCTGCAAAGACATGCAGATCTTTTGCCCTGGTCATTGTTGGTGCCCCCACACTCAGCCAGAACAGATAGGGATGTGGGCTTAATATATTGACCAGTATTCCTTTTGCCAAAGATCTTGACCCTGTCTTTTGAATATCAATATCCACACCTTTGGTTTTTATACCCTGAATCCCCATAACCAGCACCAATAGACCACCCACCAGGGAAATCACGCCCAATATGTCATGAAAACCCGACAACCTGGACAGAATAAATACTGTCAACACAATAATGGGCAGATCAGTGACCAGGGGAGCCAGGGCAACTTTAATACCTGCCCTGATATCATGCATAATGGTTTCTGAGATCACAAGTGTCAACAAAGGCCCAGGTGCAAGACCGGCAGACAATCCCAGAACTGTTCCAATGGTAACATAATGAATCATTTCATTCATAAATGCACCTTTACGCTGCACTAAGCAAAACAAGATATGTTACTGCCACTGAACCCAGCACGGGTATGATGATGCCCCCTTTCCACAAGCCAAAAATCATTGTGAAAGCCATGCCTGTAATTGCCGCCATGGGCATGTCCGGCGTTGCAGAAAATACCCCGGGGATAATCAAGGCGCCGATTGCTGCCATGGGTATACATTTTAAAAAGGCATCCACCCTTTTTGGAATTTCCCTGTTGCTCATCAAAAGGAATGGTATCAATCTTGGCCCATATGTAACTGCCGCCATACCCAGGATTAGAGGAATCAGGTTATCCACAGCTTTCCTCCTGAACTTCTTTGGCAATAAAAAATGATCCTGCCAGAGCAATGATAAGAATACACACAATGATGGTCCAGCCATTTGGAAGGATATCAAGTTTGATTAAAATGGTGTTTAAAAGCCCTGAGGAAATGGTAAGAATCAATGCCTTTACTGATGTTTTAATCTCAGGCAGCAGAATAGCCAGCAGCAATGCATAGAGTGCAACCCCCATACTTTTGCTCAAGATTTCCGGCAGAAAACCACCCATGACATAGCCTGCTATTGTTCCACCTACCCAGGCGGAATAAGCAGATAATTGCAATATAATTACAAAGGTATTTGAAAGCTGGCCTCTGTTCAAGGAAAGGACAGAAAAGACCTCATCTGTCACACCAAAGGCAATCAGAAACAGGTATTTTTTAGCTGTCTTGCCAATTCTAGTAGACAAATAGGCACTCATCAAAAAATGCCTGAAATTGACCAGCAAAGTAGTTAGAATAATCCCGCCCGGCCCCATCCCTGTCATTAACAGATTCAGCGCAATAAACTGGCTGGCACCGGCAAAAACGACAGCTGAAAATAAAAAACATTCCAGAAGAGTGATACCACAGCCTTTTGACAATATCCCGAATGCAATGGCTGCCGGTATGTAACCGATAAAGATGGGAATTGCTGCTTTAAAAGCGTCCTGTACTTGTCTTGTCAAGATATGGCTCGATTTTCTTCCACTGCATGACAGGCAACACAGGTACCGTTATCCATTGTTAATAATGCTGGAATCTGATCGATACATCTATCATCTGCATACACACACCGGCCATGGAAAACGCATCCTGTCGGCAAGTTAACCGGCGTTGGTACCTCCCCCTTGAGTTTAATCTGTTTGGACCGTTTCTCACCAACAATAGGGATGGCGCTTAAAAGAGCTTTTGTATACGGGTGACGCGGGTAAGCAAACAAGTCCTCGGCTTTGGCCAGTTCACATATAGTTCCAAGATACATCACAGCGACTCGTGTGCTGATATGACGGACCACGGACAAATCATGGGTGATAAACAGATAGGTCAAATCCCTTTCTCTGCCGGCTTTCATCAAAAGGTTAAGAATCTGTGCCTGGATGGAGACGTCAAGGGCTGATACGGGTTCATCTGCCACAATAAATTCCGGATCAAGGATTAATCCCCTGGCAATACTGATCCTTTGGCGCTGACCTCCGGAAAATTCATGGGGGTACCGTTTTATCCAGGCCTGGTCAACACCAACCTGTTCCATGACCTGATCAATTTTATCATTGATTTCATTGCCGGACAATTCGGGATGATGGAATCTCAAAGGTTCTTCCAAGGTCTGCTGCACTGTTTTTCTTGGATTTAAAGATGCATAGGGGTCTTGAAAAATCATCTGCATTTTTTTTCTAAAGGGCAGCATTTGTTCATGGCTCAGGTTATCAATTCTTTTGCCGCCATAATGTATTTCTCCTGCGTTAGGCGGATAAAGACCCAAAACGACTCGCGCCAGAGTTGATTTCCCGCACCCGCTCTCTCCGACTACACTTAAGGTTTCACCTTTTTTAACAAAAAGAGAGACATCATTTACAGCTTTAACAGTGGTTTTCTCTAAACAAATTTTGCCTTTTTTAAACCTGATCTGATCCAAAAAACCACCTGAAATGTCAAAATGCTTCACCAGGTTTTTAATTGAAAGTATTATATTATCTTCATTCATTATTTTCTGCTGTTCATTCCCTTTTTTATTTCATATGGCAGGCCGCCAAAACTCCATTGCCGGCATCCTTGAGTTTCGGTGTTTTAGTCGTACAGATTGCCTCCTTTAAATAGCATCTTGGATTAAAAGCACATCCCGGCGGTATATTTGTTAATGTCGGCATCATACCTGGAATCTGCACAAGATCGCAACCCGGCTTTATCACAGTCCCTGGTATTGACTTTATCAACCCTTCAGTATAGGGGTGAACCGGATATTTCACGACCTGATCAGTTGGTCCGCATTCAATAATTTTACCAGCATACATAACTGCAATTTTTTCTGTGACCTGTGACACAACCCCGAGATCATGGGTAATTAATATCAAAGCCATGTTATCTGATTCGCACAATTCCTGTAACAAATCCATGATTTCAGCCTGAATTGTCACATCCAAAGCAGTGGTAGGTTCATCTGCAATAATAATGGCAGGATCTGTCAAAAGAGAAATTGCAATAATTATTCTCTGGCGCATCCCGCCGGATAACTCATGGGGATATTGCGAGAGCCTTTGCTCCGGCGATGGAATATGGACTTTTTTTAATTTTTCCAATGCAATATCTCTGGCATCTGATTTTGAAATTTTTTGATGGGCCTGTAAAGTTTCAATCATCTGGAATCCGATGGTAAACACTGGATTGAGTGTCATCATGGGATCCTGAAATATCATGCTTATTTTGTTTCCCCTGATTTCACGCATTTTTTCGTCAGAGTATGAGCTTATTTCATCTCCATTAAAAATAATTTTACCTTTTGAAATATATCCGGGCTTGCTTATAAGATTTATTATTGAGAATCCTGTAACAGATTTGCCGGCTCCGCTTTCTCCAACCAACCCGAGTGTTTCTCCTTTGTCCAAAGTTAAATCTATACCGTCAATGGCAGTAATATCGCCTGTTCTTAGGGCAAACTTAACTTCAAGATCATGAATATCTAATAGGTGGGACATTATTAAACAATCCTATCCTTTATAAAGTTTCGGGTTAAGTACATCTCTTAGCCAGTCACCAAGCAGGTTAATGGCAAGGACAAATACAATAAGCAAAATCCCTGGAAAAACAGTAATCCACCATGATCCTGAAAAAATATAATCAAATCCAGACCTGATAAGCGAACCAAGAGAAGGCATTGTAACCGGCATACCTAATCCCAGAAAAGATAGGGCAGCTTCACTCATAACTGCATTTGCAATCTGTATTGTTGAAATAACCATCAAGGATGTAAGAGAATTTGGCAAGACATGTCTAACCATTATTACAGCTTTTGATAATCCAATGACTTTTGCAGCTTCAACATATTCTTTATTTTTTTCTCTCATTACTGAAGCACGAATTGTTCTTGCATACATTGGCCATTCAGCAAAACCAATGATCAGTATTAAGAGAGGGATAGCAAGCTGTTCATATCTGCCTATTCCAAATACCATTTGAAATATAGCGCCAACTAATATTGCAAGCATAAGATAAGGAAATGAAAATTGAATGTCAGCTATCCTCATAAGTATTGCATCGGTTTTCCCACCAAGATATCCTGCTGACAATCCCATAAAAATACCGATGAGTGCCTGAAGGGAAACGGCTCCTATGCCGATCATTATAGACGTCCTAAGACCATATAACATTGTGGAAAGCATATCTCTTCCCATGTTATCTGTCCCTAATGGAAAACTTTTTTCTCCTCCTTCATTCCAGGATGGTGGAATTTCAGAATTCATAATATCTATATTGTTTGAATCATAGGGATCCATTGGAGCAATCCATGGTGCTGTTATCGCAAGGATTATAAATATGACAATTGCAATAAAGCTTGCCATGGCAACTTTATCTTGCCTGAAACTATATAGGAAATATGACTCTTTAAATTTTTGTAATGAACTTTTCATTTTGTTCCTGATATTCTGACGGTGGGATTAATAAATCCATAAAAGATATCAACCACAGTATTTACTAAAACAAATACACTTGCCACAATAACAAGATATGCAATTAAAAGGGAAATATCAGCTCGCTGTATGGCTTCTAAAAACATAAAGCCCATACCCTGCCATTGAAAAACAGTTTCAGTAAGAATTGTAAAAGCAAACATAATGCCAATTTGCAGACCAAAAACGGTAACAACAGGAAGCAATGTGTTTTTAAACGCATGGACAAGCCAGATACGCATAGGAGAAAGTCCTTTTGCCCAGGCATATTTAATATATTCTGTTTCAAGTACCTCCATCATTTCAGACCGGATAAGGCGAATATATAAAGGCAGCATAATAGATGCAAGGGATATACATGGAAGAACCAGGTGTTTTAATCCATCTATTGTTAAAAAGCCTGAATTCCAATAACCATTATTAAAAAGATCGACGGTTTCACCTCTGCCATAGGATGGCAGCCAGCCCAGGGTCACAGAAAAAAGATAAATAAACATAATAGCCGTTAAAAACACAGGTATTGAAACGCCTAATGTCGAAAACCCCATGATAAATTTGGAAAACAAATGTTTGGGTTTTAAGGCTGCGAACACGCCCAGTGGTAAAGAAATAAAAATAATGATGAAAGCCGCCCCTAAAACAAGTTCAATGGTTGCAGGGGCATGTTTTAAAATAACTTCAAGGCAGGGTTTCCGATATATTAAAGAGGTTCCAAAGTCACCATGAAGAACATTTTTTACAAATCTTGTATACTGTTTGAAAAAAGGATCATTCAGGCCCAGCTTATCAGCAATTACTGCTCTTTCTGCCGGTGTAACCCTTTCGCCTACAAGGTCTCTTACCGGGTCGCCAATATTGCTTTTGATTGAAAACCCGATCAAGCTGATAATAAGCATAACCATGATTGCCTGGATGGTTCTTCTTATGATGAATGCAAACATAAATTTATCTTGTATTGTGTTGATTTTGATAACCAGGGGCCAGCGTTGCCAGCCCCTGGATAATAGTATAAGATAATACCCTTATCTGATCTGTCTTATTCGACTACAAGGTCACCGAAATAAGGAAAGTTTAGTGCATTGACAATGGGTTCGATCTTAAAGTTCTTCTTTGCCCCATAAGAATGATTTTGCCAATGGAATGGTACAAAGGCAGCTTCATCATAAAGGATTTGTTCAACTTCCTGAAGCATTGCAGCTCTTTTAGCAAGATCAGTTTCTGACTGAGCACCAATTACAAGTTCATCAATTTTTTTATTGCAGTAGCCACCGCTGTTATATTGACCATACCCTGTATCCGCATTGCGGCACATTGTTAAGAATTCAGAGAAATTACCAGAATCTTCAGTATCTGAGTGCCATCCAATCATCATCATATCAGCCGCTCTTTTGTCAAACTCATCCCAATATTGCGCTTTTGGCATTGTTTTAAGGTTCACTTTAATGCCAATTTTTGCAAGCATTTGTGCCGTTGCTTCAGCAATTTTTGCATCATTAACATATCGATCGTTTGGAGCCATCATTGTAACTTCAAACCCATCAGCATATCCTGCTTCTTTCATAAGCCCTTTGGCTTTATCCAGATCAAATCGTGGTTTAAGGTTTGCTTTGTGTCCTAAATAACCTTCTGGGCTTTGTTGTGCTGCAACAGATGCAGTTCCTTTCATAATTTTTTCAACAATACCTGTATTGTTAACGGCATAACAAATTGCTTGACGTACTTTGACATTTTTAAAAGCTTCAACTCTATCCTGATTCATCTGGAAAGTAATTATACGTCCACCATTAAGTGTAACCAGATCGACTTTAGGATCAGACTGAATTCTTTGAAAATCTGTTGGCGGAACAGGGGAAATAAAATCGACATCTCCTGAGAGGAGCGCGGCAACACGTGTCGCACTTTCTTTAATCGGTGAAAGTATGACTTTACTGACATTTCCAGGAGATTTTGTATCCCAGTAATCTTTAAAACGTGACATTTCAAGGACAACACCCTGCTCAAATTTATCAACAACAAAAGGACCGGTTCCGGATTCATTTCCATTGGCAAAGGTGTGTGTGAACTTTACACAGGCATCTTTGGGTTGTCCCGTTGAATCTGTTCCCGTATAGAATTTGCTGTCCATTGGGAAGATATACGTTGCCATGTTCAAAAGAAGGGGGTAGGCTTTTTTAGTTTTTATATCTATTGTGTAATCATCAATAATGGTAATGTCTTCAAAGGGTTCAAAAAGTCCTTTAAAGTCAACGCTTTTTTTCAAACGGTCAAAGGACCATTTTACATCTGTTGCTGTAAATGTATTGCCACTGTGAAATTTTACACCTTTATGAAGATAAAAACGCATTGTAAGTTCATCAAGCCT
Source organism: uncultured Pseudomonadota bacterium (assembly GCA_937880875.1). Lineage (GTDB taxonomy): Bacteria > Desulfobacterota > Desulfobacteria > Desulfobacterales > Desulfobacteraceae > Desulfobacula. Next base: position 14,571 of record CALGRI010000219.1, read on the forward strand.
TTCCCATTTG
>CALGRI010000220.1 GCA_937880875.1 uncultured Pseudomonadota bacterium
GGTCCATATCATCAAGAGCCGGTGTCAGGCGAATAATGCGCTGCATAAGATCAACAGTGGCTTCAGGACCCATACCCCCTAAAATCCCCACTATTTTTTCTTTTTTCATTTTTTCTTATTCCTGTCTGAAAGTATCCATATAGGCATACAGAGCAGGAGAACCTCCGGTATGGAGGAAAAGTACATTTGAATTTTTGGGGAAATGACCTTTGCGAACAAGATCAATGAGTCCTGCTGCAGCTTTGCCGGAATATACAGGGTCCAGAAGAATGGCTTCTGTTCGGGCAAAAAAGGTCACCGCTTCGACCATGGATTTTGTAGGAAGGGAATAACCCGGTCCCACATATTCATCAAAACATACAATCTCTTCTCGTGATATCCCGCCTTTTACTCCCAATCTTTGAGCTGTTTCCAGGGCCAGTTTATACACAATCTCTTCCTGGACGGTTTTGGGCCTGGAAACATTGACACCGCTGATGGGGATATTTGCGTTCACGCCGGTCATACCGACTACCATTCCGGCATGGGTTCCGGCAGAACCTGAAGGAACGATAATGTGGTCTATATCAATACACATTTCATTGAGCTGATTCATGGTTTCTTCTGCACAGACCGCATATCCTGTGGCCCCTATTGCATTGGATGCCCCACCTGGAATGATATATGGTTTTTTACCGGCGGTTGCAAGCTCATCTGCTTTTTTGTTCATCTGGGCCATCATGTCGGAACCACCTTGAACAACATCAATGCTTTTCACGCCAAGAAGCTCAAAAAGAAAATTGTTTCCGCTGGCGTTTTCTTTATAAGATCCTTTTACCCTTTCTTCAAGGATAAGGTGGCAATCAAGTCCTTCTTTGGCAGACCAGGATGCTGTCAGCCTGGCATGGTTTGATTGAACAGCCCCGCAGGTGATGATGGTGTCTGCTCCCTTTGCAAGGGCATCGCCAATACAGAACTCAAGTTTCCTGGTTTTGTTGCCGCCGGCAGCTCCGGGAAGAAGATCGTCCCGTTTGATATAAAGCTTAACATCATTGCCAAGGGCTTTGGTCAATGCCGGTAAGAATTCAATGGGTGTCGGGCCTTGAAGATATTTTCTTCTGGGAAATTTGGTAAAATTCATGGTTTATCCTTTATATATTGGTACCTTTAAAAATAATTGATGGTGTGAGTTTGTGAGAGTACTTCAAACGATCTCACACAGATTCGCAGCTCAATTATTTTTGAGAATGTAAATTTTTAGTGTTAATTTTCTCCTTATTTCAGTACCTGTACAACCTCTCTTGCTATCTGAAGTTCTTCATTGGTGGGTACCACCCATACCTGCACACGGCTATCCCGGGAATGAAGATAAAAGGGTTTAGGATTTTTTTGTCTGTTTTTTTCAGGATCTATCTGAATCCCTAAACATAAAAGATTCTCACAGATTTTTGCCCGTATAATAGGGTCATTTTCTCCCATGCCGGCTGTAAACACCAGAGCATCGACATGGCCAAGAACAGCAGCATATGCCCCGATAT
>CALGRI010000221.1 GCA_937880875.1 uncultured Pseudomonadota bacterium
TTTTTCCCCGATTCCAGGTATGTGTTGAAAAGAATTTTTTAGCATGAATTATTTCCCAGGTTTTATGTCCTTACCAATTGAAAATGCATCGCCGAGCTTATTCCCGATACCATGATACGTGCTGCAGGATGGTGCAAAAATAATCGGTTTCACTTTCTCGATATCCGGCAGTCCATCCGCATTCAGCACAGACTCATCCGCCTTAACATCAATAATTTCACCAATAAATTGTGTGTGTAATCCTATCTCAAAAGTATGCAGGAGTTTACATTCCAGTATCAGAGAAAATTCTTTAATGTAAGGTGCATTGACCAAATCGCTTTTTACAGGAGTGAGACCTGTGGCTTTGAATTTATCCTCATTTTTCCCCGTTGCCATGCCCAGGTAATCAGCCTCTTTAACATATTTCTGGGATGGAATGTTCAAAGTATATGCCTTGCTTTGAACAATACAATTATAACTATAAGTGGCTTTACGCAGTGACACAGTTACGCAAGGGGGCTTGGAACAACAAATACCACCCCAGGCGGCTGTCATGGCATTGGCTTTCCCATCCTTATCGTATGTAGCTACTATAAGGACAGGTGCGGGGTAAACCATGGTTTTGGCGCCTATTGATCTTTTCATTTTTACCTCTTTTTCTTTGCAGCCTTTTGGGCTGGAGTTAATTTTTTAAAGCACTAATGCCCGCTTTTTATGGAAGATGATTTTTCCCGCCATCCATGGGTAATTTATATACACCTGGATACATTGTCCTGGGTAAAAAGTATACACTATCACAAATTCAATATCAATAGTTTATTTTGCATAATTTTAAATATATACTGTAAATTCAATCTATTAAAAGATATTTTTCTTTTTGGCACGCCCTTTGCTCTATTATGTTTCAATAAATGATCAAAACGATCAATTAATAAACTAAAAATTGGAGATTATTATGAAAAAAATAATTTGCTTGATAATAATGTTTATTTTATTTGCTTCTGCCGTAGTTTTTGCTGAAGATGCTTCATTTGTCGGGCGTATTACCCAGATCGAAGGTAATGAACTGCTTCGATATGTTGAAGAGGAGCAGGATTGGGTTTCCCTAATTGAAGATTCGCCATTCGGGGTTAATGATCTTTTACATTCCTCTGAAAAGACAAGGGTGGAAATAATTATTCCAAATTACACTCTTTTAAGAATGGGGGAAAACACACAAGTAAAGGTTGAAAGACTTGGAGCCGATATTACATCTATACACTTGTTATCCGGCATTGCACGTTTCCAGAGTTCCGATTTTCAGACCAAGATTGAAGTTATTACTCCATTCGGAAGCGCCCACTCTTCAAATAAAGCTGTCTTCGACGTTATAGTTGGAGAAAATTCTGCGGAATTTATCGCCCTGAAAGGTCACTTGGACTTTGTTCATAATTCCGGTGATGCTAAATACAAAGTCTTAGCAGGCTCATCAGCATTGATCGCCAATAATATTGAAATATCGACATCTGAACCATTTTTAAATGTCAACTGGAACAACTGGAATTACATGAGGGATAATATCTGGCAATCCCGTTTGAGCAGTCAAGAGTCTCAAAAATATCTGCCAAACAATCTCGCCTATGAAGCCTATGCGCTTGATAAAAACGGAGTTTGGGAAAACGTCTATTATAGAAATAAATACCACAGATTTTGGCGTCCCACAGCCGTGGCAGTTGGTTGGTCGCCTTACTCAATGGGCCATTGGACACTTTGGAATGGCGACCAGTGCTGGATCCCGGCAGAACCTTTTGGCTATGTTACTCACCACTATGGTAGCTGGCTTTTTACAAATGGACATTGGTATTGGACTGCCCCAATTATAGGCATTAACTTATCTACTATTGGCATCAGCTTTGGCTGGTACCCTGGCCGGGTTTCCTGGGTCAGCAGTGGCAGCTATATTGGATGGTATCCTTTGGCTTGGCATGAAAAGTATTATAGTAATCGCCATTGGGGCCGTTACAGTCACCGATTTCCCAAACAACCCAGATACAATCTTCATCAATCACACGTTAATTACGCCCACGCGATTATTGTTGCCACTGATCAGCTTTACCGTCACCGGGATTATCGTAAAGTTCGGTTGCCTAATATTCAGAAAGACAAAATTAAGACGGGATACCGTTCTGTTGGCAGGATAAATGATATCCAGAAGATAAAACAAGACAGTGGAAGTCATCGTTTTTCTATCAATCCTCCTCGCATTCGACCACATAACTCAGTATTGGAAATAGCTAAAATACAGCAACAGCAAAAAAGGGTTCCAGTTACCAAAGCAAGAGATTTAAGACAAAAGAAGCTGGTAAAACAGGCGCACATTGCACGTCTGATTACTCCTCCACGGATGGACCAGGAGAAAAAAAATGGTGTGCGACCCATAAAGATCCAGAAACCGCTGCCACCACAGTCCAGGAAAATACAGCAACCATTGCCACCACAGTCCAGGAAAATACAGCAACCATTGCCACCACAGTCCAGGAAAATACAACCACCACAGTCCAGGAAAATACAGAAGCCATTGCCACCACAAGAAAAAGAAGCCATAACCACGACCAAGAGGAACAAAAAAGAGGCAAAGCAATTGATTAATGAACTGAATTAATATATTTTAAAATATGAAATTTCAAAAGATAACCTATACAATTCCCTGGAATCTTTTTTTGATCACCCTGGGAAGTCTTATCGCCGGCATTGGCCTGAAAGCCATTGTGATTCCCAATGGGATGATTACTGGCGGGTTTTCCGGTGCCAGCATTCTGGTTTTTTATTATACCAAAATTTTTACACCAGGCATCTGGTATTTTATTTTAAATATCCCGGTCTTTATCTTTGGATGGATCTTTGTCAGCAGGCGCTTTTTATTATACAGCCTCTATGGCGCCATCGTCCTGACCCTTTCCATTGATTTGATCCGCTTTGAAATCCCGGTCAAGGATCTGATGCTGGCAGCCATGGCCGGGGGAGCCATCATTGGAGCCGGATCCGGCATTACCTTTCGTTCCCTGGGTTCTGCCGGTGGTAATGATATTATCGCGATCATTTTAAATCAAAAATTTGGTATTCGAATCGGGACATACAGTTTCAGTTTTAATTTTGTATTATTTTTTTTCAGTTTTGGATTTTTGGATACAGATTTGATTTTATATTCCATAGCCATGAGTTATATCATCTCCCAGGTGATTGAATATTGCATAACTCTGTTTAATCAGAGAAAATTAATCTTTATCATCTCAAATAATCCCAGGCAAATCGCCGATGAAATCATGAACAAACTTAATAGGGGGGCAACCTTTTTAAAAGGAGAAGGAGCATACTCTGGCATGGAAAAAGATATCATCATGATGGTTGCCAATACCTTTCAGATCAAACGGGTAGAGGAAATTGCATTTACCATTGATCCCGACGCCTTCTTAATTACCGAAAACACCTTTAACGTACTTGGGAAAGGCTTTTCCAAAAGGAAAGTCTATTAACTCGTGCCTGATCAAAACCTGAAACTTTTTATTCATAAACAGTGTGCAGTTTCGGATCAAAGGCCTCTCTTATACCTTCACCGATAAAGGTGACCGTCATAAGGGTTATGACAAGTGCGGCTACAACAGAAGAAACAATCCACCACGCCTCCATATTCTGCCAGCCCTGGGACAATAATTCCCCCCAGGAAGGTGTCGGGGCAGGCAGCCCAAAACCTAGGTAATCAAGTGAGGTTAAAGAGACGATCCCCCCTGAAATGGCAAAGGGAGCATAGGTCACAATCACGGAAATGGTATTGGGGATAATGTGTTTAAAGATGATCCGTGCATGGGATGCGCCAAGGGTCCGCATTGCCAGGACATATTCTTTTTCCTTTTCCTTATAGGTCATGGTCCGCATGACCCAGGTAATGCCGATCCACCCGAAAAAAGCCATAATTAAAAGTAATATCATGAAACTGGGTATCACAATGGAGGCAATGATAATAATCACATATAAAAACGGGACATTACTCCAGATTTCAATGATCCGCTGGAAAATTAAATCAAATTTCCCCCCAAAATACCCCATGGAACAGCCAATGGTAATACCAATGGTATAATTCAGGAGCAAAAGAACAAAGGAAAAAATAATGGCTGTCCTAAAGCCGTATACAAGACGCGCAAAAATATCCCTGCCCACATTGTCCGTACCTAAAAAATGTTTTTCTTTAAAGGAAGGGGGAAACGGCGGATAAGAATTAAACTTTAAATCATTCTCATAAGGGTTGTAGGGGACAGGGGGCATGACAACAAAATTTGAAGTATTTTCAAATTTTGTTTTAAGATCCCGGTAATTGGTTTCATATTCATAGCCAAGCCCAAACACAGAACCCGGGATCATTTGTGTATAGGTTGGAAAATAAAGTTTGCCATTATAATAGACCATTATCGCCCGGGAATTGATAAAGACCTCAGCGAAAAATGACACAAAAATCATGATAAGCAAAATAACAAATGACCAGAATCCCCTTTTTATGGATCGAAACCGCTTGATTTTTTTTAAGGTGGCAGGATTCATAAATATCATTTAAACCTCACCCTTGGGTCGACAAAGGCAACGCAAAGGTCTGACAAAATATTACCCACCATAAACAACAAAGAAGAAATAACAAGGATACCCATTACCACAGGGTAATCCCGGTCCAGGATGGATTCATATCCCAAAAGTCCCATGCCATTGATATTGAATACTTTTTCAATCAAAAAAGATCCCATTAAAATAATGGAAATATTATTTCCAAAACTGGTTGCTATGGGGATCAGGCTGTTTTGCATGGCATGATTCAGTACGGCTTTTTTAAAGGGAAGGCCTTTGGCAATGGCAGTCCTGACATAATCGGAAGACAAATTGTCCATCAGGGTATTTTTCATCAAAAGCGTCATCACTGTAAAAGAGCCTATGACATAGGAAAATAATGGCAAGATGGTATGCCAGGCAATGTCCCTGGCTTTTTCAAACAAGCTCATCTCTTCAAAAAATTCAGATACAAGGCCTCCTAAAGGGAACACATCATAATTGGATGAAAACAACACCAGCATAAGTACGCCTGCCACCCATCCTGGAATGGCATACCCCATGAAAATAATAATGGAGGTGATATTATCAAACCCTGTTTTATGCCGGACGGCCTTTGCCAGGCCAAGTGGAATGCAGACCCCGTAAATCATGATCAGGCTCAGGATACCAAAATAAAGGGAGATGGGAATTCTCTCTTTTATCATATCCCATACAGGGTCATAATAACGTGTGGATTTGCCAAGATCCCCTTGCAACACTTTTGACAGCCAGAGAAAATAACTGGTCAATAGGGGTTTATCAAACCCGTAATATTCTTTTAATTTTTGAATTTGTTCTTCAGAAAGGGGTTGCCCGCCGCTGGGACCGGATGATGTAGATGATCCACCCTGCCCTGTCTGCATAGCCCTTGTATCGGAAATAATTCTTTCAATGGGGCCACCGGGCACAAAACGAGTGATGGTGAACACCATAATGGTGATACCGATGAATGTCGGTATCACCAGAAGCAATCGTCTTATGAAATATGCGGTCATGACATAATTTTAAAAACAGATTCAAGTGCCTGATCAAGATTTTCAGGCTTTGTACCACCGGCCTGGGCCATATCAGAACGGCCACCACCACCACCACCCACTATTTTGGCAGCTGCTTTTACAATATCCCCTGCCTTAAATTTTTTTGTCAAATCATCCGTCACAATAGAAATCAATAAAGCTTTCCCATTGGATTGGGCGCCCAGAAGAATGACTCCAGAGCCTATTTTTGTCTTGAACTTATCAGCAAGATCTCTTAACTGGGAAGGGTTTTCAATCTCCACCCGCTTTGAAATCACTTTGACGCCTTTTATTTCTCTTACGACATCATCTATATTTTCCACAGACTTTGAGGCCATTTTTGCCTTTAAAGATTCAAGTTCTTTTTCAAGGCTTTTCTTATCCTTTAATAAGGCCTCAACCTTTGATACCACATCCTCTTTGGCCCCTTTTAACAGACCTGCAGTTGATTCAATAAGGCTTTGTTCCTTGTGAATATAATCAAGCGCTATTTGACCCGTTGCCGCCTCAATTCTTCGGATGCCCGATGCAATCCCGCCTTCTGACAGGATTTTAAATAACCCGATATCACCTGATTTATTTGTATGAGTTCCTCCGCAAAGCTCCTGGGAGAATGCCCCCTGGGATACAACCCTTACCACATCCCCGTATTTTTCTTCAAAAAGTGCTGTGGCCCCGGCTTTTACCGCCTCATCAATATTCATCTCTTTTGTTTCAATTGGATGATTTTCACGAATCCTTAAATTGACCTGATTTTCTATGGCCTTGAGTTCTTCCACAGAAATAAAAGAAAAATGGGTGAAATCAAATCTTAATCTTGTGTCTGTCACAAGAGAGCCTGATTGTTTTACATGATCTCCTAAAACATTTCTTAAAGTTGAATGCAGAATATGGGTGGCAGAATGGTTTAAGGCTGTATTATGCCTTTTTGCAGCATTCACCTTGAGTATAAATGAATTTCCTTTTTTTACCTTACCTTTTTCCACCAGACCTTTATGGATAACAATCCCCGTGGGGTCTTTTATAGTTTCCATAATGTTGATGACACAACTTTTATTTTCAAAAATTCCTGTATCCCCTGCCTGACCTCCGGATTCTGCATAAAATACAGTGGCAGCCGTAACGATTTCTATGGTATCACCTTTTTGGGCTGTTTCAATTTCTTTATCGTCCCTGACAATGATGAGGATCTGGGATCTTCCTTCAATATTGTCATAACCTTCAAAAGCAGTTTTCACCCCTTTTGAGGTCAGGGATTTATAGGCTTCGCCAACGCCTGCGAATTTCTTAGTAGACTTTGATCTTGCCTTTTGTTCTGCCATATTCCTTTCAAACCCTTCCAGGTCAAGATCAATATCCATCTCTTTGACATGATCGATAATGATATCCACGGGGAATCCAAAGGTATCATAGAGTTTAAAAATCACATCCCCTGGAATCATGGAACTCTTTTGTGACTTTATTTCATCAATTGTGACTTCTAAGAGTTTCATACCCGTACCCAGAGTTTCAAGAAACTTTTCCTCTTCATTTTTCACTACGTTCAAAATAAATGCAGAAGAGTCTTTAAGCTCGGGATAGGCTTCATCCATAATCGTAAAAACTGTCTGTACCGTCTCATGCAAAAACGGCTTGACAAGCCCGATGCTTCTTCCATACCGGATGGCCCGCCTCATAATACGTCGAAGCACATACCCTCGTCCTTCATTGGAGGGCATCACCCCGTCACAGATCAGAAAAGCGGTTGCCCTGGAATGATCTGCAATGACCTTCATGGCCACCTCAACCAGATTAGAGTCATGGCGTTTTTTATTGGAAAGCTGGCCTACTTTTTCCATAATGGGAACAAACAGGTCTGTGTCATAATTTGTGGGAACCCCCTGAAGAACGGAAATCACCCGTTCAAGTCCCAGACCAGTATCTATACTTGGTTTTGGCAGTGGTGTCATATTGCCCTGCTCATCTTTTTCAAACTGCATAAAGACAAGGTTCCATAGTTCCAGCCACCGGTCACAATCACACCCGACTGCACAATCTTTTCTGTCGCAACCAAACTCTGGGCCGCGGTCAATATGAATTTCACTGCAGGGTCCGCAGGGCCCTGTGTCTCCCATGGCCCAGAAATTGTCTTCTTCTCCTAATCTTACAATTCTCTGCTCGGGTACACCAACCTGATCCCGCCAGATATTATAGGCTTCATCATCTTCATGAAAAACAGATACCCAGAGTTTTTCTTTGTCAAACCCATAACCATTGGTGAGAAGATCCCAGGCAAAATCAACGGCTTTTTCCTTGAAATATTCGCCAAAGGAAAAATTGCCCAGCATTTCAAAAAAAGTGTGATGCCTTGCAGTATAACCGACATTTTCAAGATCATTATGTTTTCCACCGGCCCTGACACATTTCTGTGCGGTTACTGCAGTTGAATAATCCCTTTTCTCATCTCCTGTGAACACACGTTTGAATTGCACCATGCCGGCATTTACAAACAAAAGGGTTGGATCATCCTGGGGTACAAGGGAAGAAGATCTTACCTGCTGGTGATTATGTTTTTTAAAATACTCCATAAAAAATTTTCTGGCTTCATTGCCTGTCAT
>CALGRI010000222.1 GCA_937880875.1 uncultured Pseudomonadota bacterium
CGGCATGTTAGAAGGTCAAAATTTTGGGAAATTAGTCGTCCGGGTGAATGACGAACATTAATTCATAGTTTTAAAAAGGATATTTTATGTCATTTGATGAACTTGGCCTTCGGGTCGAACTGCTTAAAGCCGTTAAGTCCAAGGGCTATACTACCCCCACTCCCATTCAGGCCCGGGTCATTCCGGCTATTCTCGGCGGACGGGACATTCTTGCCCGTGCCCAGACAGGAACGGGAAAAACAGACGCATTTGCACTCCCCCTGGTTGAAATCATGAGCTGGCAGGATGGCAACAGACGACATCCCCGGGCCCTTGTCCTGGCACCAACGCGGGAACTTGCGCTTCAGGTGGGGGACAGCATCAAAGCCTATGCAAGGAAGGTGTCCATGCGATGCACCGTGGTTTATGGCGGGGTTACTGTCAAACCCCAGATCGATCGACTGAGGCGCGGCATTGATATTCTTGTGGCCACACCGGGCCGTCTTCTGGATCTTGCCAATCATAAGGGTCTGGATCTTTCCCGGATAGAGTTTCTGGTTTTTGATGAGGCAGACAGAATGCTGGACCTGGGATTCAGTGAAGAGATCTCCGAAATCCTTGATCTTGTTCCAATAGAACGAAGGACCATGCTGTTTTCCGCCACCTACACCCAAGAGATCCGGGATCTTGCCAAAATTATGCTTAAAGAACCAGAATATATAGAGGTGACACCCAGCAATACAGCGGCAGAATCCATTGTCCAGAAAGTGCATCTGGTGAGCCGGCCTGATAAACGAGCTCTTCTCATCCACCTTATCACCCAGGGACGCTGGGCCCAGATACTGGTCTTTGTCCGCACAAAACACGGGGCAAACAAGCTTGTGGAAAAACTTGTTGAAAAAGGGATCAGTGCCGCTGCCCTGCACGGTAACAAGAGCCAGTCTGTCAGGACGCGTACCTTAAAAGAATTCAAGAACGGTGAAATCCGCACCCTTGTGGCAACGGATGTAGCTGCAAGAGGTCTTGATATAAGCAATCTGCCATATGTGGTCAATTATGACATGCCGGGTGTGCCTGAGGATTATGTCCACCGCATTGGTCGCACCGGCCGTGCGGGCGTAAGCGGTATTGCCATCTCCCTGGTAAGTCCCGAAGAAAAGGCTCATCTTAAGGCCATTGAAAAACTGCTGAAGCAAAAAATCCCAAAGGAAGAAGTTAGCGGCTATACCATGGGTGGCATAGTTCCGGATTTTGTTCTATTACGGCCCAACAACCCGGTCAGCGAAAAAAAGGCAGACAAGGGCATAAAAGAGCTTGTCGAAAAAAGAAAAACCAAAAAGCAGCAGACAAAACCCCCTGCCGAAAAAATGACATTGAAACCCCGAACGGGCAGGAAAACAGAGAAAGCCGGAGAAAAAAAACCCCGAGCAAGAACGCACTTCCAGCAATCGTCTAAAAAAGGCAGTCCCAAGGGTAAACGATAATGAATTCCAGCCTTGGGAGACAGCGGAAATGATGGTGCTTAAAATTGATTTTTAAGACATTTCCCGAAATTCATCCATGGATCGACCCCTGATAGCTTCAGCAATTTCAAAAACATAATCATAAATATGAAGCCCTTTGGATGATGCAATAATTTCACCGTTTTCAACGCCGATCTGTTCAGCACAATATTGTTTCATCATTTCAATGGCTGCAAGGTTTGCAGGAAATCCGCCAAATAAATCCCAGGACCTGAAATAAGGGAAAAAATGAAGTTTTCCATCCTGGATTCGTGTATCAATGTGTCGAAGACAGGGCGGATCAAGCAATACCATATCGGTTGGCTGGCCCACCTGTAAAATCATCTGGTTGTTCCTGTGCCCCTTGTTTTTATAGGTCCAGATCATCATCTCCATCTGGTTTACAAAGTATCTGCCGTTTTCCTCAATTAAAATATTTCTATCTTCCCAGATTTCTTTTTCCTGTACCAGGATTTCCGTCAGTTTTTTATAATCATCGGGCAGATATTCAAAATCGCATTTGCAGATCCGCTGTCCATATGTATATGACTCTCCTTGTTTTTCCTCACCCGTCATGAGGTATGGCAGATAATCATCCAGGTAACCCTCTTCCACGGGATCAGGAAATCCCAGTGCCGGGTTGACCTTTGGCAACAAGGGGATACTTGACGGGTGGGTGATATGGATAGTGATAAAATCAAACTCAAGTCTTTTCTGACCTTCAAAAGATCCCCGATTAATGGTAAAGGCGCGGCCTGCTTCGACACACCTGTAAAGGGTTTGAAACCAGGCATCTGAAAGGCTTGTGGCTTTTATGAACAGCGGTTGTAACATTGATTGCTCCTTGTTTAATTTTATCTGGTTATTTGAGTTTAAAACATATACTTAAATCCAGATTGTGACAACTATAATCTGGCATAATCTGACAAATGTTCAGGCCCTGATCACAAAAAAAGTTGTAAAAAAAATCCTGGATATCATCGGCTGGATATCATCCGGAGGCCAAAAATTCAATTTTTATTCAATTTTTATTATTGACAAAGGACAATAATCGAATTAATATATGAACAATTGTTCAAATGAAGAGGTGTTAAATGGATATATGTGATGAAAAATGCATTAACGAAAAAATGGTAAGGAAGACTGCAAAAACTATCCCCCAAAAGGAAGTAATAGAGCAGATGGTCGATATATTTAAGGCCTTGGGTGACCCGACCCGGCTTAAAATAGTTCTTGCACTCTTAAACCGGGAGCATTGTGTCTGTGACATTGCCGTTCTCTGCAATCAAACCGATTCTGCCATTTCTCACCAGCTTCGAATATTAAGGACAATGAAAATTTTAAAAAACCGCAGAGAAGGTAAAATCATTTACTACTCTATTGATGATGACCATGTCATCTCACTGATTAACATGAGTCTTGACCACGTAAGACACTAAAATTGAGGTATCATTCACCATGTTTATTATATATGAAATCTTAAAGGAATCCTGGCATATTTATCTTGATGTTGCAATCTATATGCTGTTTGGTTTTTTTGTTGCAGGCATCCTGTATGTTTTTTTCAAAGCTGATCAAATAAAACAATACCTTGGAACTGGCAAAATAAAACCCGTCATTTTAGCTGCACTCTTTGGCATCCCCATCCCCTTATGTTCCTGCGGTGTTGTTCCCGTTGCCACAGGGCTTAAAAAGCAGGGGGCCAATAGCGGGGCTGCTTTGTCCTTTATGATTGCCACACCCGAGTCTGGTGTGGATTCCATTGCCGTGTCCTGGGCCATGCTGGACCCCATCATGACTGTGATTCGGCCTGTTGCCGGATTTATTACCGCGATTTCCACAGGAATTGCCCAAAATTTTTTCGGAAAAGATGATGGACCTGATATGCCTGATAAACAGACCATAAAAATCGAGACCGGTAGCTGTGGCTGCTCAGGAAGCTGCTGTGCACTTGCAGCAAAGGAGAATGAAACCTTGCCTGAAAAACTGATGAGAGGCCTTAAATATGCCTATGGAGAATTGCTCACGGATATTGCAAAACCATTTATCATAGGAATCTTCATTGCCGGTATCATCACTTTCTTTTTCCCGGATGATCTGACAGTCTGGGCCAATGACCACAATTTTCTATCCATGCTGGTCATGCTGGCAGCCGGAATTCCCATGTATGTCTGTGCCACATCCTCCACACCCATTGCCGCGGCCTTGATATTAAAGGGCCTGAACCCTGGTGCAGCACTGGTCTTTTTACTGGCCGGTCCTGCAACCAATGCTGCAACCATAAACATTGTTAAAAACATATTCAATACACGGGCACTTGTCATATATCTATCCATGATTTCCATTTGTTCCCTTGCCATGGGCTTTTTTGTTGACTTTGTGTATGAGGTATTAAATGTGCGGGCAAGTGCGGTTGTGGGGCAGGCTTCTGAACTTTTTCCAGAGAGTATCCAACTGATTGCGGCTGCCATACTCACAGGACTCATAGCCTTTAATATGGTATCAAATTTCAGGCAGCAGGAAGGGCATGCTCACTCCCATTAAAAAAGCCACTGAAAAAGATGAATCCTGGATACCACTTCCGGAGAAGTCCACGTTCGATGGTAAAGTTAACATTATTTATTGTGAATTCAAATTCTTTCATCTTTTTATAAAATTTTTATGCAATGTTAGGGTGACAGATGCTTTACCTGAAACCCGTATTCGTGTATATTAAGTAAAGCGTGCACCACCTGTGAACGAAAACATTATAAAACCAGTTCATTTATAAGGAGGATATCATGATCATTGCCGAAGATATAATGGAAACCAATGTCATCTGTGTCTCCCCGGACACAGAGATACCCAGAGCAGTTGAAATCCTTTTAAACAATCATATCAATGGAGTCCCCGTAGTGAACGACAAACAAGAACTTGTGGGAATCCTGTGCCAGAGCGACCTTATTTTCCAGCAGAAAACAATGCCCATCCCTCCGATTTTTACCCTCCTTGACAGTATAATTCCCTTGTCATCGTCCAAAAAACTGGAAGACACCCTGCGAAAAATTTCAGCTGCAACCGTTGACCAGGCCATGATCAAAAACCCCGTTGCAGTATCTGCTGATACCCCTTTATCTGAAATTGCAAGCCTTATGGTGGAAAAGCATTTTCATACCATACCCGTGGTGGACGGCAAAAAACTTATAGGCATCATTGGCAAAGAAGATGTTTTAAAAACCCTGATACCAAACGAATAGCCCAACATTGACTTCAACATTTTCCATCCCCAATATCCGTTTGTTTATTGCCTTTAAAGTTTTTTTTAATTCAAGATTCTACTACCCTGTCTTTACCATTCTATTTCTTGATTTCGGCCTGACCATAGCCCAATTTTCCATCCTCAATGCTGTCTGGGCTGCCACCATCGTTCTTGCTGAAGTGCCTTCCGGGGCTCTGGCAGATATTATCGGGAGAAAACGTTTGCTGGTTTTTGCCACATCCATCATGATTATTGAAATCGGCATCATCAGTTTTATTCCAAAGACTAATCCTTTGCTTATTTTTATTGTTTTCCTGATCAACCGTGTCTTAAGCGGGCTTGCAGAAGCTGCTGCCAGCGGGGCTGATGAGGCCATTGCCTATGATTCCCTGGCAGCACAAGGCGATGTTCGCCAATGGGGCAGAGTGCTGGAAATCCTTGCGCGGTTTCAATCCATTGGATTTATTATTGCCATGAGTGTGGGAGCTGCCATTTATGACCCTTTCCTGCTTGAAAAGGTTTGCCGGTTTTTCGGCCTTGCCATAAGCTTTTCCCAGGAAACCACCATGCGATTTCCCTTATACCTTACCTTGATTCTGGCAATCTGTGCATTTATCACCACCCTTAGAATGAAAGATCCAGATAAAAATCCTTGTTCAACGGATGTAAAAAACCCAAGGGTCCGACAGGCTTTCAGTCTCACACTCAAGGCTGGCCTCTGGATTTTAAAAACCCCATTTGCCCTTTGTATCATACTTTTCGGCATGCTGTTTGACGGTATTATCAGAATGGTCATCACCCTTTCCAGTCAGTACTACAGGATGATCGATTTGCCTGAATCCACTTTCGGTATTATTGGATCTTTTGTCGCCATGTTCGGGCTTATAATTCCCAAAATAGCCAAAAAAATTGCAGAAAACCGTTCCCCGACCTATGCCCTTTGGATCACAACCGGGTTAACATTCACTGGCCTTACCACAATGAGCTTTTTCTGGCCCTATGCCGGATTGATCCCTGCGCTGATCACTTTTTCCGCCATGTATTTTACTGGTTTTTTTGTCAGCTTTTATATGAACCAGGTCACATCCTCTGACCAGCGGGCAACGGTTCTAAGCTTTAAAGGCCTGGCCTATAATATTTCCTATGGCATTTTAGGCATTCTTTATGCCCTTGTTTTAAAAATCAAAAAACAGGGCCTTCGGGCAGAACCTGATGAGAATATCCTTTTTATGGATACCTTTTCCGGGTTCCCCATCACCTTTATTCTCTGGTTCATTATTTTACTGGCAATATATTTTTTTGGCTTAAAAAAACCATCATTGAAATAATACTGGCAAACTACCGGTTCGGGTCTTTGCCTTGTTCCAGCGGCATCAAATTTTTCTTCAAGCTTTAATAAAATTGTTGACCAGTCTTTCAGGTCTGATCCATCAAGGTATGTGTGACAGAATTTTCATTGGGGAAAAAAGAATCTAAATTTTTATATTTTATTTTTCACATTAATATATTATACTTTTTATACTTACACAGTGTTTGACTGAAAACATGAATAACTCAACTGGAATTGCTAGATTTGAGTGGGGTCTGCAAGGACTTAAGG
Organism: uncultured Pseudomonadota bacterium; assembly: GCA_937880875.1. Classification (GTDB taxonomy): domain Bacteria; phylum Desulfobacterota; class Desulfobacteria; order Desulfobacterales; family Desulfobacteraceae; genus Desulfobacula. The sequence goes on from CALGRI010000222.1 coordinate 6,320, forward strand.
CCAGTTGGGTGAATAATAAATAATACAGGATGATATTATGGCGCACAAAGATAAAGGCCATTATGCAGCAAAACATAAGGGCAGAAAAATCAATGAAACAATAGCAGAAAAAATACGGACCTTGTCCGATGACAATTGCATTAAATGTGCTTTGGCCCATGGGGCTGGAAAAAAACTGAATATTTCTCCATCTGAAATCGGTGTACAGACAGATCTTTTAGAATATCGAATTGCAGACTGCCAGCTTGGATTATTCGGCTATAGCGATGGACAGAAAAGATTTGATCCGGATATTGAAATTGCACCTGATTTAAATGAACACCTGGATACAGCAAGCAAAGACGGCAGGATATCCTGTCTGGAATGCTGGGATATTGCAAAAAAATTACAAATCAAAAAACTTGATATAGGATCAGCATGTGAACAAAAAGACATCCGGATAAAACCCTGTCAATTGGGTGCTTTTTAAACTATCATTCATTGTTAAGTTTTTTTTGCGTTTTTCGCTTTCTATTTTGTTTTTGCTTTTTTATCTTTTCTATTTTTTTTAATTCTTTCTCATCCTTGCCTGTCATGGCTTCTTCTATTTTTTCAATAAGCTTGCGCAGGGCAAAAAACCGGTTTAATCGCTGGGATCTTGATTTGCCACATTTCACTGATAAATTGGTTTTTTTATGTTTGAGAAACACGGCAGAAGAGGATTTATTGACCTTTTGTCCTCCTCTGCCCGATGCTTTGATAAATTTTTCTTCAAAATCTTCTTTTTTGATTCCCAGGTCGTCCATCCTCTTTTCGAGGTCAAACAATTTATCTTTGCCAGGTTCTGGCACTACTTGTTTTTCCAGACAGGCCTTCTTTTCTCCTCAAAACTGGCAATACCTTCAAGGGTATCTTCTGTTTTCATCATGGTGTTAAGAAAATAATTGCTGACAAGATCCACACCCTGGAAAAAATTGGTGCCTATATGACGTTTTACCGCCCGTTTGTTAAGACGGATGATCAATGGGCTTGCATGGCAGATTTGTTTTACCTGGCCATCAATGGTTGCCTGGAAATCATCAATAGATGCCACCTTTGATACAAATCCAAGATCACGGGCTTCCAGGGCAGTATAATTCTGACCCGTGGTAACAATTTCAATAGCCTTTGCAACGCCTACAAGTTCGGGAAGTCTCAACGCAGCATATGGCGGGAAAAAACCCAGTTTGATTTCCGGCTGCCCCAATATGGCTTTTTCCGAGGCAATGACAATATCACAGGCAATGGCAACTTCCATGCCTCCCCCTAAACATGCGCCATTTACGGCGGCAATAATGGGGATATCAATCATATTTATCAGTTCAAAAATCCGGTTAAATGTTGCCACCATTGCATCCACATTATCTGGTTTATGGTCTCCCACTTCCACACCGGCACAAAAGCTTCTGCCTTCGCCTGTAATCACAACGCATTTTAGTTCTTCATCTGCTGCTATTTTTTCAAGCTGGGCATTTAGTTCATTCATCATGGGGATGTCCAGGACGTTGTGTTTGGGTCGATCAAGAATGATCCTGGCAACCTGACCATTGTTTTCAATTTTTAAAAATTTAGGTTCTGCCATGTTGGCCTCCTGATAATATAATCTGGTTTAATTTTCCTATCCTCTGATAACCCTGGGAGTAATCATATGATGCTGGGGGCAGATGGATTTTGGATTCTGGTAACAAGCTCCTGCAAAAGCTTTCAAATAGTCACGCAAAACGCTCATCTTAACCACTTCATCCACCATACCATATTTTGCACAATAGGCCGGTCTTGAATTATCATAATATTCCTTGGCCTGTTGATTCATCTTCTCGATAATAGGTTCAAGGGGACGTCCTGCATCTTTTTCTTTGACAAGTCTTCTTGAAAAACTGGCTGCCGCAGCTGTTTCACCGTGCATGACATAAATTTCAGTTGTACCTACCCCCAGGGTAAAAGCGTTGTGACGATTGGCTGTCGGGCCACCCATGACATAATGGGCTGCTGCAGTGCCTTTTCTCAAGGTTATCAGGGTCATGGGCACATCCGTCTGCTGGATGGAGTAGATCAGGGACTGCCCAAGGCCGAGAAGCTCAGCTTTTTCAGCAATATCACCCACATCAATGCCCGAGGTATCCTGAAACCAGATCAAGGGGATGCGATCCCGTCCGCAAAAGGTGACAAATTCATTCATTTTGATAAGGCCCTGGCGATAAAGTTTACCACCGATTCCGCCGTAATCTGCATACTCGGGATAATTTTCTCCCAGCCAGCCCTGATTGTTACCGATGATGCCCACAAGAAATCCATCCATTTTCACTAGACCCGTATAAATCTCCGGGCCGTAATCTGGTTTGAATTCCATATGTTCGCTGCCGTCAACAAGACGGGCTATGATTTCTTTAAAATTATAAATCTGTTTCTGGTTATAGGGTATCAGACGATAAAGGTCGTCTACCGGAAACCTTGGCGCTTTTGGTTCTGCGACTCTGAAAAATTTCGGGTTATAGGCCGGCATATCTTTCATATAATCTTTGAGCCCGTCAAGAACGCCTTTTTCTTCTTCGTAGACATACCTGAAAAAACCTGTTTCATTAAAATGAATGTCAACTGATCCCGGGGGTTTGGCCTTGAATTGTTTTGCAGATGCAATGAGTTGCTCTGCACCTTCCAGATCAAAATAGCCCTTGGGAGACATGCCGCTTAAAATACCGCCGCCGCCCACGGCAATATTGCAATCTTTATGGGCAAACAGAATAGTCGGGCTGATGCCCTGATATCCGCCGCCGGCAGGGTTAGTGCCATAGATGCCGGCCAGTATTGGAATTCCCATCTGCTCAAGTTCTGCATGACGGTAAAAGGTTGTACCGCTTCCCCTTCTATTGGCATAAAATTTTTCCTGCTCTGTCAGCTTTACACCGCTGCAGTTGACCAGCCAGACCAGGGGGATATTCAGTCGTTTTGAAAGATCAGTGGCCCTCAGGATATTTTCAGGCTGCCCAGGAAGCCAGGCACCAGCCATGACTTTATTATCGAATCCGGCGACAACACACCATTTGCCGGAAATCTTTGCCAGACCATCAATGACATTTGTGGTATTTTCCTCATTATCTTCCGGATTGAAAAGTGTGTGTAAGGGATTCCAGGTACCGGGATCAACCAGATATTCAAGACGCTGCCACACGGTCATGACACCCCTTGCATTGATTTTTTCAGTGGGCATTCCCGCATTTTTCACTTTTTCAACTTCAACATCAATCCCGGCTTCCACTTCCAGAATATTTTTCAGGTTTTGTTCTGAACTTAACAATTGACCTTTATTAAGTGCCACACCAAATTCTGTCATTTTTTCAAAATATTGTCTCATTCTCTACTCCCGGTGCAATAATAAATTTTTATTTGAGATAAGTCTCCCCTCATTAAAGGAAAGCCAAACTCTTATCATAAAATCGTAAATCCGATATCCTGCCAAGAGGGAACACCCCACTTGACTTTAAACTTTTCTTTAAGTATAGACCAAAACTGTCTTGTTTAAGGAAAAATATTTTTCTGGCAAGGAAAAAATCAAATATATTTTGAACAAAGGAGATGAAAATGAGCACAGAAATTTTAGCCCCCATGCCCGGTACAATCTTCCAGGTCCATGTGAAAGAAGGCGATGATGTTGTTGAGGGACAGGAGCTTTTGGTCCTTGAAGCCATGAAAATGGAAAACCCCATTGTTTCAACTATTGAAGGCAAGGTAAAACAAGTCAGTGTAAAAGTGGAAGACAAAGTTGCCACTAAACAGCTTCTTCTTGTTATTGAATAATCATCAATACCTTGATCAATTTCGGGCATACCAAATTTTGTATCTGCAGAGGGCCTCATCCTTTGTGCTCTCTGCATGATATGAACCTGTTCATTTTCTTCTTTGTATAACCATTATATTTATTTGACTTATCCTTAATTAAACCAAACAGCTGCCGGATAGCCCTTTCCATACTATTGTTTCCTATAAAAAAATACCTTGTTAATACTGCTTAAAGATGAAATAAATCCCTTTCTTTGTCAAGCTATTTTTTAGCTATATTTTAACTTTTTTCTTGACAAGCCTATCAAATTTTAGTTTATTTGACAACTTATGTTATGATATGAAACATATATTTTGATATATAAAATATTTTAGTGCAACCGTTTAGGAGGAACAATGGATTTTCAATTATCAAAAGAGCTTCAAATGCTCCAGAAAGAAATCAGAAATTTTGCAAAAAAACAGATCGAACCCTTTGTAGATGAATGGGATGAAAAACACTATTTTCCCATTGAAGAGGTCATGAGACCCCTTGGCAAACTGGGGTTTTTCGGAACCATCATCCCTGAAGAATATGGTGGGGAAGATATGGGTTTTCTGGCTGCCATGATCGTGACGGAAGAACTTGCCAAGGTATCTTCTTCATTAAGAGTCCAGGTCAACATGCAGGTTTTGGGATGTGCCTATACCATCTTCAAATATGG
>CALGRI010000223.1 GCA_937880875.1 uncultured Pseudomonadota bacterium
GCGGAATCTATTATTTAAGGGATGCTTTTACCGTGGGGCTGTAGCTCAGCTGGGAGAGCGTACGGCTGGCAGCCGTAAGGTCAGGGGTTCGATCCCCCTCAGCTCCACCATTTTTTTTAAAAATCTTCCATAAAATAATCCTGACCCCATTTATTTTTGCCTGATACTAAAACGGCATTCCTGCCTTGCTAAAGAAAAGAATGCCGTTTAATGAAAAAAGGACTCAATAATTATGGTTTATCAAAACTTTCAACAAACACATGGCTGTTCCCTCTTCTAAAGAGAAGTTGAATCTTTTCGCCTTTATTTATCTTGTTCAAATATTGCTGATAGCCTTCAATGGTAGTAATTTTATGACGGTTCGCCTCAAGTAAAAGATCTCCCTGGCGGACACTTGTTTTTGAGGCCTGGCTGTTGGATTCTATATCAATTACTACAAGTCCTTTGATGTCTTCAGGATAACCAAGTCTCTGGGCAATATCTGCATCCATCTGCTTTAGCCTGAATCCAAAAGAATCATACCCATCCATTATTTCTTTTGTCTCAGGGTCCTGATCCGGCCTTTTACCAAGTTCAACCTTTACCATTTTTTCTTTACCCTCACGGATCAACTTTACATTAACTATTTCACCAACGGATGCACTGCCAATGGTCAAGGTAAGATCCCTTGAGGAATCAATTGGTTTATCATTGATTAAAAAAATAACATCCCCGACTTTAATTCCTGCCTTATCTGCCGGATCTCCTTCAAACACTTTGGCAATATATACGCCTTTGGTTTCTTTGATGCCATAATATTTTGCCAGCTCTTCCGTGACATTTTGAATAGCCACACCCAACCATCCCCGGGAAACAGTTTTTTGTTCTGTTAATTGATCAATAATACCCGTTGCAAGATCCGAAGGAATGGCAAACCCAATGCCCTGTCCTGACCTGACAATGGCTGTATTAATACCAATGACTTCTCCATCAAGGTTTAACAAGGGACCGCCGGAATTGCCCGGATTAATGGATGCATCGGTCTGGATAAAATCGTCATAGGGCCCGGATCCGAGGATTCTTCCCTTTGCACTGACAATCCCGGCAGTAACAGTCTGTTCAAGACCAAATGGGCTGCCAATGGCAACCACCCAGGAACCCACTTCGGCGTTAGAAGAACTTCCAAATTTTAAGGGCATCAAATTTTCCGCCTTAATTTTAATAAGGGCCAGGTCTGTCATGGGATCTGTTCCTATTATTGTGGCTTCATATTCCGTCTTGTCATGCAAGATAACCTTAACTTGATCTGCATCCTTAATCACATGGTTATTGGTGACAATATATCCGTCATCACTGATAATAAACCCGGAACCCAGACTACTTTCTTTTCTGTCCTGGGGCATTTGATTAAAAAAAGGTGCTAAAAATTCATCAAGTTGATTTTGGTTTCCGCCAAAAGGCTGACCAAAAAAATGTTTGTAAACTCTTCCCCCGCCTTTGATAACTTTTTCTGTTTGTATATTTACGACACCGGGTCTTGCCTGTTTGGCAAGCTCGGCAAAACTTACCGGTACCATCATGGTATCATTTTGATTGGTTTTTGCCATGACCGGCATGGTCAAAAAGCAAATAACAATAATAGTAAAAAGTATTTTATATTTTAGTCTCATCACAACCTCCCATAAATTTAAAAATTAAACTTCCATGGATTCTATAATAACTCATAAAGGTGACGATTAAATGACCCCAGGATTACAATATGGTAATGTCATCACAAAAACAGATCCCTGGCCAGGGTAACTTTTTACCTGTAACTCTCCTTTATGTTCATGGACAATGGTTCTGGCAAGGCTTAATCCTAAGCCTGTGCCTGCAGTTGTTCTGGAAGATTCAGCCCTGTAAAATCTTTGAAATATTTTTTCCAGACATTCCTGCGCAATACCGATTCCCGTATCCTCAATTTTAATGGTAATGCCATGGTTTTCTTTAAAAGCAATAACATTTATCCTCCCGTTTTCAAGTGTGTATTTTATTGCATTGTCTAACAGGTTGGAAAATGCCCTTTGAAGCATTTTTATATCTGCAACAATAAATATTTGTTCTTCAATGGTCTGGTTAAATTCTATATTTTTATCTTCTGCCAGCGGTGCAAAAAGATCGCATGCAGCTTTGATCATTATGGAAAGGTTGGTTTTTTTAAACTCAAATTCTCCCTCTCCGGCTTCAGCCTTTGAAATCACCAGCATCGTATTGATCATGTCCAGGAGACGATCTGATTCTTCAATGGTATTTGAGGCCATGGCACGAAAGTCCTCCAGATTTTCCTCATGGGTAAGGGATAATTCCGCAAATCCCCTGATCCTTGCAATGGGGCTTTTTAAATCATGGGCAATATTGTCACTCATCTCCCTGATATTTTTTACAAGTTCTTCTATTCTGTCAATCATGGCATTAAATGTAATGGCCAGATGATCAAGTTCATCTTTATTGCCGGTTGTCTCAACCCTTGCCTCAAGGCTTGTACCTGTAATATTTTGAGCTGTTCTTGTAATGGTTTTCACCCCGGACAAGGCTTTTCTAATCAGAAGCCAGCCAGATACTGCGGAAAAAATGATGATAAAGCCCATTGCACCAATAAAAACTTTTTTAAATGCCGATAAAAATTTAATGGAAAAATCCATGGCTATTCCGGTTTGTAAGATGGCGTTGGAAGCCACATAGCTATATAGAATTCTTATTTTTTTTCTGGTGGATGGAATAAGAATGGTTTCAAAAACAGGGGTTTTCTTCAGAACAAGGGTTTGCAGGGTATTCTTGCTGACATTAACCTGTTTCCAATAAGACATATGGGAAGATGCAAATACTTCTCCTGTTGGATATAAAAGCCTGAAAAATATGACCTTTTCTCCGGCTGCCTGGGCTTCTACCACGGCCAGTTCCCTTGCTCCCACCAAACCGGTTCTGTGGATAACAGCAGAAAATTTAGATGCATTATCCATAAGTTCCTGATCGACCTGAGACTGAATGGTTTGTGTGGCAAGAAAATAGAATAATACAAAGGCAAAACCGGAACAGATTGTAAAAATTCCTGTAAACCAGAGTGTTAATTTAAAAGCAATTGTATTAAAAAGTTTATAACGCATTATTCTTTCAACACATACCCGGCGCCGCGAACGGTATGAATCAATTTGGGTTCATAGTCTTTATCAATTTTATCCCTGAGCCTGCAGATTCTTGCTTCAACAACATTGGTCATGGGGTCAAAATTATAATCCCAGACATGTTCCATGATCATGGTTCTTGAAACAACCCGCTCCTTGTTCCGCAACAAATATTCCAGAAGGGAAAATTCAAGGGGCTGCAATTCAATGGTTTCATTCTTTCTTTTTACCTGACGCTTCAAAATATCAAGGCTTAAGTCTGCATAGCTGAGATTTACAGGATCTGTAACATTCCCGACCCGCCGGATCAATGCCTGTATCCTTGCAAGAAGTTCTGAAAAAGCAAAAGGTTTTGTCAGGTAATCATCTGCACCGGCGTGAAGACCTTTAACCCGGTCATCCACCCGGTTCCTGGCAGATAAAATAATGACAGGGGTATTGTTCTTTTCTGCCCGGATTTTTTTGATTAAGGAGATACCGTCCAGTTCCGGCAGCATGATATCCACAACCAGTGTGTCATAGGGCGCTGCAAAAGCCATTTCAAGCCCCTGGTTTCCTGTTGTGGCATGATCAACTGCAAACCCTGATGTCTTAAGGCCCTTTTGAATAAATTCTGCAATTTTTAAATCATCTTCAACCACAAGGATTC
>CALGRI010000224.1 GCA_937880875.1 uncultured Pseudomonadota bacterium
TAATAGCGGCAAGTATCTTGTCAGGGGTTAAGGGGAAAGAGTCCATGTAAACACCGATGGCATTACTCACGGCTGCACTGTACCCTTGTGCTGCAGACATGGCAATGGACATGGCGGCTTCCTTGGCTCCGTATGGCCCTTTTGGATCAATGGATTCCACTATGATATTATTTATTTTAGGAGGCATGTCACAGGCCAGGGGCAGTTTGTAATCCAGCATGCCGGGGTTGATGCACCGGCCATCCTTCCACTCATGATATTCAGTGAGCATGCCGCCCTGTCCGCCCATGGCGATGGAGCCCTCAAACTGGCCTTCAAGGACAAGGGGATTTATAGCATATCCAACATCCTGGGCAGCAGTTACCTCCAAGACCTCAACCTGTCCTGTGTCAGGGTCCACCTTGACTTCAACAATGGTGGTGCCAAAGGAAAAGGCTTCGCACATCTGGCCGTAGGGATTTTTAACCCATTCGCGTTTCATGTCCACCCTGGGCCAGTATCCACCTTCGGCATTAACAGAAGTGAAGTTTAAAAGGCTGATTCTCACCACTTTTTTAATGGGAATGGATTTTTCAGGATCATCTTTTACAAAAATCAGACGGTTTTCAGCCCTAAGCTGGTCAGGATCCACCTTTAAAACTTTGGCAGCCACTTTAAAAAGTTTTTCCCTGCAGTTTTGTGCAGCTATTTTAACAGCATGACCGCCCACAAAGGTTGAAACCTGGGAATATGATCCAGGATCAGAAGACGTGGTCTCTGTATCAGCCGAGACCAGATGGATATCTTCAGGCAGAAGGCCCAGCTCTTCAGCTGCAATCTGGACCAGCATGTTTTCATTTCCCTGGCCGTTATCCACAACCCCTGACATGACAGTTGCTTCTCCATCCTCGTTGAATTTGATAAAGGCCTGGGAGCCCCCGCGGATACCCATGGGAAATCCTGTCTGCACTGAATTGGTCCCGATACCGATACCGTGGAAGGGTGGCAATTTCCCCCATTTTTCCTTGAACCCTGATTTTTCAACGGCCTTGTGGATGGTTTCATCCATGGCACAGGAGTCCACATAGGATTTTGTACTGGTATATTCACCCGGCTGCCGGGAGTTTCTCAGTCGTATCTCCACAGGATCAATTCCAAGGTGTTCTGCAATCATGTCCAGCTGGGTGTCAAGCCCACATGCAAAGCCACGGCCATGGGTCCTTATCATGCCCCTGATGGGTTTGTTGGTATAAATTCGATACCCGTTGTATCTCACACTTCCCATCCTATAGGCCTGTTCCATGGAGAGAAAGGGGACACTTGTAGCAATGGGTCCTGTGCTGGAATAGGCACCCCCGTCCATATAGCATGTGGTTTCTCTTGCAAGTACCTGGCCCTTTTCGTCAACGCCGGTTTTGTGGGTGGTGATCATGGCATGGCCCTGGCGGGTGCCAATGGTGTTTTCTTCTCTTGTGAACTCAATTTTTACTGGTTTTTGGGTTTTTTTTGCCAGAAGAGCACAGATATAATCGGCCGGGCAGATCTCGGATCGACCCCCGAATGCACCGCCAATGGCTATTTTTCTAATCTTTACCTTGTGCAGGGGTATCTTGAATGAATTGGAAAGGGGTTTGGATTTCATATGGGGCCCGCCATTGGGGCACCAGACTTCCAGGCAGTCTTCATGGTCGAATCTTGCCACAACAGCATAGGGTTCGGCCTGGAAATAAGATTCTTCAGGCGCCACAAAGGTGTCTTCCCTGATATAGTATGATTTTTTAAAGTTTTCATCCACTTGCCCCGTATCTATATTAACATGTATGTTTATATTGTTGGGAAAGTCTTCATGGATGAGTTCTGTTTGTGATGCCATGGCTTCCATGGGATCAAATACAGGGGAAAGCTCTTCATATGTGACTTCAATGAGGTCAAGGGCTTCAAGGGCAGTGTCTTCATCAAAGGCAGCCACGGCAGCCACTTCATCCCCGATGTATCTGGCCTTTTGGGTTTGAATAAACTGCTGGTCACGGGTATAGGCAAACACCCCCCATTTAACACCTTCCGTGTCTTTACCAGTGACAATAGCTTTTACACCGGCAAGAGCCTCAGCTTTTGAGGTATCAATATTTAAAATGCGGGCATGGGCATAGGGGCTTCGTTTTATTTTTCCCACCAGCATGCCAGGCAGTTTCAGATCGGCTGTAAATTTTGCTTTTCCCATAACCTTGGCCCTGGAATCAACCCTGGGCATTCGTTTTCCCACGATGGTGTAGTCAGACATTTTGTACTCCTTTGCTTTATTCCCCTGGTTTACTTCCCTGGTTTACAATCGTGGCAATGGTCCTGTGGATTGCCGGCATGGGCAACGGCTCCAATAATTTTTGCATATCCCGTGCACCGGCATATGTTTCCGCTAAGGGCTTTTCGAATGGTTTTTTCATCGGGTCTGGAATTTTCTTTGAGCAAAGCATCAGCCGACATGAGCATCCCAGGCGTGCAGAATCCGCACTGGACAGCCCCGTGATCAACAAAGGACTGCTGAAGATCTGACAATTCATCCCCGTTGGCAAGCCCTTCCACTGTTGTGATTTTTGTTCCCACAGCTTCCATGGCAAGGGTCAGGCAGGACCGGACCGGATTTCCATCCATATGAACTGTGCAGGACCCGCAAACACCTTCACCGCAGCTTTCTTTTGACCCGGTAAGGTCAAGTGCGTCCCGCAATACTTCCAGAAGTGTATCATTTGGATAGGTCATGATCTCACAGGGTTTATTATTTATATTTAAGAAGATCTGTATTTTTTCCATTTTAATAATACTCCAATATTATCTATTATGCCTTTATTGCTGCCGCAGCCTGTTCAAGAGCACGGAGAACCATTTGGGACACCATGGCACAACGGTACTCAAGAGTTGCTCCCACATTATGAACTGCAAAGGGTGCTGCAGAGTTCATTGAATCGTCAGCGGCTTTTTTAAAGGCTGCCATATCTGTGAAGCGTTTCCCCTTTAAAGAAGAGGATGCCTTGGCAAGGAAGAGCGGGGATCTGCTCATGGCACCAACAACTATCCTTGCGTCCTCTATTTCATTTTTTGGGGATGGCTTTAAAAGAACCCCTGCACAGACAATGGGGTAATCAATGGCAGACCTGTAGGCAAGCCTGTGATATGCACTTTGACCTCCCTGGACAGGTATGATGATTTCCTTTAAAAGTTCATGGGATTCGCAGGCATGCGGCATGATGCCGTCCGTGGTATAAAAGTTTGCAAGATCCACTGTTCTTTCCCCACCTTTTTGTGCCAGGATGATGCTGGCACCTAAAGCCATGAGAGCAGTGGCACCATCTGACTGGCAGGTGGAGTTGCACCGGTCAGCTTCCTCCCTGGCATAACAGATTTTCCCGCCATCCTTGTGGCAGGCCTGTCGGCCTGACCGATGGAATTGGGACTGGTTGTAGTGATGGCAACGATTGTTCTGGAGGATATTCCCTCCGATGGTTCCCGTGAAATGCTGGATGGTTATGGCGCCTATTTTTTCACATGCCTGGAATAAAGCTTGGGCCTCTTTTTGAATCAGGTCAGAGGCAATAATATCTGCCAGGGATGTTCTGGCTCCGATTTTAATATATCCGTCTTGTTTTTTAATATAGGATAATTCGTTCAGGGCTTTCAGGCTGATAAGCGCTTTTGGTTTTAGCAGCCCTTTTTTCATCCTGACCAGAAGATCTGTCCCTCCTGCAAGAATTTTTGCATCATCCTTGTGGAAGGCTAAAAGGTCAAGCGCTGCTTCCAATGTGTCGGGTCCTAAATAGTCAAACCTTGGTAACCGCACGTTTTATCTCCTTGATTTTGTGGGGTCAGGCTTGGCTTATTGGCTTATTGGTGCAATAAGCCAATAAGCCAATAAGCCAATAAGCCAATAAGCCAATAAGCCAATAAGCCAAGCCTGACCCCGATTATAACAGGTTCGGTAAAAACAGAACCACTTTTGGAAAAAGCATCATTAAAATTATACAGATAATATAGGCCGGCAAAAAATAGGCAACCCCTCTAAATACCCGTTCAAGGGGGACATCTTTTGCCATGCCACCCACCACATAGGTCGTGGCCCCTACAGGCGGGGTTACAGCTCCCAATGTGGTGACAATGGTAATTGTGACACCAAACCAGATGGGGTCATACCCTAACTCCATGGCTACGGGAAAGAAAATGGGCATGGTGATAAGCAAAAGGGCCAGGGCATCCATGACAGCTCCGCCAATAATATAGATTCCAAAAATAATGGCCATAATGGTTATTTTGGAAAATGGAAGGGCAACCACCCAGTCGGCAATATCAAAGGGTATTCTTGTGATGGCCAAAAACCGTCCAAATATCATTGCCCCTGTAATAATAACAATCACCATGCAGGAAATTCTTAAAGTATCGAAAACAGAATTATAAAAGTCGTTCCAGGAAAGTTTTCTTTGAACCAGAGCAATGACAACGGCAAAAAATGATCCGATGGCGCCAGCTTCTGTCGGGGTAAAAAGCCCGAAATAAAGCCCTATCATGACAACCATAAAGAGGATCAGCATTTCAACGGCCCCTGCCAGGGATAATATTTTTTCTTTAAATGTGGTTTTTTCTCCCACAGGTCCCCATTCAGGGTGGATGGTGCAAAGCACGTAGACCGTCAGGGTTAAAAGTATAGCTAAAAGGATTCCGGCTCCCAGGCCCCCATAAAAGAGTTTGGCAATGGACTGTTCCGTGGAAAGACCGATAATAATAAGGACAACACTTGGCGGAATGACCACTCCAAGGGTTGATCCACAGGCAATGGCACCCGTGCTGAGCATGGGTTCATACTTGTATTTATTCATCTGGGGCAGGGCAACAGTGGTCATGGTGGCTGCAGTTGCAGCATTGGAGCCGCAGATGGCGGCAAAGGCAGCACAAGCCATAACCGTTGCCATGGCAATACCTCCCCTGATATGACCCACCCATGTAAAGGCGGCATTGTAAAGTTTTTCATTAACCCCGGAATAAAAAGCAATCTGGCCCATGAAGATAAACAGCGGGATTACCGTTAACCCATAGCTGGAAAAGGTGTCCCAGGTTACCGAGGCCAGCATGTTAAAACCTGCATCAAGAGTTATCACATAGGAAAAGCCGCAGAAACCCACAATACCCATGGCAAATCCCACAGGAATGCCAAATACAAACAGGATAAACAGCAGCGTTAAAATACCGATGATGCCAATCAGCGTCAGACTCATTTTACGCCCCCTTTTTGTACCAGCAAGGCCTTTAAAAAGTCTGTAAAAAGAGCCAGAGCAAGAATCAGGCAGCCCAATGCCACAGCAAAGATAAAAGGATAATATATAATTCTCAAGGTTTCTGAGATTTCATTTGCATTTTTAAGTGTTAAAGCTTTTTGAACAATATACCAGGAAGCGATAAAGAAAAAAGTGCAGCAGGCCCCATGGTTTATAATGGAGATGAACCGTTTAAGCGGTTTTGGGTAAGAATTGACAAGGATATCTACGGAAATATGTCCATTGGTGAACTGGGTGTATCCAAGAGCAAATGCCGTCACAACGGCTCCGGCATACCCCATGAGTTCAAAGGTTCCCGGGATGGGGCCATAAACCTGGCGGCTAAAGATATTGGCACAGGTCAGAAGGATCATGCCCACAAGCAATGCGCCCCCGGTCAGCGTGAGCATCTTATTTAAAAACTTATTGATTCTCATTAAAAGATCCATGTGGAGTCTCCGAAATCTGGGGACAGAGTTAAAATCTGTCCCCAGTCACAAAAAGGATTACTGGATAAATGCTTTTATGTCCTTGACAATGTCTTCAGCAGGAAGACCCTTTTCCTTGGCAGTCTTAATCCAGTCATCAATTATAAAACTAAGCTTGCCGTCCCATTTTGCTTTTTCAGCAGCAGAAAGAGAGATAAACTCAACATTTTGGGTCTCTTTTGACCAGGCAATGGATTTTTGAATCTGCTCATCCATATAAGTTCCGGTCCAGAGGCTTTGCTCTTCTTTTAGATCCATGAACACTTTTTTGACATCTTCAGGTAAAGAAGCATATTTGGCTTTGTTCATGATTACGGCAAAGGGATAGATCCCTGTTTCCGTCAATGTGACGTATTTGCACATTTCGGCAAAATTGTTATCTTTCATGACTTCCAGAGAAGAGAAAAGCCCTTTTACAGTGCCTTTCTGCAATGCTTCAACCGTTGCCGGCATTGGCATTCCCACAGGATTGGCACCCCAGGCTTTCAGAATCTGGGCCGCACCGCCGGAAGCTCTTAAATCCATTCCCTTAATATCATCAAGGGTTTTGACCGGGTATTTTGACATGACATTTCCAGGAGCATTGGCAAACATGGTCAGAACCACGACATCTTTAAACGCTTCGGGTTTGTACTTTTCATAGAGCTTTAAAAGGGCAAGGCTGCCGGTTTTGGCATCTTTTATACCCAAAGGAAGACTTGTGGCATTGGTGACGATGAACCTGCCCGGCTGATAGGCCATGCAGATATTTCCGATATCGGCCTGTCCTGCAATAACACCATCCATCATTTCCTTGGCACCCAGAAGGGTCCCACCCGGGAAAGTTTTAATCGAAACCTGGCCGTTGGTGCGTTTTTCAACTTCAACCTTCCATCTTTCCATCTGGACACAGGGGAATGTGGGTGCAGGGGGAAAGTTGGCATAATTGAGATCAATTGTACCTGCCATTGCAGGAGCTTGAAATACAAACAGGCAGGAGACAATCGTAAATAAAAAAAATAGCGTGAGCAATACTGAAAAAAATGATCGTTTTACCATGGCATTAACCTCCATTTATGAGCAATGATTTGCTCTGTTTAATATAAACAACAACTTATTTTTAGCTATTGTTTCTAATTGTTTTTCTCCTTTAAAGCAGCCAGCACTTTTTCAGGCGTAATGGGAAGATCTTTAATTCTAACACCAACAGCATCATAAATCGCATTTGCAATGGCCGGAGCAGTGGGAACACAACCTGGTTCACCAATTCCTTTGGCCCCAAAAGGTCCGTCCTTGTCATCTGTTTCAATTATCGGAGCTTTTATTTTTACAGCATCCTTGGCAGTAAATAATTTATAGTCCCGGAAATTGGCATTCATGTTTTTTCCGTCCTTAAGCATCACTTCTTCGGTCAGGGCATAGCCAAGACCCATGACCACACCTCCATAGACCTGACCTTCCAGGAGCAAAGGATTGATGGCCCGTCCCACATCATGGGCGGCCACATATTCAATCACCGTGACCTTGCCGGTTTCCTCATCCACCCTGACTTTTACTCCGTGGACACCAAAGGCGTATGTCATGGACATATTCCCCTTAAAATCCTTGCCCATGTTTTCGTTGACAGGATCATAAAAATGGTCTGCCATGAGCATGGTGCCGCCAGGAGAAAAATGGGCTTTTCTTAAGAGTTTGTCAATGGGCATGCTTTTTCCCGGATCATCCGGAACAAATATGAGTCGGTCTCTCAAAACAAGGCTCTCTTTGGGCGCATCCAGTATTTTTGAGCCAAAGTCTAAAAGTTTTTCTTTTACTTTTCTGGCTGCCCCAAGCGCTGCGTTACCTGCCACAAAGGTACTCCGGCTTGCGTGAGCTCCAACATCCCAGGGACAGACATCTGTATCAGTATGTACCACATTTATGTCTTCAACAAAAAGGCCCAGTTCTTCGGCTACAATCTGGGCTGTGATATTGTCAAGACCCTGACCCATGTCTGTACCACCCGTGAATATGTCCACCTTGCCGTAATCATCCATTTTCAGGATGGCACCACAGCCGTCGGATTTATAAATCCTGGCACCACCGCCAACATGAATTAGAGAGGCAACGCCGATACCCACCCCTTTTTCTTTGACATGGTCTTTTATTAATTCTCGTTCAACTTCATCAATACATTGGGAAATACCACAGGAGGTAATTTTAAATCCCTGGGGAGTAAGATCGCCTGGCTGATTGCGGTTGATTCTCCTGATTTCAATGCGGTCAATACCTGCCTTTTCCGCCAGCATATCCATACTGCTTTCAATGGCAAAAGTGGCCTGGGGATTTCCATATCCTCTCATGGCCTGAGCATAGGTATTGTTTGTATAGACACACTTGGCATCGTACCTGACATTCTCCACTCTGTAAAGAGATGTTATGGGCATCATCATGACCGAGGGGGTTGTAGCACCCCAGGACGTATATGCGCCATTGTCCAGGATCATTTTGATATCTCTGAACAATAATTTGCCTTTGTTGTCACAGCCCTGGGCGATATCAATGATGGCAGGCTGCCGGGTCGACGTTGCCTTGAATTCTTCCACCCTGTCAAAGAGGATCTTAACCGGTTTCCTGCATTTGTAGGCCAGAAGAATGGCAATATGTTCATAGGCATAGGTATCCAGCTTGCTGCCAAATCCTCCGCCAATAATGGGTTTGATAACTCTTGCCCTCTTGTTTTCAAGGCCCATGGCTTTGAGCGCTTCCAAAAAATCCTTCTGGGCAAGAGAAGGAATTTGTGTATTGGTATAGATGGTCAGGTTGTCCGCAGCATCAAAGAGGGCGACTGCTCCGCTGGTACCCATGCAGCAATGGGTGACCCAGGTTGTGGTAAATCTGTCCTCAACCACAAAGGCGGCTTCTTTTCGCGCTTTTTCCACATCCCCGTAATGCAGTTTCCATGGCAGATTGAGAACATTTGATTTATGGTATTCATGTACCAGGGGAGAGTCTTTTTCCATGGCTTTTTCAGGATCAAAAATACCCTCCAGTTCTTCATACTGAATCTCAATGAGAGCCAGGGCCTTTTTAGCAATTTCAGGACTTGTGGCAGCAACAGCTGCGACTTCATCCCTGAATGAACAGACCTTGCCTTTTTTTATGGGCGGATTGTCCTTGTAAAATCCCATTTTCATTTTTTTAGGCACATCTTCGCCCGTTAGAACCGCATGGACACCGGACAATGCCATGGCTTTGGATGTATCAATTTTGACAATGTTTGCATGGGCATATTTGCTGTAAAGGATTCTGCCGTAAAGCATGCCGGGCATTTTTATATCCTGAATATATTCAGCCCTGCCCATGGCTTTCTGGGCTGCATCCAGTTTGGGAATTCGTTTTCCAACTACGCTAAATTCGCTGCTA
>CALGRI010000225.1 GCA_937880875.1 uncultured Pseudomonadota bacterium
TTCTAGAAGTCTTTTTGAATTTTTTTGATGAATTTTATCAACCTGTCTCTCATATCCGGTCTTTCAAGGGCAAAGGCCAGGTTGGCCATTTGAAACCCTACCTTGTCGCCGCAATCAAACCGCTGTCCATTGAACTTATATCCATAGATCGGCTGTTCCTTGAGAAGGGTTTTCATGGCATCAGTGAGCTGGATCTCTCCACCAGCGCCTTTTTCTTTTTTCCCTAAATATTCAAAAATTTTAGGGGTTAGTATATAGCGGCCGACAATGGCAAGATTGGATGGGGCCTTGTCAGGACTCGGTTTTTCCACCATATCGTTGATTTTAAAAATATTTTTTTCCAGCTCCTGGGCATCAAGGATACCGTATTTATCTGTCTGGTCTTTTTCTATTTCCATGACTGCAGCCATAGAAGCTCTTAACCGGTCGAATATTTTTACCATCTCAGAAAGGATGGGTTTGTCCGTCTGGATAAGGTCATCTGCCAAAAGTACGGCAAAAGGCTCATCGCCCACAATATCCCTTGCACACCAGATGGCATGACCCAGTCCTAAAGGTTCATGCTGCCGGGTATAAATAATGGTGCCTGTTTTTGGAACAAGTTCCTGGATCTGCATTAAAAGATCGGTTTTCCCTTTTTGTTTAAGAACGTGTTCTATTTCATAGGACCTGTCAAAATGATCTTCCAATGCTTTTTTCCCACGACCTGTAACAAAAATAATCTGTTCAATACCGGCAGCAAAAGCTTCCTCAACAGCATATTGGATGATGGGTTTATCAACAACGGGGAGCATTTCTTTTGCCATGGCTTTGGTGGCAGGTATAAATCTCGTGCCGAGTCCGGCTACAGGGAAAACAGCTTTTTTAATTTTCATGGAAACTCCTTTGGATTTCGTGAGTCATGTCCAATATGTATGGCACTTTAAATTAATATCCCTTTGTTATATGTATTTTGAAATAAATCAGATGTCAAATTTATTTTATTTAACCTTTTGGAATATTTGAAATAAAAAACAAGCTCTGAACCGGCAATTAATTGACATTATTGAATCTTTTTCGTATGCTCCACAAATTTCAAGACCCATAATAACTTTAGCTAAGGAAGTTTTGATGACTGATACAACCCAGAAAATATCTGAAATACCACCTGAACAGCTCAGTTTAAGGAGCAAATTTAAATTTGATTGCCACAAAGGTGTTAAATGTTTTACCGATTGCTGCCGGGGGATTGATATTATGCTCACCCCCTACGATATTTTAACCATGCGCAAGAAACTGGAATTAACTTCCGAAGAGTTCCTTGCCATATTTACCGCACCCCAGATCCTTGAAAAAGCCGGTCTTCCAGTGGTAACCCTTAAACTTCTGGATGATGAAAGAAAATCGTGTCCCTTTGTTGAAGACAAGGAAGGATGTGCCATTTATGCAGATCGTCCTACCACCTGCAGATATTATCCTTTAGGGGTTGGATCCTTGAGTTATTCAGGGGAGAAAAGTGAAAAAGATGAATTCTTTTTTACGGTGAAAGAAGCTCACTGCATGGGTTTTGATGAAAACAAAGAGTGGACTGTAGGCGAGTGGAGACAAGATCAGGGCGTTGATCTTCGTGATAAGGTTAATGATGGCTGGATGGACTTGATCGTCAGAAAAAAATCATTACCTCTCAGCATGAAACTTTCCGAGGAAAGCAAACAGATGTTTTTTCTGGTGTGCTATAATATTGATAAATTCCGGGAATTTGTTTTTAACAGCACCTTCCTTGAAAGATACGATTTTCCAAAGGAAAAAATTGAAGGTATGAAAGAGGATGATATAAAACTTTTACAATTCGGGTTTGAATGGCTGAAAGCCAGCTTTTTTCAAACAGGGCAGGATAAATTTAAGATAA
Source organism: uncultured Pseudomonadota bacterium (assembly GCA_937880875.1). Taxonomy (GTDB): domain Bacteria; phylum Desulfobacterota; class Desulfobacteria; order Desulfobacterales; family Desulfobacteraceae; genus Desulfobacula. The sequence goes on from CALGRI010000225.1 coordinate 1,889, forward strand.
AAGAAAAAAAATAAACCTTATTTGATTGTTTCAGGCAGGCCATGGTTATTGCAGCATGGCCTGCCTGAAGTTTAGCTAATATGTGTACCAGAGCCCTTTATGTAAGGTATCATCGTTCAGCTGTTTTTCAATGTCCACATTAAAAAATGAAGCAATTGGTTCAAAGATTTCAGGAGTGTTGGCCTGGACACTTTTTGCCACATCCAAAAGAACCTGGAACCCTTTTTGTGCCATTTTCCCCAAGGGTCTGCGACAGGGACCTCCAGGCATTCCCAATAATTGCATAAGGGTTTTTAATGGAAGGGGATTTCTTGCCCTGCAATAGACAGGCCCGAACTCGGATTCTTCCTGGGTGGTCACCACAACAAGGTCAAGCAGGGGTTTTATGGCAGTCTGAATCTTCATGGCCCCTTCTGCTTCCCCCTGATTGAGCAGTGAGACCATCTGTACCATAAATGTTGGTATAATGTTGGACATCACTGAAATGGATCCGCAGGCCTTTATTTCAGGATCAACCATAATATCATAAATCAGAGCATCATCCCCGGAAAATATTTTAAAATCATTTCCACAGTATTTCCGGGTAAGTTTCATGTTTTCAAGATTGCCCGTGGCTTCTTTTACACAGGATATATTTGGAAAGTTCTTTGCCAGGATGGCAAGGTCCTGGGGCAGCATCTGGGAACCGGTTCTTCCTGGAATAATATAGGGTATGATGGATACATCAGGGCATGCTTTGGCAATGACCTCATAATATTCCCTCCTGATTTCAAGGGAGCTGGGGCCATTATAATATGGGTCCACCATAAGGAGGGCATCAACCCCTTCTTTTGCGGCCCGGCCTGCTGCTTCCAGGGCTTCAATGGTATTATTGCTGCCTGTTCCGGCAAGTCTAAGGCATTTGTTTTTTGCCAGTTTCGCAACCTGGGCAATCACATGATCGTGTTCTTTCCATTTGAATGTAGGGCTTTCACCCGTTGTTCCCGTTGCAAGTATTCCTGTAATGCCGTTTTTAATCTGAAAATGGATAAGTTGTTCAAGGCCTTCTTGATCAAGCTCTTCTGCTTGATTAAACGGGGTGATTAATGCAGTATAGCATCCTGGTTGCATGTTTTACTCCTAATGTGTAAATAAATTATTTTCCAATGGATTTTACTACAACTACTTGCTATCACAAGTTTAAACTTGGTTCAAGCAATAATTAAACTTGTTGATTATTTTCAATGGTCTTGACACAATGTTGTGTCGGAAATAATATGCAGAGTTTTAAATAAGAATTTAAACAACTTAAATAACTAATTAAGGATATCCATAATGACTAACATTAATCAGGGAAAACCCCTGCCAAAAGATGCAGATGAGCATATTGCGCGGTTAAGAAGCCAGCTTATTAAAAATGATGAATGTGGTACAACCCATTATAATCTTGCAGTGGCCCTTCTGGGAAAGCAGGAGTATGTTGAGGCTGAAAATGAACTCCATGAAGCCATAGAATGTAGCCCGTCACTTGCTGAGGCTTATGTCCTTTTAGGGGGTATCTGTCTGCAGAGAAAAGATCTTGAAGGGTGCTACAGGTATAGCCAGCGTGCTACAAAAGCACGAGCCGGGTTTGCAGAAGGATATGCAAACATGGCATTTGTCCTTATTCAACTGGTTGACGGCAAAGATCCCAAAGAGGATGAAGAAAAAATAGATAAGGCCATTAAAAATCTTAAGAAAGCTATCATTCATAACAAGAATTTTGTCCAGGCCTATGCCACGCTTGGTACGGCTTATTTTATGAAAGGACTTGTGCAGGAAGGTATCAAAGCAAATCTGGAAGCAATTAAAGTGCAACCTGAATTTCCTGTGGCCCATAACAATCTTGCTGTAGCATACCTTGAAAGCAATGAATTTGATAAAGCAATTGCCCATTGTGATAAGGCCGAAGAGCTCGGGTACCCGGTTGCCCAGGAGCTGAAAAACGAACTTGCACCTCACAGAAAAGCTTGATGGATTCAAGACTTTTTTGTTTTTTCATATCGGGTGAAGAAAATCAGGTTTTCCCTGGATCTCGTTTATGGCAATTCCCATTATCCGGGAAAAATCCGGATTTTTTAACCGACAGCCTTTCAGATCATAAAACCCACGACTCGATTATTACAATTGGGGATTATTTTTTAGCTTCCTCTATGTTTTTATCGGAAAATGATTTTTCAATATTGAAATCAGGTCTTGAGATTGTTTCCAATATATCTGTTCAATCTGATCAGATTTGCAAGATTACCCTTTTCCTTGAAAAACATGGTGCTTTTTATCATCCCTTAAAAATTCAGGTTGCGCTTACTGAACATCGCATTTGTTTATTTGTTCTGAACGGGGCAGTATCAAAGCCGGGCCTGTTATTAATTGAAAAAGAATATCAATTGATATCTGGCCTGAATAAAATATATTTGAAACGTTATCTTCCCCAGGTCTTTGGAGTTGATGTCATAAAAACAGATAAAGGCAGTATCGGTTTTTTTTTAGGAGAGTGGTTTGACGGCTTCAAAGAATTCCATGTCATTAAAGATCAGGGCAGAAAGCAAATCTCGATATGGGAATCTGACGGAAAGCGGCACTATATTTCAGAAACAAGCGCTCTTCCAATCTATCAAGAAATATCCCGGATTTTGACCTATTATTATGATATTGAATCCTTTGAACAGATTTTCCCCTGGCATCATGCTGCCGGGGATTTCATTGTAAGACAGGAAGATGGCAAAGTTCATGTCAGGCTGATTACCATTAGAGGATATAGTTCAGTAACACCATTTGGCACAAATGAAGCAGATAAAAAAAAGCATATATTACCATCCCTGTTGTTTTTTTTTCTGAATATGACATTAAGAGTGCGCCTGGATCGAATAAATGGCACAGGCAGGATGGTTATGCTCGGAGAACAAATGGTAAGTTCAACCATTGACGGGTTTTTGTCTGCCCTGGATGAAAAATCCCTGGATTATGATTATGGGGATTTAAGATCAATTTTTATTGAGTTTTTCCGGCAATTCAATCTGGAACAGATAATGGGCCTTTTGGAAAATATTTTAGAATACTGTCATCTTGACCCTTCAGAAATAGAAGTGACAACAGGAAATTTTCAATCCCACTGCAAATTTTTGCACTCAATTTTTAAAAACGTTTAAAAAAGCGTTTTTTATTGACATGTTCAAACTAAAATTTTATATCAACAATGTTATTTTGCTTAAGTTATTCTGGGAAAAACATGGTGGTTTGGTAACCCTTTGGAATAACAAAGAATTAAACTATTGAATGGAAAGTTTGGAAAAATTTTTCATTAATTGAATGTAAATTAACTATTAATGGAGGTAAGTAAATGGCAAAACATGAGACTCCTTTTCTGGATCAACTGGAATCCGGCCCTTGGCCTAGTTTTGTCTCTGACCTGAAACAACAGGCTGAAGTCAGAGCAAAGAATGAAGAAGGTGTTGAATTTCAAATTCCCCAGGACTGCGTGGATGATCTTCTGGGTGTTTTGGAGCTTTCTTACAAGCATGGTAGAACCCACTGGAAACATGGCGGTATTGTCGGTGTTTTCGGTTATGGCGGTGGTGTTATCGGCAGATATTGTGATCAGCCGGAAATGTTCCCTGGTGTACAGCATTTTCATACAATGCGTGTAGCCCAGCCTGCTGGAAAATACTATACAAGTGATTATTTAAGACAGCTGACCAAATTGTGGGACTTCAGAGGTTCCGGAGTAACCAACATGCATGGTGCAACCGGTGATATCATTCTTCTGGGTACCACCACTCCCCAGATTGAAGAAATTTTCTGGACATTGACCCATGATATGGGCCAGGATCTTGGCGGATCAGGTTCCAATCTGAGAACACCTGCGGACTGCCTTGGCAGCTCCAGATGTGAATATTCATGCTATGATACTAATGCACTGGTTCATTTCATGACCAATGAATATCAGGATGAGCTTCACAGACCTGCTTTCCCATACAAGTTTAAATTTAAATTTGATGGTTGTCCCAACTGCTGCGTTGCATCTATTGCACGTTCTGACATGTCTTTTATCGGTACATGGAAAGACAATATCCGGATTGACCAGGATGCTGTCAATAAATATGTTGAAAAGGATGCTGGATATCCTGCAAATGCCGGCGCATTCCGCGGCAGCAAAGACTGGGGCCCCTTTGACCTTGAAAAAGAAGTCTTAAGTCTTTGTCCTACAAAATGCATGATGTTTAAAAATAAAAAACTTTTCATTGATGATGCCAATTGTACCCGTTGCATGCATTGTATCAATGTAATGCCAAGAGCCCTTAAAATCGGTAAAGATACAGGTCTTTCCATTCTGGTCGGTGCAAAAGCTCCAATCCTTGACGGTGCTCAGATGGGTTCTCTTCTTGTTCCATTTGTAGAAGTAAATCCTGACAATGATTACGAAGCAATCACAGAAGTGGTTGAAAATGTCTGGGATTGGTGGATGGAAGAAGGTAAAAACCGTGAAAGACTTGGTGAGCTGATCATGCGTCAGGGATTCCAGAAGCTTCTTGAAGTAACTGGTATCGAGGCAGTGCCGCAGCACGTACAATATCCGAGAAGCAACCCTTATATCTTCTGGAAAGAAGATGAGGTTGAAGGCGGCTGGGAACGTGACGTTGACGAATACAGAAAACACCATCTTAGATAAAAAGGGAGAATTATAATGGCATTTATTTCTACTGGTTATAATCCAGCCAAACCGATGGAAAACAGAATTTCAGACATCGGTCCGAAAGACTATAATGAGTTTTATCCTCCTGTGATTGCTAAAAATAAAGGCAAATGGTCTCACCATGAAATCCTTGAGCCAGGTGTTCTTGTTCATGTTGCAGACTCAGGAGACGAAGTATATACAGTACGAGTTGGTGGCTGTCGTTTGATGAGTACCACTCATATTAATGAAATCTGTGAAATTGCAGACAAACATTGTGACGGGCACCTTCGTTTTACCACCCGTAATAATATTGAATTCATGGTTGACTCAAAAGATAAGGTAGAACCCTTGAAAAACGATCTGGCTTCCAGAAAGTTTCCTGGCGGTTCCTTTAAATTTCCCATTGGCGGAACGGGTGCCGGTATTACCAATATCGTTCATACCCAGGGCTGGATCCATTGCCACACCCCGGCAACAGATGCCTCGGGTACGGTAAAAGCGACCATGGATGAGTTGTTCACAGATTTCCAGGACATGAGACTTCCGGCCCAGCTGAGAGTTTCCATGGCATGCTGCCTGAACATGTGCGGTGCGGTTCATTGTTCTGATATCGCCATCCTTGGATATCACAGAAAACCACCCATGCTGGATCATGAATATCTTGACAAATTCTGTGAAATTCCTCTGGCTATTTCTGCATGTCCCACAGCAGCTATCAAACCGTCCAAGATTAAACTTGCCAACGGCACAGAAGTTAAATCTGTGGAAGTTAAAAACGAAAGATGCATGTATTGTGGTAATTGTTATACCATGTGTCCTTCCATGCCTCTTGCTGATACTGAAGGTGATGGTATCGTTCTCATGGCAGGTGGTAAAGTTTCCAACAGAATTTCCGATCCGAAATTTTCTAAAGTTGTTGTGGCATTTTTGCCCAATGAGATGCCAAGATGGCCTTCCATGACAAAGGCCATCAATCAGATGGTTAATGCATATTCCAATGGTGCGAATAAGTATGAACGTCTGGGCGACTGGGCAGAAAGAATCGGATGGGAAAAATTCTTTGAGGTATGTGAGCTTGAGTTTACCCATCACCTTATTGATGATTTCCGCCAGCAGGCATACATGAGCTGGCGTCAGTCAACTCAATTCAAGTTCTAAGAAGATTTTTAAACATTAATTTTTATATAATCTTTTTTAAATAGGCGTATCAGCCGGAGTTGTTTTTACTCCGGCTGATACATTTCATTTCAAAGGAGTACGACCATGAGCGATCTTCTTGATAATAAAGAGGCTGCAACCAAAGCAGTAGTGGATTGGATGACAAAAAAATCCAAAACCAAAACCAAGTTCTATTTTAATGACTTCTCAAAAATTTTTCCGGATGATAAGCCAAGGGCTATCAAAAAAGTTATCAATATAATGGTTCAAGATGAAGTGCTTGAATACTGGTCTTCGGGCAGTACAACCATGTATGGGCTCAAGGGCGGTGGTATCCAGCACTCGTCTGAAAACGAAGAGTAAGGATAAGGCAAGCCTTACATTTATCCATGCAAAAGGGTGGTAAAAAGATTCCTGGAATTGTTATTGCCGGCCTTAGGGGTGGATCAGGTAAGACAATTGTCTCATTAGGGATCACTGCTGCATGGAAAGAAAAAGGCCTTAAGGTCTCCCCATTTAAAAAGGGACCTGACTATATTGACGCCGGCTGGCTTTCAAAGGCAGCCGGACGTCCTTGTTATAATCTGGACACCTTTCTGTGTACCCCTCCAATTGTTAGACAATCCTATCAGGAAAATTCAAGACATTGTGATATAGCCGTTGTTGAAGGCAACCGGGGTCTTTATGACGGTATTGATACGGACGGGTCCACTTCGACTGCAGAGCTTGCAAAACTCTTAAATCTGCCGGTTCTGCTGGTTCTGGACTGTACTAAAAGTACCAGAACAATGGCAGCATTGCTTATGGGGTGCATGAACTTTGATCCTGATGTCAATATCTGCGGGGTTATTCTTAACCAGGTAGCCGGGAAAAGACATGAAGGAAAAGTCAGGATAAATATTGAAAAATTTTGTAATATCCCTGTATTCGGGGCCATTCCAAAGTTAAAGGCCCAGGATTTTCCGGAAAGACACATGGGGCTTGTTACCTCGGAGGAACATGCCTTTTCCGAACAGGCGATTGCGGCTGTCACCAAAGTTGCCAGAGACAATATAGATCTGGATGCACTCTATCAGGCTGTAAACTTTGAATGCTGCAGCACTGATCCTGAAATAATACCACAAATCCATTCTCTGGAAGTAAAATTAACAGGAATAGAAAAAGTTACAATAGGTATTATAAGGGACTCTGCCTTTCAATTTTATTATCCAGACAATATTGATGCTTTAAAAAAACTGGGCGCTAAAATTGTTTTTATAAGCCCTTTGATAGAAGAAACCATACCAGAAGTTCATGCTATCTATATGGGAGGTGGGTTCCCTGAAACCCATGCGCCGCAGCTTGCGCAAAATATTGCTTTCAGGGAAAATTTGAGAAGCTTATCTAAAAAAGGACTTCCCATTTATGCTGAATGCGGGGGCTTGATATTTCTGGGTACAAGCATCCTGTTGAGCGGTAAAGAATATCCCATGTCCGGGATTCTTCCTGTTAAATTCGGGCTTTCCAACCGGCCGCAAGGACACGGGTACACTAAAGTTGCGGTTGTTAATGAAAATCCATTTTTTAAAATGGGTGAAACCTTAAAGGGTCACGAATTCAGATATTCCAGTATCCTGAATATTGATTATCAGAATCATGAAATGGCCTTTAAAATGGAACGGGGCAAAGGTATCCTTGATAAAAAGGATGGTTTTTTTAAACAAAATACTTTTGGGACCTACACCCATATTCACGCCCTGGGCAGCCCTTCCTGGGCGCCCGCTTTGATTAAAAAAGCAAGAGCGTTCAAAGCTTCTCTATCCAATAAATAATCAAATTAATAAAGATTTTCAAAAAAAAGAGGTTTCCCAGAATTCTGGAAAACCTCTTTTAAAGCAAAAAAACGTTTTTATAAAACGATTATTTTTTCATAGATATATGGCATTTTGTGCAGCTAGTGGGTGCAGGGCCTTTTTTCCCTTTAGGATCACCAGCTTCAATATTGACCTTTTTATGACAATCCTCACAGTTTTTGTGCATGGCGTTTTCAAGTACCAGAATGTCTTCTTCTTCGCCTTTTTTCTTTTTTTCTTTCTCAAGCTTTGTGTGGCATTCCACACATTTTTGAACATCATTTCCCATTTTAAGATCAAGGGGTTTTGCATCCTTGTCGTGGTGACATTCACCACAGGAGATTTTGTACTCTTCATTGTGTTTTTTGTGGGTGAATTCAATGAATGCAGATTTAGGGGGTTGTTTTGTCCGTTTTTTGTATTGATTTTTGTCCATTGTAATTGTGTCGGGAACATCTGTTCCGGCATAAAGACCGGTTGCAACAAAAATTACAGCAATACCTGCCGCCAATAAAAGAGTCAGCAATTTTTTGTTCATAATCTATTTTACTCCTTTAATAATTAAGAATTTATTTTGCCTATATACCAGTAATATTTCCATACCACCGGTTGTTTCCTTAAACTTTTAATTTAGTTTTTACACCCAAGGGTGTTGAAAAGTCAACACTAAAAGCTTGTAAGGTTTATGCCTATTCTTCCTTGGTTTTTGTGTCTTTCTGTGATGCAATTTCCTCGCCTTCTTCAAGGTCTTTATCATCTTCAGCATCAACTTCTTCGGCCTTTTTTTTCCCGAATACCCTGGCACCGATGATGCTGATTTCATAAAGAACCATCAGGGGCAGGGCCATCATAATCTGGGTGACAACATCCGGAGGGGTTATAATTGCTGCACCGACAAAGAAAAGCAAGAGCGCATATTTCCTGTTCTTTTTTAAAAAAGCAACATTAACCAGCCCCATTCTGGCCATAAAGGTTAAAACCAGGGGCAGTTCAAAAACAAATCCAAAGGCCAGAAGCATTTTTGAGGAAAATGAAAGATATTCCTTCATGGATGGCATGGCATAGATGGTATCTGTGGCAAACCCTAAAAAGAATTTAAATCCATAGGGAAAAACAATAAAATATCCAAAAGACGAGCCAACAAAAAAGAAGAAAACGGAGAGAATTACAATGGGTATAATATATTTTTTTTCAGTTCTGTAAAGACCGGGAGATACAAACATCCAGAATTCATAAAAAAGGACAGGGGTTGCCAGAATAATCCCCGTGAGCAGAGATACTTTAAGATAGGTAAAAAAGGCTTCAGGAAGCCCTGTGAAAATCATCTTGGCGTTTCCATTTTCACCCATGGCAGTGACCAGGGGGGCGTTCAAAATTTCAAATAATTTTTCTTTAAAAAAATAAGCAGCCACAAAACCGATGATGACAGCAATAAAGGAACGGACCAGTCTGTCTCTGAGCTCACCTAAATGCTCTGTAAAAGGGCTTTTGTCTTGTTTGCTCATTATTTATCGATCTTTTCAGGATCTGAAGTGTTCTCTGTCTTACTCGAATTGTTATCCTCTGAAGAATCATCTCCATGATTCTCTGGATTTTTTTTATCAGGGTCAAGGAAATCGCTGTCCCTTTGATCTGCGGTATCAGCCTTTTCTTGCTCTGTAGTAGCCGTTTTCTCTTTATCTGCATCTGCAGCAGCAGTCTCATACTGATCTGCAGTAGCAGTCTTCTCTTGATCAGTGTCAGCAGCCTCATTATTTGAAGGAGGGTCGGTCAGGATTTTATTCAGATCTGCTTTAGGAATATCAATGCCGTTTTTAAATTCCTTAACAGTGGTTTCCACATCAATACTGCGTTTAAAATCCTGGGCAGAGCGTTTGAATTCTCCCATGGCACGGCCCAGGGTTTTGGCAAGGTCAGGTAGCTTTTTGGGCCCTATTACAATCAGTGCTATTGCAAGGATCAATAAAATTTCGGGCATTCCAAGACCAAACATTTTTTATTTTAACTCCTTTGATAAAAATTACTAATTAATTAGGACTGTAGTTTTACACTGAATGCCTGCTGAGTGTCAAGAAAGATAGATTACCGGACAAAGGAAATTATTTTTGTCTGTTCCTGTCAGGCCTTTTGTTCCCTCTAAATGGTTTTCTAATTTTAGCCCTTGGTTTTGAATAATATTTTTTCTTAGGTTCGGGTAGGGGTTTGTCTAAAGCCTCGGACGGATACACACATTCGATTTTGTTTCCCAGTACTTCTTCTATTTTTGGTATGAAAAAAGAACTTGTTTCATCGGCAAAACTTATGGATATCCCTTTTGCTCCGGCCCGACCCGTTCTGCCAATTCTATGGATATAGTGTTCAGGTTCATAGGGAAGATCATAGTTAATGACATGACTGATATCTTCAACATGCAGTCCCCGGGCAGCCACATCCGTTGCAATTAAAAGATTGATTCTGCCATTTTTAAAATCTTCTAAGACTTTAAACCGTTTGTCCTGGGCAATGTCCCCTGAAAGCACACTGCATTTTCTGCCATATCTTTCAAATTTTTCCGACAGGGTTCGAGCCGTATCTTTGCGGTTTACAAACAAGAGCACGCGTGTTAACTGCTCATTATTGATCAGGTTATATACATGTTTGAATTTGTCTTTTTCAGCCGAAATATAGATAATTTGCTGAATGCTGTCACCTGCCGCCTGCTCATGATCAATCTCTATTTGAACTCCATCCTGTGTTGACCAGGTTTGTGCCAGTCTCAAAACTTCTGGTGTTAAAGTGGCGGAAAAGAAAAGGGTTTGCCGTTTATTTTTGTGGGGTGTTTTTAAAATGATTTTGCGGACATCGGGAATAAACCCCATATCCAGCATTCGATCAGCTTCATCAAGGACAACAATTTCAACCTTGGAAGGATCGATCAATCCTTTGCCCATAAAATCGATGAGACGTCCGGGAGTCGCAACAATGACATCAACCGGTCTTTCCTTAAGCATGGTCTGCTGCTGGTTATAGCCTGTTCCGCCAAATATGGCTATAATTTTTAAATTAGTATATTTGGCAAGATCCTTGAAATCTTTTTCAATCTGGTGAACCAATTCTCTTGTGGGTGCAAGGATTAATGCCCTGGGAGTACCGTTCCTGTTTTTAAATGACTTTTTTATGAATGCCGCAAGAATAGTGATAATGAAGCTGGCGCTTTTGCCTGTTCCTGTCTGTGCTTTGGCTGTGGCATCCTTGCCTTTCAGTGTATGGGATAAAAGTTTTGCCTGTATAGGAGTGCAATAGTTGAATTTTAAATCTGCAATGGCATGCATGATATCCAATGGCAAATCAAAGTCATGAAATCTTGTTTCCCCTTCCTTTTGTTCCACTGGGAAATCATGGAGGGACCATCTTTTTTCCCTGGGTTTAGCCAGGTTTTTCTTTTGTATTTTGGTTTCAGGTCTGGACGGTGATGGGATAATAACAGGTGATTCTGCTCGGCGCTTTTTGCTAAAAAGCGTTTTTAAGAATAAAAAAAATTGTTTCAATAGTTACTTTCTTTTGTGGATTAAAATGTTAACTGCCGGTCTGTCACCAATGATTTTTAACAGACAGACAGCTGTTTGGGAAGATAAAATTGGGAAAATTTGATTTTACCCTCCGCTAACCAGAGGCAGCAATTGAATTTTTGAGTTGTCAGGAATGATTGTTTCAGCAAATTTAGGGCTTGAGACAAGCCTGCCGTTTAAGCGGACAACGGAACAGAAGTCAACATTGTCAAGGGTTTCCAAAAGAGATGCCATGGTCAGGTTTTCAGACCATGGCAGTTGTCTTTTATCAACTTCTATCATGTATTATACAACACCATTTTTCTTTAAGACTTCCAGGACTTCTGGAAAATCAATACCCAGACGTTTGACGGTTGCAACGGTGGGGATGCCGTTATTGTCCCAGCCGCGCCGTTCATAAACCGCATCTTTGAGCAGTTCATACTGCTCTTCTCTTCTTTGTCTTAAAGCAGCTACCTTTTCCTTGGAACTCATATTGCTGATATCAAGATCATATTTTTCTTTGAGCTGGTCATCATACCTTTTTTGTCGTGATTCATATTCTTCAACAGTTACAGGACCGACAGCCCTGTAAGGCAAGGCATCATGCTCTCTTGTGCCAAAGCCCATTTTCAGGTTGAAAATTCTCTGGAAATTATAAACACCCTCACTCATGGCAAGAAGATCATCGGGTCCTGATTTCCTGCCCGTAACGGCAGAAAAGAAATCAGCATACCAGCCCAAGTGTTTAGCCACCTTGGCCGGTTCAGACGTATTTTTATTGTCTTCCGGAATAATATCGTTCCAGGGAAGTTTGCAAAGTCCGCAAAGGCCGAACCAGGTTCTGAACATGGGGAACCAGTGAAGGGCTTCAGCTTTGTCCTCAAATGTCGGCATGAAATTGTGAACCATATCAAGGAAGATTAGCCAGGCTTCATCATGCTGGGGGCCTTTCAAAGCAAGCCCATATCCCCCCTGCTGGGCAAGGGATTCCTTGGTAATGTATTCAGAAAATTCAAGGCCCTTGGATTCCATGCCGATATCCTGCATAAAGGCCAGGTCAGCACCAAAATTTTTTGAAAAAATTTGCTTCATCTGCCTGATTCCCTTGCCGACAATGGCACCGAATCCTTCTCCTTTTGCCATCTGGTGTATGATTTCCAGGGCATTAAAACGATTGCCAAAGCTTAAATCCATTCCGCCTGTATGATCGGGTGTTATTAACTTGTTTTCAAAGCATTCCATTACAAATGCAAGGGAAGTTCCCACGGAAATGGTGTCCAGGCCATAGGCATCGCAATAAAAATTAATTTCAAGAATGGTCTGGGCATCAAAAATGCCCAGGTTGGACCCGCAGCCCGCCACTGTTTCGTACTCAGGCCCGTCCACAAATACTTTTTTCCCTCTATATGGGCCTGTAAATGGTGAAAAGTCTTTGACTCCGTGGGAACAGGCAACGGTACAGCCTTTCCAGCACCCGTCAAAACCCTTGTCAAAAATATGTTCATAAACTTCTTCTCCAATGACACGGCTTTCCGGATGTGAGCCGAATTTGAAGTTATGTACGGGCAGGCAGTCATGATCATTCATAATGGGTACAAGGTGGGTGGTCCCAACCAGGGACATCCTGTTCTGTTTGGGATCCAGTTCTCTTATTTCTTTTGCGTGAGATTTGGTGACAAGTTTAAGGCCTTCTAAATCAGCAGGATTATTAGATTTCATTGAAATGGCGCCGAATCTTGCAACAATGGCTTTGATTTTTTTATCAGCAAAAACAGTTCCGATACCGCCTCGCCCAGCCTGTTTGTACCTGACTCTTTTACGTCCGGCATCCCACCAGGAAAAATTCAGGCAGCCGAAAAATGTATGTTCTGCACCAGGGCCTGATGTGACAACGGAAACGTTGACAGGTTTGTCCTTATCAAAATGTCTGGTTAAAGCATCTGAAAGCTCATAGGAATCAATTGGAAGATCTGTTGCTTCAAATATTTTGATTTTGCCTTCAATCCCGTCAATGAAAATAATGGCATCTTTTTTTGCTTTTCCATCAACCTGTATCACATCAAACCCGGAAAATTTTTTATAGGGTCCAAAATATCCACCCACATTTGAATCAATGGGTGCCCCAGTTAAAGGAGAAATGGCAGTCACGATACTTTTACCACCGCCGGGGTAACCAGGAGTTCCTCCAAGGGGGCCTGATGAGATACATATGGCGTTTTCAGGGTCGTTCCACTTGGTATCACCTGAAACCGCATTCCACATCAGCCAGAGATCATAACCTTTCCCCCCGATAAACTTGTTTTTTATCTCTTCTTTTATGGGGTTGATGATGATATCGTTTGCATCAAGGTTAACGCGGAGGGATTGATCTGTATATCCATTTTTGATTTCTGCTCTTTCATAAGAAATAGCTTTGATTTCTTTTAGATTGATTTGACTCATTTTATTATTCCTTCAGCTAAAATATCGTAATTCACAATGGTTTTTTTATACCAAATTTATTCCACACTTTATTATTTAGACATATAATAGACATATAAATAAATTTTAAAATGGTTAACCCATTATTTAGTATAACCACTGGAAGATGTCAATAAACCCAAGCAAATATTTAAACCGTTAAATATGCAAAAAAACTTGACTTTTCATACTATCCGTAGTTAATCAGAGCATTGAAAGGTTCGAAATTATTGAAAAAAGGTGTATGAATGTTCATATTAGCAAATTTTTTTGAAGCCATAGCTGTCATCCTGAATTATGGGCTTACGTTTTATATGTGGATTGTTATTGCAGGGGCCGTTCTGTCCTGGGTGAGCCCTGATCCCTACAACCCCATTGTAAGGTTTATCAATATGGCAACGGAGCCTGTTTTTTATCAAATCAGAAAGAGGCTTCCCGTGAATTTCGGGGGGCTTGATATATCTCCTATTATAGTGATTTTAGCTATTATTTTTCTTCAAACCTTTGTTGTGAACAGCCTTCACGGGCTGGCTCGCACAATAGCACAATGAAAAGCGAGGTATTCTTATGGGCATAACACCAATGGTTGTTAAACAAAAAGAGTTTACAACAAGATTCAGGGGGTTTGATGTTCAGGAAGTAGATTCTTTTCTTGAAGATGTGGGAAGAGAACTTGATAATCTGAATCATTCCATTGAACGTCTTCAAGAAGAAAATCACCGGATGAACCTGGAGAATGAGGGCTATAGAAAAAGAGAAGTTTCCATGAGAAATGCCATGATTCAGTCCCAGAAAGTCCTGGATCAAATGAAGGAAAATGCTAAAAAATCTTCACAGCTGATTATTGCCACTGCTGAAGTTGAAGCGGAAAAAATATTAAATAGAACCCATAAGCGGCTTTCACAACTTCACAGTGATATAATGGAGTTGAAACGCCAACGGATTCAGCTTGAAATGCAAATCAGTGCAGTACTTGAATCCCATTCAAAAATGCTTGAGATGACAAAGGAAGAAAATAAGGTTGCCGACGAAACCGATTCTACCTTAAGGTTTATCAAACAGGCATAATTTTTCAATTAGGCAATAAGTTAAAAGGGTATTGGAAATGGCAGAAATTGATGCTTTCTTTAGGCTGATGCACGAACAAGGCGCTTCTGACCTCCACCTTTCCTCAGGCCAGCAGCCTGCATTAAGGCTTCATGGCGATATTGAGCGTATAAAATACGAAACTCTGACCAGCGATAAGCTGCGGGGATTATTATATGAAATAACCTCACAGGAGAAGATTAAGGTCTTTGAAGAAACCGGGGATGTTGATTTTGGTTATGAAATTCCAGGTATGGCCAGATACAGGGCAAATTATTTTATGCAGAAAAGCGGTGTATCAGCCGTTTTCCGTGAGATCCCGTCGGAGATATTGACTGCAGAACAATTAGGGCTTCCTTCTGTAATTTCAAAACTGGCCGAACTTCCAAGGGGACTGGTTCTGGTCACTGGGCCAACCGGTTCCGGCAAATCAACTACTCTTGCCGCAATTATAGACCAGGCAAACCGAGTCAGGAAAGATCATATTATTACTGTTGAAGATCCTATCGAGTTTGTACACAGAAGTCGGAGATGTATAGTGAGCCATAGGGAGGTGGGGTTGCATACACAGACGTTTGCATCGGCCCTGAAAGGAGCCCTGCGTGAAGACCCCGATATTATCCTTGTGGGGGAGTTAAGAGATCTTGAAACTATTTCCCTTGCCATAGAGGCTGCGTCTACAGGTCACCTGGTATTTGGCACTCTGCATACCTCCAGCGCTGCTAAAACCGTTGACAGAATTATTGAAGTTTTTCCTTCCACTGAGCAGGCCCAGATACGATCAACATTATCCGATGGTCTAAGGGCTATTGTGGCTCAGACATTGTTTAAAAGAATGGATAAAAAAGGCAGATGTGCTGCAATGGAGATTCTTGTGGCAACCCCTGCTGTGCGAAATCTTATCCGGGAGGGTAAAACGCATCAGATCCCCTCCATGATTCAGATGGGAAAGAAATACGGGATGCAATTGCTGGATGATGCCATCATGCAATTGTACCAAAAAGGATGGATCAGCCCTGATGAGGC
>CALGRI010000226.1 GCA_937880875.1 uncultured Pseudomonadota bacterium
CCGCCCAGCTTGTCGATGCTCAGTGTTTTATAACCTTTCAAGGCCAGTTCATAGGTAATGCTGTTGCCGATGATACCGGCACCAATGATAATGGCGTCATATTTTTTTTGAGTCATTTATTTTTTTCTCCAAAGTGACAAATTTTGTTCATTATATTCAATATTTCCTGGCCGAACTAAAGTTTACCCTTTTTTTAATTTGGCAAGAATTTCCTTTTCACCTTCTCTTTTCAATCGGTCAAGCTCTGAAATAATTTTGTCGCTTAAGGGTTCTGGTTTATGGGTTTCGGAAATCTTCCTGACTTCTTCTTTCACCCTGTCTTCCATTGAGGGTTTGCCAGCATCTTTCCAGCCATCAATGGTCTGGCGATTCATAAGTTTAGCATTAGACAGCTCTTTTTTAAAATGATCCATGGTATGCTGCTGCACGAGAAAATGACCACCAGGCCCCACATCTTCCATGATCTGCCTTGCAATGGTTTCTCTGTTTACGGTAATGCCTTCCACAAAACGCTTTGTCATCCCCACCACTTCATTGCCCATAACCAGCTGTTCAAGAGAACAGGCCATGCCCGCAGCCAGATACCCGACATCATGGATAAGGTTCAAGCCGGAAAGCCCCTGGCTCAATATTGAAAAGGCACTTTCAATGCCTGCCTGGGCATCCAACATTTTGGAATCAGTGGCACCGGCTAAACCCCAGGTAGGCAGATTAAAGGACAATGCGACTTCTGCCTGGGCAGCAATTGCCAGACTGTTTTCAGGTGCCCCCATTGTCATGAGTGCTGTTTTCATGTCAAGGATACCGACATTGCCGCTCATGGCAACAGGACATCCTTTTTTCCGCAACTGTGCAATGGTGATATGGATAAGCGCTTCTGCCGTGATCTGAGTGATAACTCCTGCCAGGGTTACCGGTCCTGTAGCACCTGCCTGGACAGTGGAACCTGGCAATTGTGGCATAAACCGATCGGCTGCAATAAAAATACGCTCTATGACTTCATCGGGGAAGAAAAACGGTGCTATAGCCTCTGGATAAAGAATAACAAAAGGTTTCTGGCTTAAGTTTTCCTGTCCCCCGGCAATCACGGCCGCCATCTCATAAACATATTCACAGCCAAGGGCTGTATAACCGATAAAAACAGCCGGTTTTATTGTGTTGGAAACCATGGCTTCAAATTCATGGACATCCGCAGCATCTGCCGGCACATCCTGGGCGCTTCCCATGGGCATGACAAAATCAATACCATCCAGGTAATCCGCGACTTTTCCACCCAGTTCAATATCCTTGATACTGGTATTCCGGAATTCACCGGTAAATGCGTCCAGTGTAAAAGGACTGGCAGTGGATGTGCCATAGTGGCTTTTCTCCCCTTCCACTTCCATTGCCCGCTTGCCGTTTCTGTCATATATGGTCCAGCCATTGGGGGTTGTGACCAGGCATTCTTTAACAATATGCCTTGGAATTTTAATATTGTTGTCCTTAACCCATGCCCCGGCCTGTTTCATCATTTTATGAAGTTCTTTGTGCTGGCATTTAAAACCGACCCTTTCAATAATATCAAAAGCGGCCTGTTTTATTTCCCAGATCTGGTCATCGGTAAAGATCTTCATACCAACGGATCTTGTTTGAATGTTTGAAGACTGAATCATTTTTTTTTCTCCAATTTGATAAAATTCGTTTTACAGGCTGGCTCAGGAGGAATTCCTTTTTCGTCCCACCCCATGGCAGTGTAGTACTCCTGTAACATGGTTTCAAAATTTTTCAGGGTTAATCCCTGGTCGCTTTCTTTGTTCATAAACATTTCAGGAAGCTTATCTTTAATATCCCCTTTTTCATGGCGGATATTGAAAAGTTTTTCAAGACTTGCAATTTTCTGTCCTGCATCAAAAAGAT
>CALGRI010000227.1 GCA_937880875.1 uncultured Pseudomonadota bacterium
TCTAACTTTATTACACTGGAATTGGCTATCACGATTAAACCCACATAATTTCAAACCTAAATAATTTTAAGCACACATAATTTCAAATAAGACAAGACTTAAGCTTGCCGCAGATATCCCCATTAAAAAAATTGAGTTTAATCTATTTGGCGGGTAATCGTCAAGGGTATGAAATTTTTGGTTAAAGCCCCGGCACAACATGGCCTGGTGTACTCTTTGAGCCCTTAGTGATGCCCTGACAAAGAGCATACCGGCAAGATAAGCAAATGTTTTATAGGAATGCAGGTTGGTCCCGGGCTTAAATCCCCTGAATTTTGCAGCTCGTAAAAGTCTTTTATATTCTTCCTCAATAACAGATATGTAACGATAGGACATCAAAATAAGAAAAACCATTTTATCGGGTACATGAATTTTATGAAGCCCGCTTCCAAGGGAAGCAATGGTCATTGTGGCAATAAGGGCTGTAAATATAAGTAATATGGTGATGGATTTAATAGTAATCTTACAACACAATATCACACCCTGGCCTGTTATTTTCAGCCAATAAAACTGGTACATAATATCCCCGTCAAATGTTAAGGGAAGGATGATCCAGATCATCAAAAGAAACCAGAAAAGGGGCTTTAACCGTTTAAGGACATCAATCCGGTTCAATCCTGCCATGGCAATTAAAATAATTGAAATAACAAAATAAATCACAGCAAGATAAAGATTATCGCAAAGTGCCGCGGCAAAGGACAAAACAATTAAAGCAAGGATGCGTATTTTTGGATCAAGTTTATGGATAAATGAACTGCCATAAGCAAATTTTTCTTCTATCATTTCAAGATGTCTTCCTTTTTAAAAACTTTACACCCATAGCCAGAAAAAAAATGATGACAATGCCTGTAATTATTTTTAAGATAGAAGGACTTTTTTCCAGCTTTTCTTTTTCCTTCATTGCACTTGGAATGTCCTGCTCAGATGCTTTTGTAACAAGTTCATCTTTTGGAATTTTCCATTGGGCCTGATGACCTGTTCCTGCCTCAAGCTTTAAAATAAGATCTGAATCAATATTCTCAGGAATTTTAAATGAATAGTTTCCTTGCCCGTCTGTCTGGCCCTTATGGATGACCATGCCTTTATCATTAAGCACTGTTATGGCACAATCTCTGGCTTTTCTTTTTGATCCAAAACTACTTTCTGTATAAATCATGCCATCTTCCACCCATGCAAAAATGATCACTTTGTGGGCAAAGGCAACATTTATAAGAACTATAGCAGGAAACATAGCAAGAATGAGGGAAAGAATAATTGCTTTTTTTATTTTCATTTTTTCTTCTTCGGTATGATTTCAGGGTACACTTTTAAAAGAAAAGTGACACAAAAGCCTGTCACAATCCCTTCAATTATCATTACAGGTATGTACGCTGTAATAATTGCAAGGCTGGTTTCAAAAAAGTTCTGGTTGGTGAACCACAAAGCCAGCCCCAATAAAACGGATGAAAATAATATGGAAAACAGACCGGCCAGAAACCCGGCTATAAATGTAAGTGCTGATGATTTACCCAGCAGCGGTAAAAAAAGATAGTGCGCCAGAACTGCCGGAACAGCCATTACCACAACATTAACCCCTAATGTGGTGAGGCCTCCATATTGGAACAAGACCGCCTGAAGCAGCAATGCCGTCAGGATTGCAGGGATTGCTGCAACTCCAAGCAATAATCCCACAATTCCGTTTAAAATCAGATGTACACTGGCAGGCCCGATATTCACATGGATCAATGATGCCACAAAAAAAGCTGCGGCCAGGATGGCCACATGGACAATGCGGTCATAATCAATCTTTTTCAGCCCCAGGCCGGTTCCGGCAAGCGCGAATATTGCTCCTGTAGCAAGCACAGGGCCTGATAGAACGCCTTCTGATATGTGCATGCTATTTCTCCTGCCACTCCTCAAATTTGACCCATAAAACTGCGCCTAGTTCTATATCCTTTTCTTCATTATTATGCATCATTTTTTTATCTGATGTGTTTAAAGCTGCAAATCCCCACCAGCCGGCAGCAGGTGCGCTATAGGTAAACACACCATTTTCATCTGCCTTTATGGTTTGAGTTATCATATAGTCAGAAGGAGCCTCAATTTTTTTATCAATATTAAAAAATTCCACTTCAACCTCTGCATAGGGAACTTTTTTACCATCAAGCTTTACAATTCCCTGGAACACGTTTGTACTATAAAGACCAAAGGGTTTGGATAAGGGAACAATTTCTGTTTTCAGCCCCAGTTCTGCGTCCCAGCCTTCATCATCACCAAAGGCTGCAATAATTGTTTTGGTATAGTGAACGATAAAACAATCTTCAGCCGGTTCCCAGTAGGGCACAGGTTCCATAACAAAGGCATAAGCCCCGGGTCTTTTTATGGTATACCCGGCCTTCCAGGCTTGATGATCCATTACTTTTATCTCTTCGAGGCTTGTCTTCAAATCTTGTTTTTTGCCATCCTGGATCACAAAGAAGCCAGCAGGTTTTATAAGGGGCATACCAACCATTTCAAAGGGATGGGAAAAAGAAAGCTGAATATCAATTTTTTTAGAATCATCTTGCATGACCATGTTGTCTGAAGGGATAGCCATTCCAAAATGTGCAAAGGACAAAACATAGGAAAAACAAATCATCAGCGTTACCATGCAAATCATTTTTAAATTTTTCATTTCATATCTCCTTAAAAATTAAAAAACCACAAAGGTGTCGGTATTACTTTTACCGAAATTTCAACCTTCGTGGTTTATATTGGATAATAAATTTTTTTTGATTTTCTTCAGACTTCTGCCTGAATTTATATTTTTACTATCTTTTCAAATTCAATATGTCAACAAATAAAATAAAAACAAGCTGCAAGATTTATTTTTTATGCCAGGACCCATCCGGATTCTGGAAAAATTCTCCGGGTGTTGCCTTTTCGGCTTTTCGATTGGCCTGAACTTTTTCAACAACATCTATAGTGGTATTCTGCTGTTGTGCAAAATGGCTGTAAACAGTTTTTCTATCCTTATTCTCAGCTGCAACAACTTCTTCCTGAGCCTTTGCACCCGTTACAAATCCAAGATAGCCGCTGTTATCTTCTCCAATAATTCCTTTTGTTTTCAAATCAGCAATCACGGGGAGTCGCTGTTTCATTCTATCTTTAATTCCATCGGCAAGAGCAAACTGGGATGAAATAATCAGACAAATGATCAACAAAACATGTATTTTAACGACTTTACGTATATTCATACTTCCTCCTATTTTTTTATTTTGTTTTCAGCAGCTTCAATGTCATCAAAAAAGTTATCAAGGGCTTTTTCAACTCTGACATTTATATCAATGGTTATGTGAATCGGTTCTACTCGGATAGGCTTTACTTCAACTTGATGGGTTGATTCAACAGGTTGAACCTTTATTTCATGGCTTGTCTGACAACCCGCGAAAATAAAAAGGCTAAGGAACAATGCGATAAAAAATAATTTTCCAGTCATATATTCTCCTTTTTTAATTTAAAATTGATTTTATTTTATTACCAAATTTCATCACTTTATTAAAGGGAAGTTTTAAATTCACATCCAGTTGTATCCCCTGAAATTGTGATCCAGGACTTGATGCATCTACCCTTACAAATCCTCCAAACTCTTTTTTATACTCAAAAGGTAAAATTTTTGAAGGCTTTCCATTCAGCTCCATTTTGACATCAAGTGTGTCTTCAAATGTGTTAAACACAAGTTTTGCCCATTGATAATCAAAATCTTTTAGTGCCTCCTGTGCCAGATCAAGCTGGGCAAATTGCGGATTATCCATGGGAATGCCCGCAGTTATCCTGTCTGAGTTTGCAATCACCACTTTACCGCCACTGCCCGGGGTTGAAAACAAGAACCCATTGTCAAATGAAATGTTGCCGTCTGAATAAATCACGGGAATCCGTCCGTTCAATGTGCCGCTGCCTTGTGCATCAAATGCACCCATCTGTTTTAAGAGTTGTGTCATTTCCAGCCGGTCACAATAAAAGGTCAGGGAATAGACATTGTTGGCCTGGGGAAATCGAATGGATTCTGTTGAAACAAGTCCGTTACACCACTTGAACCGAATATTTTCCACCAGCAGTGATTTGCCATCTTCAATGGTGAATCGAATCTTTGCATTCTCTATTTTTACCTTATTCACTTCAATTGAATCAATGCTCAAAATTTGCCCTGGAACACTTTCCAATACCAGCAGGTCATTAAACTCCACTATTGTGTTTATCCCGATGGCAGTGAAGTTTGTATCCGGCATATGGATTTTTCCATCATTTATGTTTAAGCGCATAGACGTTTTTAATTGATGATTTAAAAATTCCAGATTCCCTTTGGCAGAAGCGGTTACATCAACATCTGCTGCCTGAAGCTTTTGCGGACTTAATTTTTCAATATCTGCAAAATTTAACTTAACAGGATCTGTATTAAAATTCAGGGATGCATAAAGGCCTTTTTCAAACCCGACAATTGATTTGAATTGTGTTTTTAAATCTGGCAGTGTCAAAAAATTTAGTCCTCCGCTGACCTGAAATTCTTTTAAATCTGTTTGAAGTATTTTACCGGCAGTGCTGAAGTTATATTGATTATTGTATGAAATTTTCGAGATGGAATACCTGCCATATACTTTTTTATCAATATTGGGATAATGGATCGGTACTTCAATGTTTAAGCCAGATGCTTTGGTCTTAAATTCAGGGGATGTTATTTCCCCTTTGGAGGCCTTTAATATCATATTGGCCGAAGGTGTATTGTTTTTATCAAGGAGAAATAATCCGGAAAGATTGACAGAGGGAAAGGTTGACTCCACCAGCTCTGATTTGATCATGATATGTTTTGCTGTTGATGTAATTTTTGAACTTACCCCCTTTCCATGATCAGTAAAATCAGCAGCAATATCCGACTTTATTTTTGCATCAGAAAATATAAGGCTGTCTTTTTGATGTTGGATGCGGCCCTGGCCCACGTCAATGGTGATTTGCCCGTTGGCCTTGGATGGCGTGCCAAAAAACCTGGCATTTAATTGCAGATTTTTCAGGGTGCCGGCAATTGATTCATAAACAATTTGATAGGGTTCTGTCTTGCGGTTATGGAGTATCAAATCAAAATAATAATCATTGTTAAAATCCATTGTACCGGTATATTCCATCTGGGTTACAGGCAGGTAAGAATGGGACAGACTGAATGTACCGCTGGCATTTATCCTTTGATTATCGATTGATAAAGTGCTGGAAAACTCTTTCAGACTTGCCTCAAATGGGTGTGCAAGGCCTGCCCGGGATAAATTTATTTTCCATTTCTTTTTAGGGGAATCTGTTTCCAGATTAAAGTCAACCTGCCCTTTCAATATTACCCCATTTGTTTTTTTTGAAATAAACGGGGTAATATGTCTTAAGTCAAAAGACTTGCCTTCAACCTTTAAAAACTCAACACCCTTTATTATATCATAGTTAACAAGGGCCTCAATTTTTTCTCCAAAAGGATAAAGCATCGTCCTTGCAAGAATTTTCCCATCCTTTGAATTAATTGTTGAAAGTACATCAAATGGAATCAGAAACTCCTCATTCAATGCGTGCAAAACGATTTTTGCATTCTGCAAAACAATTTTATCCGGCAGAAATGGCAAAAAAGACAAATCAGGCGGGCTGGTTTGATCTTTTGATGTGTTGGGAAATTTAAGGCCATTAAATTTAATTTCATTGTTCTCATCAAGGCTTGCATAAAGGCTTAAACCCGATATGGTCACCTTGGTAAGATGAATGGATGAAAGATTTTTAATATTATAGTCAATGTTTATTGAATCAATGGAGATTGCCTTGCTGATCCGGATTTTGGAAATAAATGTATTAAAAACCCCTATTTTCTGTATATCAAATTCAACATCGTTGGGGCCTGAAAATTGCGCCATCCTTTTTTGGATCTGTGGTTCCACAATATTGGGAAGATTGATGAACAAAAAAAGGCAGATAAGGACAAACCCCAGGCAAAGCCAGGCAAGTATTTTTATGATTTTTTTAAATCGCATTTTTCACATTCACCCTAAGATACATGTCCCCTTTTACTCCTTCTGGCATGGATTTACCCATTCCGGAAAGTTTTAAACGGGTTCCCTGCTTCACCCCTGCAGGAATTTTAACACGGTACAAGGGTTTATAAAACCCCCATGGGATTGTCACCATTTTATTTGTACCTGCAATGGCTTCAATAGAGTTAATATTAATATTACCATAAAGATCCGGACTGTCTGGACTGTCGGATGTAACAATCATCTGAAGCTTTGGCGTATGCTTTTTGGTGGTAAACCGGCTGATTTTCTGTTTTGTTCCTGTTTGTGGCAGTTTTTTGTTCAGCATGACCAGTGCAAGGCCTGCTATAAAACCTCCAATATGTGCCCACCAGGCAATACCTGATCCTGCACCGCTACCGGCAGCATTGATAAACTGGATTAAAAACCAGAACCCAAGAAAAATAAATGCCGGTATTTCAACAAACCAGGGGAAAATAAGAATGGGAATAATGGTTAAAATCCGCGATTTTGGATACAGCAGAAAATAAGCCCCCATAACACCGGCAATGGCCCCGCTTGCCCCAATGGTGGGCACCATGGATACAGGATTTAAAAGTAAGTGAAAAAATCCTGAAATAATGCCGCTAATTAAATAAAACCCCAGGAATCTTAATGAACCAAAATGGTCTTCAACATTGTCTCCAAATATATATAAAAACCACATATTTCCGATGAAATGCAAAAAACCGCCATGCAGGAACATATAAGAAAAAATGGAAAATAATTGATTTCCCAGTGAAAAATGTTGCGCCATGTCATGTACAGTGTATTTGGCCGGAACCAGTCCATAAGAATAAAAAAATACTTCATTATTAAATCCAATTTGAATTTGCAGTATAAATACCAGCAGATTAATTCCCATTAGAATATAGGTCACAACGGGAAAACAACTGGAGGGTTGATTATCTCGAATCGGTATCATTTAACCACCCGCAATATATGATCTGTTTCAAGATCTTGTTTCAATCGTTTTAAAATCTCCATAACTGCATCTTCAATGGTATAGATATCACCACATGTATAAGAAGAACATAGTTTTAAAAGCGCCTTATTTTCCATGTCAAATCCAACGCGATGCCTTAAATATTCCATCATACCAAAGTAAAGAAAGCCGATATTATTGGGTTCAAATTTAGCAATAAATATTTTTGTTTTAAACGGCAGGTCATCACAAATCAAGTCAATGGCATCTTCAATAGTTTGAGGGAAAGCCTCTTTAACAGGTCCAGAAGAAATGTGGTTTTTAATCACCTCTTCTTGCTGTGTATCAAGAAAAAAAAGATATAGCAGGGTTTCAAGAATTGTTTTTACATCCATGTATATCCAGGAGTTATGGCTCAATCTTGGACCGGCTACATTTAAAGTCTGGATTTTATTTTCCATTATAAAGGATTTTAAAATAATGGCGGCTTCAAACTCCTCAAAGCTTAAAAGGTCAAGATAACAATTGGGTTTGCCAACATGGTTTGCATAACTCTGGGTAAATTTGGAGCCGCCGGTCAGTTCACCATGTGAAATAATTATAGTACCATGGGAATCATTGATATTCTGTTTTGTTCTTTCCCTGTAATCTGTTGTATCCATTTCCTTTAATTGATATTTCATTGACAGGGGGCCTTTTTCCGTTCCGCGACCTCTTGAAATCCATCCGCCATGATCAATATTGAATTTAATGGCAACATCAAGGGCTGCCTGGTCTGCTCCGGTTTGTCCGCCTGAAATTATTTTTTTTAACATTTTAATTTTATCCAGCTTTTAAAAAAATCCTTTTCTATCATAACAGTAAGGGGTATAACTTCAATACTATTTTACCCTTTTGAATAATTAAGGGCTCGCTCAAAAATTAATTGGCACTTTAGGCGCTCAGATTTAGGTCGGATTTGGCTGATTCGATTGAGCGAACCCACAGTAATAGTGAACTATTTCGAGGAGTTCGTGATTGAGGAGCAGCCAAAGACGGCCTGAAGGTGAGATGCATAAAATGTTAAGTTATTTTTGAGCGAGCCCTAAGCGCGGGTCTATGAATATACCATCAAAAAAAGAATGCTTTAACCTGATAAAAAAGATGGCCATGATGGATCATATTATTGATCATTCCATCATGGTTTCCAATGTGACATTATTTTTAAGCCTTAAGCTGAAAAAACATTTTCCTGATCTTGATTCCCGGCTGGCAACTTCAGCTGCATTGCTCCACGATATAACAAAAACCAGAAGTTTTGATACAAACGAAAATCACTCTGAAACCGGCGGTCTGATGTTAATCAAGCTGGGATTTCCTGAAGTAGGGGATATCATACGTCAACATGTCATTTTGGATTCCTATGAAACGGATTTTCCTGTCTCAGAGCAGGAAATCGTCAATTATTCTGACAAAAGGATATTGCACGACAAGGTGGTGCCCTTGAATAAAAGGCTTGAATACATAGAATTACGATATGGGAGCAAAAAAGAATTTAAAGACCGAATTCAGATCATGTGGGAAAACACATTAAACCTGGAAAATAAAATTTTCCGTCACCTTGATATAACTCCCAATCAATTATCAGAGTGTATGCCCAAAGAAATTAACAAAAAAGACTGGGTTTAAGGCCAGGATATTTCTGAGCAGGATGCAATGTCATGGGATAGTCTTTGAATTCGCTGTTTTATGAAAAGCACTTTCTTTTTTTGTTCCTTTATTTCTGAGTGTTTGAAAGAAAAAAGGTGTTCCATCTCTTCTTTAAAATACTGATACTGGTTGAACCGCTCATTTATTTTTTCTTTAAAATCCCTTGTGGCAGCCTCAATCAAAGGCAAAAAATAATTTGCCCTCAAATTCATGTGATATTGTTCAAATTGATCTTTTATGATTTTTTGATTTTTCTTTTTGATTTTCAGTTCTGCTTTTTTTAATCCTGGAGAAAATGAAAAATTGGATTTGCTGTTAAACAAAGAAGACAATATCTGGGACACGGTATGCAGGCCAAAATCCGTTAAGACATTGGTCTTGATCATAGATGTGTATTTTGCTTCAAATATCACAGCCGGCAATTGAAGCCCCAATATTTTTTTTATTTTTTCAATATCTATGGAATCAATAAAATCGCTTTGTTGGTGTGCCAATTTTGACTCGGTTTCAAATTGTGAATAATGATCGGCTTTTAACAAGTCGATCTGGTATGAATCAAACAAAGATTGAAAATAGGAAAAGATTTTTTCTTCCTGGCTTTGAACAAATCTTTTTAATTCTGGTTTTACCTCTTCTATAACATATAAGTCCAAGCCGCGCTTAAAGTCCTGAAACATTAAATATAAAATTTGTTTGAATCCTGATTCCTCTGTCACGGATTTATATTTTTCCACATCAAGATGAATTGCCCCGATATAGTCCCGGACATTTTTTAAAATAGCTTTATCATCATGGATAAACGCATTTTTTAAATTTGATTCTATTTCCTCTTTTAAACCGCTGACAGCGCCATCCAGGGAGTTTTCCACAATGGCTTCCAGTCGGGAGGCATTGTGGTGTAAATTATTCAATGTCTGTCTTGCAGTTTCTTCCTTTAATTTATCGGAAGACAGCAGACCAAGGAAAATATTAATCCTTTGATCCAATTGCCGCATGATAATATCAAGGCGTTTCAAATGATTTGATATTAAAAGCCCATGCCTGTTTTTATCCATCACCTGTTTGAAAAAAGAATTAAATTCCTGTGTTTTCAAATCACAATATTGAACGATTTTCTTTTCTTCCTGCCAGAATTTTAACCGGTTTTTATCCTTTTTATTTAATTTGGATTCAAGGTTTAAAAAGAGGTTATAAAGTGAAGAAAAAGAAAATATCCGGGGATGAATCTCTAATAATTCAAGGGTCTCTTTAATACTGGTTTCTATTTTAATCAGATCATCAAGATTTTCATGCTCTGTTAAATCACAATTATTAATAAAAATAGTATTCTCTATAAGCCCTAAATTTTTAATCTGTTTTAAAAATATAATATCTGACTGCCTTAATCCGATTCGAGAGCTTACGCAATAGACAATCATATTTGATGATTCAAGATAGGTTAAAACCTGTGCCAGCTTTGCAGGATCAGTTGAATCCGCTCCCTGGCAATCGGCGATTTCAACATTGGGATCCATTGTTTTATCAAAGACATCAAGGCAGACATCCTTGATATAAAACGCTTTGTTTGGATCAGCTGTATAGGCCTTATGTTTGTCAAATTCTTTTGATTTAAAACAGATAATAGTTTCATCAGCCTGAACCAAATCCTTACATGTGTCAAACCCGTGAAGCGCATGTTTAATCAAAAGGGTTTCAGGTCTTATTTCATATTTTGTGTCGGGAAAATCACTGATAAATGTTTGATATACTTTTTTCAAATATTGCCTGTCATTTTTCCTTCTGATATCAAAAGTCTTTAATATTTCTTTGTCTGATCCGTCATCAGGAAAGAGCAATAAGGCTTTTTGCAATTGAAAATTTATGTCATCCCATGATTTAAAATATAGGTTGGCCTGATTTTTTTTCCCTTTTCGAATTCTTGTGGTGATTGAGGTGATAGCCCCTGCCCCTCGTTTCACCAATTCCTTTCCCAAAAACGAATTAACAAAGGTACTTTTCCCAGACTTAATAACGCCTACAACGGCAATTTTCAGGCGCCCTTCTCGGATATGCTCTGGAATTTGACGGCAGATTGTTTGATATGCATCAAATGAGCGATCCTTCAATTGGGGTACGTCTTTGGCCAATTGAAGAATTGTTAATGCATCATTAATTATTTTTTCAACGGAATTTAATGGACTTGTTTTATTTTTCATCATTTTGATAAAACAATTATTATATCATCATCAACGCTTTCTCATATTTCAATTCAGTACCCGTCGAAAAAATTATTTCTTCAGATAAAGGACAGGTCAACCAGGCTGAATCGCCCAATTCATTATCCAGTTGCAGGGGCCCCCATCCAGCACATCCCAGCAGGATCATAAAGGACTCAGGCCCTTTTTGAAGAGCAATGGCCTCAAGGATATCCCTTGAATTACTCAAGGCCAGCTTGTCTGTAACCCTTAAACTTTCACTCCACTCAAAAGGAGGGCCGTGAAGAACAAACACTCCGCTGGGCTGGACCGGTCCGCCAAGATATATTTCAAGGGTATCAACACTCTTGTCACATTGAATCTCCAGATCCTCAAATAATTCCCTTCCTGTAAGAAGCGGATGTACTTTATTCACAATAAAACCAAGGGCACCGAATTCATTATGTTCACACATGCATGTCACTGTCTGGGAAAAATTGGGATCAGGAAGCCCGGGTATTGCAAGGAGAAATTTTCCTTTCATGCTTTGTGAGATTTCATCAGTCATGGACCAGCTCCGTAATTAATCTTAGTGTTAAATATTTTTATTTGCTTTGCAATAGTTTTTGTCATAAAAGAATTGTTTTATAAAAGGAATCAATCCTCTTTTCTTCCATAAACATCATCAAACCTGACAATATCATCCTCCCCCAGGTAGGAGCCGGACTGAACTTCAATGAGCTCAAGGGGTATCTTTCCGGGATTCTCTAACCTATGCAGGGTTCCCAGGGGGATATAAGTGGATTCATCTTCTTTGAGAAGCATCTGCTCATCTCCCCTGGTTATTGTGGCAGCACCTGAAACAACGGTCCAGTGCTCTGCACGGTGAAAATGTTTTTGCAACGACAGCTTTGCTCCAGGCTTAACTGTAATTCGCTTTACCTGAAATCTGTAATCTGAATCAATGGTCTCATAACTGCCCCAGGGCCTGTACACTTTCCGATGGCTGATAATTTCATACCGGTTATGATCCTTTAATTGCTTTACAATTTTTTTGACATCCTGAACCCGGTCCCGGGGAGATACCAAAATAGCGTCCTTTGTTTCCACGATAACGAACTCTTCAATGCCAACCGCTGCAATAAGGCTGCTTTCAGAAGTAATATATGACCCTTTAACATCATGGGTCAGAACATCTCCCTTTATGACGTTCAGGTTTTCATCTTTTTTACCCGCCTGCCACAGGGCATCAAATGATCCCAAATCATTCCACCCGGCATCAAAGGGAATCACGATTCCTTTTGAGGTTTTTTCCATTACAGCATAATCAATGGAGTCAGACGGAATGTCTTTAAATCCTTTAAGGCTTAACCTGAAAAAATCAAGATCCTGAACACCAGCCTCTATTAACCCTTTACACGGCATCATAATATCCGGGGCATGGGTTTCAAGCTCCTTTATAATTGCAGATGCCTTGAACATAAATATCCCTGAATTCCAGCAGTATGATCCGGAATCAAATAATTTCTGGGCCACCTCAAGGTCTGGTTTTTCAACAAATCTCTCTATTTTAGAAGCACCCGTGGCAGATTCCAGAAGGTCTCCCTTTTTTATATAACCATATCCGGTTTCAGGAGAATCCGGGATAATCCCAAATGTTATCAAATTATCTTTTTCAGCATACGTTAGCCCTGCCTTTATAGCGGCATGAAAATCAAGTTTTTTTTCAATCACATGGTCTGCCGGCAACACCAGAAGTATGGGATCTTCTTCATATTTCATTGCTTTCAAAGCTGCAAGAGCAATGGCCGGCGCTGTATTCCTCCCAATTGGTTCCAGAATAATGGCTAAAGGGTCTGTCTCAATATTTCTTAATTGTTCAGCTGCCATAAATCGATGATCTTCATTGCATACGATAATGGGAGAACCAATCATTTCAAGCCCTTCAAGCCGTAATACCGTATTTTGCAGCATGGTTTTTT
This sequence comes from uncultured Pseudomonadota bacterium, assembly GCA_937880875.1. Lineage (GTDB taxonomy): Bacteria > Desulfobacterota > Desulfobacteria > Desulfobacterales > Desulfobacteraceae > Desulfobacula. The sequence goes on from CALGRI010000227.1 coordinate 12,860, forward strand.
CATTATATATATTAATCAGCTGTTTCGGATAAAGCTGTCTTGACAATGGCCACAGTCTTGTGCCTGACCCGCCTGCTAAAATCACCGGAATGATCATAATTTCTCCTTGAATTTTTTATTTTTGTGCTGTGAAAACATTAATGGTCAAACCATGATTTACAGGGTAAGAATCAATCGTCCTGAGATGAAAACCCGCTTCTGTCAACCAGGTCTTTATTTTTTCTTTTTCAAATCCAAACCATGATCCACCCATGATTTCATTGATATTTTTCTGATCATGTTTTTGAAAATCAGACAGGATAAAAAGGCCTTCTGGTTTAAGAACCCTGTAGGCTTCAGCAATTGGCAATTCCGGCTGTGAAATATGGTGTAAAACCATATTCATTATTGCAGTATCAATTTCTTCGTTTTTCATTGGAAGATGTTCAAGTTCACCCAATCTTAACTCTGCATTATTTGTCCCTGAAAGCCTTAACCTTGCCTGCTCCAGCATCTCAGGAGAATAGTCAATGCCTATAAAATTATGCGATGTTTCCTTAGAAAGTCTTTCAATAAGTTCTCCGGTTCCGCAACCGAGATCGGCAATCTTGCCTTTAAAACCTACTTTTTCTTTAATCATGGAATTCAGATCAAGATTGCCAAACACCTCTTTTTTCAATCTATCCCACTGGGGTGCAATTATTTTAAAAAATCGTTTTGTTCTGTTTTGACGGATCTTGATCATTTCCCTGGATTTTTCCAGATCCCGGCGGGTAATATCTTTATGATCAAGATTGTTTTCAACCAGCCGGATCAAGGATATGGTTGTATCATTTTTTGCTGCAGAATAATATGTAAAGCTTCCGTCCCTGCGGGATGTTAAAAGTCCTGAATCCAAAAGGATCTTTAAATGTCTTGAAACACCGGACTGTATCATGTCCACAACCAGAACTATTTCATTAACATGGAGCTCATATTGCTGCAATACATACAGCAACCTGAGACGTGTATTATCAGAAAGTGCCTTAAAACATTTAATAAGTTCCAT
>CALGRI010000228.1 GCA_937880875.1 uncultured Pseudomonadota bacterium
CCCCGGTTTACAGTTGTCATTGGAAGTACGGAGGGAGAGACCATCCTTTCAACCAACAATCAGCGCGGACCGTTCAAAAACTTAAAAGTACGGCAAGCCATCGCCCATGCCCTTGACCGCAAAGCCATTATTGACGGGGCCATGTTTGGTTATGGAACACCCATTGGAACCCATTTTGCCCCCCATCACCCTGCCTATGTTGACCTGATCGCAACCCATCCCTATGATCTTGAAAAGGCAAAACAACTTCTGGCTGAAGCAGGATATCCAGACGGATTTACTGGGGTTATCAAGCTGCCACCTCCCAGTTATGCACGACGCGGTGGTGAAATTGTCGCCTCCCAGCTGAGGAAAATCGGAATCAATCTGGAGATCATTCCCGTAGAATGGGCCCAATGGCTGGATCAGGTGTTTAAAAAACGGGATTATGATTTAACCATTGTTTCACACACCGAGCCAATGGATATCGGTATTTATGCCAGAAAAGACTATTATTTTGCCTATGACAGTCCTGAATTTCAAGCGCTGATGCAGAAACTGGATGCAACGGTGGAAACGGATGCCCGATATAAAATTTTGGGAGATGCCCAGAGATTGATTTCTGCAGAGTGTGTCAACGGATTCATGTTCCAGCTTGCCAAACATGGTGTGTGGAATAAAAATATCCGGGGATTATGGGAAAACAGTCCGGTTCAGGCCAATGACCTAACCGAAGTCTATTGGGTTGATTGAGAATTTTTCTGGCAAAAAGAGTCTTTACTCTGGTACTGACCCTGTTGGTGGCCACCCTGGTGGTTTTTGTCGTTCTTGAAATTCTGCCTGGCGACCCGGCAGCGGTTATGTTGGGAATCAATGCAGAAACAGATACGCTGAATGCACTCAGGGAGGAACTTGGCCTCAACCGACCGGTTTGGGTCCGCTATACCCATTGGGTGGGGGATTTGATTACGGGAAACCTGGGAATCTCGTATACCTATGATGTGCCCGTATCAGAGTTGATTCTCGATCGTATTACCGTCAGTTTTCCCCTGGCCTTATTGGCCATGACACTCTCCACACTCATTGCCATCCCTTTAGGTGTCATAGCCGCTTCCAACCATAATAAACCAATGGATTTTCTGGTGATGAGTTTTTCCCAGATAGGAATTGCCATTCCCAATTTCTGGTTTGCCATGCTCCTGACGCTTCTGTTTTCCGTTACCTTAAGGTTGTTGCCTGCAGGCGGGTTTGCAGGTTGGGATGCAGGGATAGTACCCGTGCTCAAGTCTTTTATGTTACCGACAATAGCATTGGCCCTGCCCCAGGCAGCCATCCTCGCCAGGGTAACCCGTTCGGCATTACTTGAGGTTTTGCAGGAGGATTTTATCCGCACGGCCAAGGCCAAAGGGGTCACGAACCAGGGGGCCTTATGGAAGCATGCCTTGCGGAATGCCTTAATACCCGTTGTGACCATCATGGGACTTCAATTCTCTTTTTTGCTGGCTGGGACCATTATTATTGAAAACGTGTTTTATCTGCCCGGGATCGGGCGACTGATTTTTCAGGCCATCTCCCAAAGAGATTTGATTGTGGTAAAAAATCTGGTCATTTTATTGTCAGCGGCTGTTATCATGATCAATTTTATGGTGGATTTGCTTTATGCATTTATTGATCCCCGCTTAAGAGGGAGTGGAGATGTTTAGAACTTTGGCTGAAGTGTTACAGCATGGTTTAAAAAACCGGAGTTTTGTAATTGGTGGTACGATTTCATTGCTCTTTTTTCTAATCGCTTTTCTCTCCTATTTCTGGACACCCTATCCTGTTGAAGATATTAATATTGCAGAAAAATTATTGAAACCCAGTGCCAAATATCTGCTGGGGACGGATCATTTTGGCCGGGACATTTTGTCGATGCTAATCCAGGGGGCCAGAAATTCAGTGATTGTAGCTTTTGTTGCCATTGGAATCGGTATTGGATGCGGCGTTCCCTTAGGCTTGATGGCTGCAGCTAAAAAGGGGTGGCTTGATGAACTGATCATGCGATTCAACGATTTAACCTTTGCTTTTCCATCACTCATTTCTGCCATTATGATTACAGCAATTCTCGGTCCTGGATCCGTCAACTCCATTATTGCTATTGGCATATTTAACGTACCGGTTTTTGCCAGGGTGGCGCGTGGAGCTGCATTAAGCATCTGGAAGCGGGAATTTATTCTGGCCGCCAGGAGTGCCGGAAAAGGTCAGTTTAAAATATCCGTGGAGCATATTCTGCCGAATATCTCAAGCATGCTGATTGTTCAGGCCACCATTCAGTTTGCCCTGGGCATCCTGGCAGAGGCTGGCTTAAGTTACCTGGGGCTGGGTACCCAGCCGCCCATGCCAAGTTGGGGGAAAATGCTCAATGAAGCCCAGACCTTTATGCATTTTGCACCCCAATTGGCTATTTATCCGGGGGTAGCCATTGCATTAACAGTTATGGGACTGAATCTGTTTGGAGATGGCTTACGGGATGTTCTTGACCCTAAATTAAGAAGAAGCAGGTAAAAAATAATGGCTTTATTACAGGTTCAAGACCTTTGTGTAACCTTAAATACAGCCCATGGCCCCCAGGAAGTCATCAGCCATATTAATTTTTCCATGGATGCCGGGGATAAAATGGGAATCGTAGGTGAATCCGGTTGCGGAAAATCCATTACGGCCCTGGCGCTGATGTCCCTTTTACCGCTGGATTCCCAAATCAAAGGAAAAATTATCCTGGAGGGCCAGGATATTTTAAAATTAGATTCCAGAAAGATTTGCAGCATCCGGGGGAACCGGATCGGGATGATATTTCAGGAACCCATGACAGCCTTAAACCCGGTAAAACAGATTGGCGCCCAGATTTCCGAAAGCATCTATCTGCACCTGAAACTTACCAGGAAACAGACCATTGAACGGGTGACCGAGCTGATGGATAAGGTCGAGCTTCCCGTCAGCCGCTTTGGCCTGAACCTTTACCCCCACCAGCTTTCCGGAGGACAGCGCCAGAGAGTAATGATCGCCATGGCAATTGCCTGCAATCCGGAAATACTCATCGCTGATGAGCCGACAACGGCACTGGATGTAACCGTTCAGGAACAAATCCTTGATTTAATACGTGGACTGGCTGATTCATCGGGCATGGCCCTGATAATGATCAGCCATGATCTGGGCGTTATCGCCCAGACAGCGGAAAATGTGATGGTTATGTATACGGGTAATATTGTTGAAATGGGAAGCACCGTGGATGTATTTCGAAATATGTCGCATCCTTATACCTATGGTCTTTTTTCCGCCATTCCCCATGCCGGCTCTTCAACACAGCCTGGTAGAAAAAGGCTCAGCAGTATTCCAGGGCAGGTACCGGAACTGCACTTAAGACCCAGAGGATGTAATTTTGCCGACCGTTGTTCAAGAGCTTCCAAGATATGCAAAGAAAAGGAGCCCATGGCCACAAGGGTGTCAGATCATCACCAGGTGTGGTGTTATCGCCCGTTAAGCAGAGAAGATAAAAAATGAAACAGCCATTGGTTAAAATTGAGGGCGTTTACAAGGACTATCAACTTCCCAAAAAATATCTGTTCCAAAAGGCCCCAGTTTTTCGTGCCCTGCATGGTATTAACCTGGAACTGCAACAAGGAACCAGTTTCGGCATTGTGGGAGAATCCGGTTGCGGAAAATCAACCCTGGCCAGAATCGTCATGGCTCTTGATGAACCAACTTCAGGGACTGTTTTCTTTGACGGTCAAGATTTATTTAACATGCCTGCTGCCGAGCTGAAACATTTAAGGCGGAATTTTCAAATGGTCTTCCAGGATCCTTATGGTTCATTGAACCCCAGGAAAAATGTCATGGGAATCGTTGCGGAGCCGCTGGATACTTTAAAAGAAAAGCTTTCATTTGCTCAGAAAAAAGAGTACGTCGCCCAGATATTGTCTGAGGTTGGCCTGAATGCCACGGATACTGACAAATTCCCCCATGAATTTTCCGGGGGACAACGTCAGCGAATTGCCATTGCCAGGGCATTGATTACCCGTCCTTCATTAATTGTGGCAGACGAGTCCGTCTCAGCCCTGGATGTATCCGTTCAGGCCCAGGTATTGAATTTAATGATGGACCTCCAGGAAAAATATAACCTCACCTATATGTTTATCAGTCACGATTTGAGTGTGGTTGAATATATAACAGACCAGGTTGCAGTGATATACATGGGACAAATTGTGGAACAGGGAACTACAAAAGCATTATTTCAACGTCCCCTTCATCCTTACACCCAGACCCTCTTACGGGCTGTTCTGGACGTGAATCCGCTGAATAAAAAACAAAAAAATATGCCTGTCATTCCGGAATTTGAAAAAACGGATGAGAGTTGTCCATTTCTTGACAGATGTAATAAGGCAACTAAGACCTGTGCTGATAATGCGCCAGAGCTGCTTGAGAATGAGGGGCAACTTGTGGCCTGTTTCAATGCTGAGTAGT
>CALGRI010000229.1 GCA_937880875.1 uncultured Pseudomonadota bacterium
CACTTGACCTGAATATTCGAAAAATAATTGCCCGCCGTGCTGCCATGGAATTGCGGCCAAATTATGTGATAAATCTCGGCATTGGTATGGCAGATGGCATTGCCAATGTGGCCAATGAAGAAGGAGTACTTGATGAATTTACGCTGACGGCAGAACCCGGCATAATCGGTGGCATGCCGGCCGCGGGCTCAGCTTTTGGTGCCAGCATGAACCCCCATGCCATCATTTCTCAGCCCTCACAATTTGATTTTTATCATGGCGGGGGTCTTGATATTGCTTTTTTAGGGCTTGCCCAGATAGACAATAAAGGCAATACCAATGTCAGCAAGTTCGGTCCCAAATTTTCCGGAACCGGAGGGTTTATTGACATATCCCAGAATGCCAAAAAAGTGGTGTTTCTGGGAACCTTTACTGCCAGTGGACTTGATGTGCAAATTAATGATGCCTCCCTTACAATAAAGACTGAAGGGAAAAACATTAAATTTGTGAACGAGATAGAACAGATTACTTTTAGCGCCCAACAGGCTCTGAATACAAAACGGCCGGTTCTCTATATAACGGAAAGGTGTGTTTTCATACTGACCGAACAAGGCCTTACGCTCACTGAAGTGGCGCCTGGCATTGATATTGAAAAAGACATTATGGCCCACATGCAATTTAAGCCCATAGTGGCAGAGAATGTAAAGGCAATGGATACAAGATTGTTTTCCAAAAAAGCAATGGGGCTTGCCGATGATATCCTGTAGAATTTATAAAGATCACGCAAAAATAATGAGAAACCATTGACTTCAAATAACAAAAATGCTTTGAGTAACCAGATCATCAATAAAGCCCTGAATTTTGGTGCTTGTCTTGCCGGTATCGTGAATGTTGCCGAACTTAAAAAGTCTCCCTCCCATCTCATATCAGGGAAAATGGCTGAATTCGGCGGTGTGGGAACCAAACAAGTTGAAGGCAAAAAAAAAGGAGAAGTCCTATGGCCGGACAATGCTAAATCTGCTGTTGTCATTGCAGTTGAGCATCCTTTAGGTTCGCCGGATATGGACTGGTGGCTCAACGGTCTCAAAGGCGGAACAAAGGGAAATATCAAATTGATCGCCGTCTTTTCCAAACTGGCGGACTGGCTTGAAAAAGAAAAAAGGATTCCGTATATCAAACTTGCCTACCATATCGAGCATGGTGCTGTTTTCATGAAAGACGCTGCTGTTTTAGGTGGGCTTGGATGCATCGGGAAAAATAACCTGCTGGTTACACCCCAGTTCGGACCCCGGATACGTCTCAGGGTCATGCTGCTGGATGAAGATCTGCCATCCACAGGAATCCTGGATTTTGACCCTTGTACTGACTGTAAAGAGTATTGCAGAAAAGCATGCCCGCAAAAAGCCTTTAATAAAAAGATTTATTCAGCCCAAGAATACGGACAGAATGAGTTACCTGGAAGATCAGGCGTATACAGCAGAATCAAATGCAATATCCAGATGGAAAAAAATGCAGAAAAAGGCAGTGATGTTGACATTGAAGGCAGTGATAAAAAAGGGCGCGAAGTCAGATTCTGCAGGATATGTGAAATGTCTTGCCCGGTTGGGAAATCTTCATAATGCAAACACTTTTGGATGGAAAACAAACAATGAAAAATTTTAAAGCCAATGGTCTGCCCCTGTTAATCGGAAGCCTTCCCATGGACAGTCATGAGAAAGCAACAAAACTTGTTCTTGAGCATACTCCTGATATCCCTCTCTGGGTACAATTGCCTCTTTACAGAGAAGAAGGCATGATACAACAATTTCTTCCCGGACTTCCCGGGTTTACCAATGAGACTGACAAAAGCCTTCTTGATACATCAAAGCCTGAATTTGATGAAGAATTTATTGCTTTTTTTGAAGAATACTTATCTGTAACAGAATCCGGAGCTGATCTTGGCACCTCACGATTTGCCCTGTCGGGTACAAGGGGAAAAGGTTTTTTTGAGTTTTTAAAACAGATCGATGATAAAGATAGCCCTTTTATAGCACTGAAAGGCCAGGTAACAGGCCCCATAACTTTCGGGACTGCCGTAAAAGATGAAAA
>CALGRI010000230.1 GCA_937880875.1 uncultured Pseudomonadota bacterium
GGCCATGTTTCTGTGATTACAGGAACCAATGCCTACAGGGACACATTTGAAAAATATAATATACCATCCGTGATTGCAGGATTTGAACCCATTGATATTTTACAGGCTGTTCTGATTTTAATACAGCAGAATGAGGCAGAAAAACCTGCCCTTGAAAATGCATATCCAAGAGCAGTATCTGATGCAGGGAATGTAAAGGCTAAACAGATTATGAATCAGGTTTTTGAAATCTGTGATGCCTCCTGGAGAGGGATAGGGGAAATTGCCTCAAGTGGCATGACCCTGAAAAAAGAGTATCAAAAATTTGATGCGGCCATAAAATTTTGTATGGATATGCCGGATGTACCTGAACCAAAAGGGTGCGCCTGCGGACAAATCCTTCTGGGGTTGAAAACACCGGAACAATGCGCTCTTTATAAGAATAAATGCACCCCCATGACACCTGTCGGGCCATGTATGGTCTCAAATGAAGGGTCTTGTGCTGCATTTTACAGATATAGTTAGTGAAGAATTTTCAGTTTGAATTTTGGATTGTGAGATAAAAGGGAAAACAATGATTGAAGAAAAAGTGTTATTAGACCATGGTTCCGGGGGAAAAGTCTCCCACTCAATGTTTTCAGATTTGATTCTGCCCTTATTTGACAATCCAGAATTATCAAAACAGGATGATGGGGCAACTCTGGATATTGAAGGAACAAAACTTGCCTTTTCAACGGACTCTTATGTGGTAGACCCTATTTTTTTTCCTGGCGGCAATATCGGAGATCTGGCTGTGAACGGAACTGTCAATGATATCTCCATGTGCGGTGCCATTCCCAAGTTTATCAGTGCGGGCTTGATTTTAGAAGAAGGGTTGCCGGTAAAAGATTTAAGAATAATCCTGGAAAGTATGGCAAATGCAGCCAGAAAGGCCGGGGTAAAGATTGTAACGGGTGATACCAAGGTTGTTCCAAAAGGAAAAGCAGACAAGATTTTTATCAATACTTCCGGTATTGGAGTGATCCCTTCACACATTAATGTATCTGGAAGCAATGCAAAGCCAGGAGATAAGATCATTGTCAGTGGCACCATCGCAGATCACGGCATTGCAGTCTTAAGTTCCAGGGAAGGCTTAAAATTTGATTCTGATATCAAAACCGATTCAGCCCCTTTAAACAAGATGGTGCAGTCCATTATCCAGTCTGACTGCGATATTCATGTGCTTCGGGACCCCACCAGGGGAGGCCTTGGCACAACTTTAAATGAGATCGCATCACAATCTAAGGTGGGAATAAAAATAAATGAACAGTCTCTGCCCATCAGGGGGGCTGTTCAGGGAATTTGTGAACTGTTGGGATTTGATCCCTTATATATAGCCAATGAAGGCAAATTGATTGCCTTTGTGCCTGAAAAATATGCCCAAAAAGCACTTGAGCTTATTCAACAAGATGAGTTTGGCAAAGATGCTGTGATCATTGGCGAAGTAACAAGAGAAGATCCTGGTAAAGTTTTTTTAAAAACCAGGATTGGTGGTTTGAGAATCATTGACATGCTGACAGGAGAGCAGCTTCCAAGAATCTGCTAGATTCAATTATGGCGCCCCACTCCGAAAATACGGCCAAATAATGGGAAAGGAGTTGTTTTCCCTTCACAAGGCAGTGCAGACACAGATTGTTATAGATGTGTATAAACCCATTGGTGGTTGGAAAAAAGAGTCAACTTCCACGGCTGGTGTTATTGATGAAAAGCAGGTTGTTTTTGAATATGGTTCACCTGGTGATATTCCTTTGCTCATAGAAAACTGGTTTGAACTGTATCATGAGATTGATCAGTCTCTGAAATCCAATGAAGCAACCATTGAAATCATTGATGTGGAAATGGGCAAAGATGCCGGGTATTTGACGGTAGGGAAAACACCGCTTAAAAGGGTTCACAAATTGCTGTCAAAGCTCAATTCTATAAGGGTTAACAAGGATAGAGGGATCATGGTTTCCAAGGAAGCAGAGGCGTTGTTGAACAAATTTGTTCAACAGGTAGAGTCAATCTTTAATCATCTCCCTAAAGTACTGAAATAACTGTTTTTTCTAATGAATGACCTGGTTTTATTAACCGACATTCCTTATTTAAAAAAAGGGCAGCCCATTACACGAAAGGCAGTATTTCAAAAAATCTCCAGATCTTCTGAATTATCGACGAGTATATGTTCAAATACGGGTGGCTCTTCATTGCCATAATATGTGTTAAATTTATTCCAGTTTTTGAATTTAACAGAATCTCTCGGATTTGCCCTTGTCAACATCCTTTTTTTTCTGATCTCAGGCTTGCAGTAAACATAATGGATTTCAACAGGGCCGCCAAAAATACTTTCAAGTGTCTTTGGCCATTCAATGTCGCGAATTTCTTTTGTGAACGGGCCGACAATTACAACATCAATTTGAGAAATATTCTCGCATGCAATATCAAAAAGCTGATCATAAATGGCTTGCCTGTAATTATTTTTGAAAAATGCACCGTCTCTATCATCGGGATTATGATCTGATAAGAGCAATGAGAGCCTTACCAAACGCTCCGTTGCTGAATCAATATCTAAAAAAACAGCTTTTAACTCTTTTGCAAGTCTCTTTCCATATGTCGACTTTCCTGCTCCCGGGATTCCACAAACAATTATTGCCTTGTTCATATTTCTTTCACTCCAATCAAATAATCATTAGAAGCAATTTTGATTAATTTTATTCTAAGGCTTATTATAACAGGTGTTAATTGAGTATCCATCAAAATTTATAGTTTTTAATATGTAAAAAAAGGGGTAAATGCTGGGAATTGATTTTGCACACCCCTCCTTAATAGCTTGCTTGCAGTTATTTCACAACATCCGGGGGTAAATGCCAGACAGGCATCAATCCTTCTTGACGACCGGCCTGTAAAAACTCTGGAAAAGCAAATTAAATCCGTGATTGAAAAAGAGGTTTTTCCAAAATTTGGAGAATTTTACCCCGGTCTTGGCGAAATTACCACGGGTTTCATCGGGATGGTGGACAAGAAAGGTGCTTTGAACCTGTATGACGGCAATATCCGGTTGATGAAACCTGATGGAAGCTGTAAGGAGTTTCGACCGGATGAGTATCTGGATCATCTGGCGGAAAAGGTGGTTCCATTCTCATATGGGAAGTTTCCCTATGCAAAATCCTGGGGAGAAGGATTTTCAATGGATCTTGATGCTCCAAAAGGCATCTACAGATCCAACACACTTGCAAGAATCAATGTGGGTGGGAGGTTTGAACCCCAAAGACCCGGCAAATAAAATCAAACAACAATCTTCATCAAATAATCTGCAAT
>CALGRI010000231.1 GCA_937880875.1 uncultured Pseudomonadota bacterium
GTGCCGGAAAATCCGGTTGTGAGGTGTGCAGGCCTCACATGGCAGATGACTGCCTGTTTTTCCCGGAACTCTTTCGATTGCAGGACCAGACAGAAGACTCAGGCTTACCCTTGAGCACAAGCTCGCTGTGTCAACTGCTTGATCTTTGTACAATGTGCGGGCTTTGCCCCTGCCAGGACATAAAAATGCTGATCCTTCAGGCAAAAGCCGCTTTTGTGAATGAAAAAGGCATTTCATTCTCTGGAAAGATTACCTCTGGTGTTGAAATGGCAGGTAGATGGGGAAGCAAATTTGCAACCGTTGTCAACACATTGTCCCGGCAGACAACTGTTTCTGCTCTTGTAAAAAAAACCATAAAAATTCACCCGGAAAGAGATTTACCGATCTTCCCCAGAGAAAATTTTTTTCTCTGGGGGGAAAAAAAAGGACTAACCTCCAGAAAATGCAACACCAATACAGGCGCATTAAAAGTGGCCTATTTTACCGGTTGCAGTGCGGGCTACCTGTTTCCGGAGGTTGGAAAGGCTGCTGTTAATATCCTTAAACAAAATAACATAGAGGTCTTTATACCACCCCAGGAATGCTGCGCCATGCCCCTGATTATGGAAGGTGCCAGAAAAGCAGCATTAAAAAAAATCCATTTCAATATTGAAAGTCTGTTACTGGCCGTGGAAAATGGTTATGACATTGTTTTTTCCTGTCCCACCTGTGGATATTTTTTCAAGAAAATGCTTTTGGAAAATGCGTACTACTCTGATGCATATCAGGCAATTTCCGGAGCTGGCCCTGATGTGATGAAAGTGCCAAACGGGTCAAAAAAAAACAGATTTTGTCTGCTCCCTAAAAATATTTATCAAAAAATACTGATCGATGATGGTTATTTTTCGTCACTGGATCCTGTAAAACGGATAGAATTGTCACATAAGGTGAAGGATATGGGTCAATTCCTTTTATCCATACAGGCAAAGGGGAAATTAGAAATTAACCCGAAATTTCCAGATACCCCCATGGTCTATTATGCTCCCTGCCACCAGCGGGAACAAGACATAGACCAGCCGTATTATAAACTTCTCACATCATTTGATGGTTCAGATGTCATAAAGATAGGTGGTGCTATGGACTGCTGTGGTATGGGGGGACACTTGGGCTGTAAAACATCTTTTCACTCAAAATCTCTTCAAATTGGTCAACCGCTTTTTAAGAAACTTTTGGCAGTAAAAAACAAAATACTGGTAACTGATTGCCTCAGTTGCCGGGTACAGTTCCAGCATGCTCTGTCAATGTATGTGTTTCATC
>CALGRI010000232.1 GCA_937880875.1 uncultured Pseudomonadota bacterium
TTTTTTTCCATTGTTAAAGAAAAAGGATTCAGCGATATTGAACTCAGAGAGCGATTGAACTTTTTTGGTGCATTTGGGGAGGTGAATATATCATGAAAATAAATTTAAATGTTGATGTCCGCCATCTCAGCCGGGTGGAGGGTCATGGGAACATAAAAATCCAGGTTGAAAATGGTGAAATCAAGGAAGCAAGATGGGATACCGTTGAAACCCCCCGTTTTTTTGAAGTCATGTTGAAAAACAAACATTATTCTACAGCAGGTCTTCTGGCTGCCAGAATCTGCGGCATCTGCTCCATCAGCCACTGCCTGTGCAGCATCAGGGCAACGGAGAACGCATTTAAGGTGGTGGTTCCTGAAACAGCCGCTAAATTAAGGCTTCTGGCAAAACATGGTGAAACATTCCAGAGCCATATACTCCATATATTGTTCCTGGCTGCACCGGATTTTTTCAATGAACCCAGCGTGATTCCCTTGATTGAAAAAAAACCAGATCTTGCTGCCATGGCCATAAGGCTTAAAGGTCTTGCCAACCGGCTGTGCGATACCGTGGCCGGGAGAACAACCCACCCTGTGGCCTTCCAGGTGGGCGGCGTGACCATGGTGCCGCAGAAAAGAGTTCTGCTGGGGTTGCGGGATGAACTTTTCCGATCCCTGGATGATCTTAAGAAAGTTGCAGATCTGTTTGCCACATTTACCCTTCCTGATTTTATAAGGGAAACGGAATTTGTATCCCTTAAGGGAGAAAAAGAATATCCCTATATCGGAGGATCATTGATTTCCAGCGATGGTGTTGAGCATAAAGAACAGGACTATCAGCCCATGACCAATGAATATGTGGACAAAAACAATACATCCAAATGGTCTAAACTGTCCAGGGAATCCTATGCCGTTGGCGCGCTTGCCCGATTCAACAACAATGCTCTGCTTCTCCATCCAAAAGCTTCTGAAGTTGCCGCATTTCTGGGTTTAAAACCTGTCTGCCACAATCCGTTTATGAACAATGTGGCCCAGCTTGTTGAATCTTTTCATGTGGTACATGAAGCCATCCGCCTGATTGACGAACTGGTGGAATCCGAACCAGGTGAAACCATGGCAAAAGTGACTCCCAGGGCTGGTGAGGGGGTGAGTGCCGTGGAAGCTCCCCGGGGTATTTTATTTCATCATTATACATATGACAAAACCGGGAGAATAATAATGGCCAATTGCGTAGTGCCTACTACACAAAACAATGCAAATATCCACCTGGATATAAAAAGCCTTGTTAAAAAATTTGCCATGACAAAGGAGATGACGGATGAAAAGCTTGAACTTTTAAGCTCCATGCTGGTTCGATCCTATGACCCATGTATCTCCTGTTCCGTACATTAGCGATGAGTGCAATAGGTTTTTCTTCCTGGAAAGCCCCTGTGGAGAAGGGAAGAAAAACCTATTTTTCAGGTTTAATTAAATTTCATCAAACCCTCAGCCAATTTTAACGGGCATGGTTCCTAATTAACCTTACCTACCTTTCAAAATCACCTGTTTCTGCAAAATCCATTGTCGCATATACTTCAGAATCATCATATTTAAGCCGGGCATCAGGGTATCTTTTTATAAATACCTTTTGCATATTTTTATTACTGCGTAACATTGTTGCTGAAAATTTTAAAAATCCATTTTCCCTGGCAATTTTTTCAAGCACACCTAACAGATAACTGCAGATACCAAGTCCCTGGAAATCCTCTCTTACAACAAAACCGACTTCAACTGTGGTCTTGTTCATTTTGGCATATGACCCTATGGCCATGATTTCCTTATGCCCACCTTTCTGCACCAGACCAATAATCGCCATGTTATTATGATAATCTATACTGGCCCATTGCTTATTAACCATTTCATGAGAAATGAATTCGCTGAAAAATCTTTGATACAATGTTTCTTTCTTTAAAGAATAAATAAAATTACGTGATGATAATTCATCTGAAGGGAGTATCGGACGAAAACTAATGGTTTTACCATTAGGAAGCATCAGGTTGCTTTTGTAGTTTTCAAGAAACAATAAATCCTCTTTGGCCGGGGGAAGCTGGTCTATAAAAATATAATGATATTTTTTTGCGGCCTTGATCAAGGCTTCCCTGAATTTTGGATGGGCAATCTGGGCAAGCTCTATCACCCGTTGATAGATGCTCTTTCCCTGTAGTTCGGCAATACCATATTCAGTGACAATAAAGTTGATATCTCCTCGGGTAGTGGCAACACCTGCTCCTTTGCTTAAAGAGGAAACAATGCGTGAAATCTCACCATCATGAGCAGTAGAAGGAAGAGCGATGATGGAAAACCCGTTCTTTGACATGGCGGTTCCCCGCAGGAAATCAACCTGATTACCAATCCCGCTATAAAAAAGGTAACCAACGGAATCAGTATTTACCTGCCCGGTCAAATCCACTTCTAAAGCCGAGCTGATGGAAATCATGCTGTCATTACGTGCAATTACCGTTGGATCATTTACAAATTCAGATGACCTGAAATAAAAGGAGGGGTTGTTGTTAATGTAATCATAAATCTTGTTTGTACCCATGCACATGGAAGCAACCACCCGCCCGGGCAGTAGACTCTTTTTGCGATTGGTGATAACGCCTTTTTCAAAGAGCGGCAGGAATCCGTCTGTGATCAGATGGGTGTGTACCCCCAGGTCTTTCTTGTCTTCCAGATATTTCAGGATTGTATTAGGCAATTGTCCAAAACCAATCTGGATGGTAGCACCATCACCGATCAGTTGGGAAACATAAAGACCGATCCTTCTGGATATATCATTATCCAGTATGTCTATTATAGATTCAACCAGGGGTTCTTCATGGAAAACCAGGTAGTCGATCTTGTCAACATGAATAAAACTGTCCCCCAAAGTTCGTGGCATTCGTGGGTTGACTTGGGCAATGACCAAGGAGGCATTCTCAATGCCGGAACGGGTAATATCTACTGAAACGCCAAGGCTGCAGTATCCGAAACGATCCGGTGGACTTACCTGAACCAGGGCCACATCAAGCCCGATCCGATGGCTGGAAAACAGGCCTGGTATTTGCGACAGATGTGCTGGAATATAGTCGAGTTTACCTTCAAAAGCTGCTTTGCGAAGCGGCCAGCTAATGAAAAAAAGCTTCAGGGCAAACCGTTTCAGGAACGACTCGTCATCCAGGTAATCAGCCAGGGTGATGGACAGCATCTGATAAATGATCATGTTTTTCTTGCTGCTATCATTCACCATGGACTTGATCAGATGCCGGGGTTCACCACATCCCGTGCCAATAAATATCCGGCTTCCGTTTTTGATCCTGGATATGGCAGCCTGAGCGCTGACCTGTTTGTCTCTACTGACATCTTTCAACCAGATCTGCTGCGAATTATCATTCAAAATCTCTACCATGGATGGACCACCTTGCTACCTGCCGATCACATAGCGATATGGATCAACCTCTTCTCTTAATATGGTCAGTTCATCTTTCATTGGAGGCAATGTCTCAATCATATTGGATCCCATAAGCAGTTCAAACCCACAGTTTTTCTGAACATCTTTTAAAGAATATCCCGGATTGATGGAAACCACCCTCATTCGTTTGGTTTCCGGTTCAAAATCCATAACCGCCATATTGGTAATAATCTTGTAAGGTCCACTGCCAAGCGGCAGCCCTGACTCATCTCTGGAGTTGCCACCCGCAAGCCACCCGGGAGTGGTTAAGAAGTCGAGTTTTTCCACAAACCTGCGGTTATCCTGGTACGTCATTACCATCATCCGCCAGCAAAATGATGCAAAATCATTGGCCCCGCCGCTGCCCGGAAGACGGACCTTAGGTTTTTGATGATCAGAACCGATTATTGTAGAATTAAGGTTGCCATACATGTCAATCTGAGCGCCGCCTAAAAAAGTATAATCAACAAAACCCCTTGAGCAGAGTTCCATTGTATCACCCATGCTGCCGGCCATGGCTGCTTTATAAAAGGTTCGGGAGTCGCCGACGGATATGGGCATTTCCGGAAGCTTTGGACGTATTCCTCCCGCCTCAAAAATAATTACCAGATCCGGTGCTGTTGTTTTTTGTGCAAGCATTGTCGCAGCGCAAGGGGCTCCGGTTCCGACACCGACGGTGGAGCCGTTTTCCAGCTCTCTGGCTGCAACGCATATCATCATTTCTATTTCAGTGTATTCTGCCACGATCACTCCTCCTTATGTAAAAGCAATTCTTTGGCTCTGAGTTCACGCATTTTTTTTGGCCCGCCATTCTTAGAGATGTAATCATCGTGGTCTTTGCACTCAAATATGTTGCGGTTTAAAAATGCCTTGAATTTCTCAGGATCCTTTTCAACAGCCATCCATTCCCTAAGGTGATCCTCATCTGAAAAATACTCATACGCCATTGTTCCAGGATATGCCCCAAAAGGAACTTCGCACACTGCATCAACAAGAATATAAGGAATCCGGGTTAAAGATGGGTCTTTTGTGATCTCATCATTGCTGATCAACCTCTCGGTTGTAATGATTAATCGCCTGCTGGCGCTGGCCAGCTCCAGGTCGGATACGGCTATCCCCTTAAATCTTGAGTTTCCAAAGACATCTGCCTCATGGACATGTATGACCGAAATATCGGGATAAAGGGCTGGCATGAGCACAATCTTTTTTCCGGTATACGGGCACTTTGTTATTTTTGCGGCACTATATTTAAATGTGTCCGTTCCCATCATATTCCTTGTGGGAACATAGGGCACACCCATTGCCGCAGCCTTTAATCGTGCAGTAAGGCTGTAGTTGGTCCATTCTGTAACATTGACCTTTCCAGATTGAAGATAACTGCGGGAACAGGGGGAAAGCCCTCGTGCCTCAAGCCCCACAACATAAGCCACATCAAGCCGGTTGTAAACCTCTCCAGCACTTAGTACTTCCATGTCATGGGTTGCAGTATGACCTGCAAACCCCATGTTTTTTCTTCCCTGCCGGACAATTTCATGACATGCTGCAATAGGGGTTCTGTTGGCCCCGAATCCTCCTATTGCCAGATAGTCACCATCATGAACATATTTTGCTATGGCATCTCTAAGATCCATAACCTTGTTTTGCATCTTACGATTTTTGTTCCGAAAAAATTCCCTGGCTTTGTCTGGATCAGGATCCGTGAACAGTGTCCCTATCCCTTGATCAATAATATCCAAAATACTCCTCCTTACAAAATCATGGATAAAACAAAAAAATGTAACTTATAATCGGTCTTTAAAACTTTAAAATTGCAATTTATATACCAGTAGAAATATCTGTAGAAACAATTCATATTGTTATGAATTGTCATGTGATCCGGCTTATCAGAAGCTTTATGAAAGCCGACAAGGAGTGACGAGTGAGGCGTATAAGCCATACTCCGCAGGGAGGAACGACCGCAGTCAACGCAGCAGGTGGTACCTTGATGGTGGATCTGGGCCTATTGTCACCTGACAGTTTACTATTGTCTCCTGACAGTTTACAATCGCCACTTGACAGATTAGTTTTTTCAAGCATGATAAAAATATTACATAACCTGTCAGTTCAGGTGATAGCCAGGGTCTGCACCGCTTTGGCAGGTTGTTATAAAATTGAAGTGTATAACTTTTAACAAGCGTAGTGGTAACCCTGGCTGCACCTGACTTCTGCGTTCGCTTTCAAAGTAAATTTCGATATAATTCGCAACAGTATGTTGCATTATGCAATTTTTTGTGTTATTTTGTTATGTAAATAATACTTGAGGAGGCTATTATGACGACCGCAGTAAGAATTACAGACAATTTGGCAAAAGAAGCAAAAATATTTAGTAAAATTGACAAACGTTCATTAACTGGACAAATTGAACACTGGGCATATATTGGAAAATGTGCTGAAGAAAATCCTGATTTAACTTACAGCATGATTAAAGACATTCTCATCGGTCTTGTAGAGCTGGAACAAGGCGAATCATCAGAGTATGAATTTGGATAGCACTCAATGAAAATTATTCAATCCCGTTCATTTAAGCAAAAAGTTAAAAAATTTGGTAAGCAAGACAAAAAGGTGCTTGACAAGCAGGTTATAGAAATTGCTAAAACTCCATACATCGGCACAGAAAAAAAAGGTGATCTTCGTGGCGTATTTATTCATAAATTCAAATTGAAAAACATTGAATACTTACTTTCATATCGGTTTATCAGAGATGATCTTGAATTGATAATGATTGGTCCACATGAAAACTACTATAAAGATTTAAAAAACTATCTCAAAGCAAGATAAAAAGTGAACAAGCTGCCATAATTTTCTTCTGGGTCCATCCCAGACGTGCCAGACGGAAGATAGTGCTGGTATTAAAATTTTTTAAAATTGTTTTAATTCATCTTTTTTATGGCAGACAGATAGCTTTTATTATATGTCAGATAAAAAGATAAGGGACGTGAAAAATTCCTGCCAAGGATACCGTCCACAAAAAGTCTGCTGATATATAGTTCATGCTCCAGCATTTGCTGGGACTGCAAAAATATGGTTTTTTCTTCAGGGGTCAGTCGTGAAACCATATCCAGCATTTTAACCCTTGCCCTTGGCAGATACATCCAGAAATAAAAAAGGTCAAGGGAGTTGATAATGATCATTACAGCAAGATCCTTGACTTCGGAATTCCTGCTCTTAAACAAGAGTTCCGGATTGTCAAGGATCTTTAGTTCTTCTCCCTTTAGATTCCGCAAGTTCCTTTATGCCCAGCGGATGGAAAAAAGGATAATACAGTTTTTGTGTATAGCCCAGAGTGTTATCTGCATCATAAACTGAGTTAACAATTCTGATCAGTTCATGATCCCGCTTGTCAAAAAATAGATAGTTTATCTCAACCCCGCAAAATAAATTTCAATTTGTTCTAATCAATATGCATATTTTCCAAATCAATAGTCAAATCATATTCTCCGGAATCTGGATGGCGGCTTACTGAAAATCCCAATTTCCTGGCCAGCCTCAGCATCTGGGTATTTTCAGCCAGAACGATTCCCATCACCTGATTTATTCCCTTAGCCTGAGCAGCCTTGAGGCATAGTTTAAGCAGCGATGAGCCGATTCCTTTGCCCTGCCATTCATCACTTATGGCCATTGCAAATTCCCCCAGAGTTTTATCGAGTCCAAGTATTATACGGCATACACCGGCTATTTTTTTATCTCCCCCGTTTCCCATCAAAGCTATAAGAGCTATTTCACGATCATAATCTATTTGTGTAAATCTTATCAGCATGGCTTTGGAAAGCTGCTTTACCGGTGAAAAAAACCGATAGTAAACACTTTTTGGTGAAAGTGAAGAAAAATGATCCATCAGCAGATCTGCATCACTGGGACGAATAGGCCTGATAAAAAGCTCATGTCCATCTATGGTCTGGTCTTTTCTTTCATGCTCCCAGGGATAGGAACTGATGATTAAATGCTTTGGCGAAAGAATGTCCGACTTTGCAATAAGCACCCTGGCATCCACGGCCGTTATATTGCCGTCTTTAACCATTAAAGGATTAATATCCAATTCAATGATTTCGGAAAAATCTGCAACCAGTCTGCCTGTCCTTATCAGTATTTCTTCCAGCAGTTGCATATTCACCGACTTGACATTTCTGAATCCCTTTAACACTTTTGATATCCTGGTTTCTTCGATCATCTGCCTGGCAAGAAACCGGTTCAATGGCGGCAGCCCCATTGCTGTATCCTGGAACACTTCGGTGAGCACCCCACCCATCCCAAAAAGAATAACCGGCCCGAAATTGGAATCTTTTTTTGCGCCAATGATCAGCTCATAATCTGCCTGGGCCTGCATGGCCTGCACGGTTACACCATCAATTCTTGCATCAGGGGCGTATTCCAATGCATTTTTCATTATTTTTTTAAATGATTTCCTGACATCTCCTGCTGTCTTAATATTCAGAATAACACCATTACAATCAGATTTATGAAGAATATCTTTTGAAC
>CALGRI010000233.1 GCA_937880875.1 uncultured Pseudomonadota bacterium
GATCCAAGAATGGCAGCTTTACTTGTTGCAGTGGCTGCATCAAACACCTTTATTCTTCCCACCCACCAGGTCAACGCTTTGATCATGAGGCCGGGTGGTTATAAGGTAATAGATTATGTCAGGGCAGGCAGTGGGATGACGCTCTTATATATTGGTGTAGTCATGACCATTATGTATTTTTTCTATGGTATTTCCGGCTGAAACCTCTTTTAAAAAGAAATGAATCAACTATGAAACAATATATTGAAACCCGGCACGAAAATTTTTTAACAGATTTTCAAACCATCGTTAATATTGACAGCAGCAGTGACAATAAAGACGGGATCGAAAAAGTCGCCCGGTTTTTTGAAGAAAGATTTACAAGCATCGGCTTTGATACTGAAGTTTTGTTTTTAGGGGATGAAAAGGTTCCCTGCCTTTATGCAGAACATCGGCCTTACAAAAAGCCTTTTGATATAATGTTCCTGGGCCATATGGATACGGTATTTCCTACGGGGGAAGTTGAAAAACGGCCTTTTTCAATTGCTGGAAACAGGGCATTCGGTCCTGGTGTCTGCGATATGAAAGGTGGTTTGCTTGTGGTGCTGCATGTTCTTGAAACCCTTAAACATGAGGGCATTCTTGATTCTTTATCTATCTGCGTTGCCTTTAATGGGGACGAGGAAACCGGTTCTAATGCTTCCAAGGACTGGATTATGTCAACAGCTAAAAAAAGCTGGCGAACCTTTGTGTTTGAGCCCTGTAGGCCGGGATATAGGTTTGTTCTTCAACGAAAAGGCGGAGGCTGGTTTAAAGTGATTGTAAAAGGACAGGAAGCCCATGCCGGAGCTGATCCGGAAAAAGGTATCAATGCTGTAGTCGAACTTGCTCATCAGATTGTTAAGATTAATCAGCTGAATCAAAATGAAATGGAAACTTCTGCCCATGTAACCGTCATCACAGGCGGGGATAAAGTCAATATTATTCCCAACAAGGCCGAAGCGTCAGTGGATGTGCGAATTTTAAAACTTGAAGAAAAAGAACGGATAGAAACCTTTTTTAAAACCCTGCCTGAACATCCCTATTTAAAAGGTTCTGAAATTATAATTCAAGGCCAGATCAACAGGCCGCCCATGGAGCCTGGGGATGGGACCCGCAAACTTTGGGAGTTGATTCGATCAACCGGGGAAAAAATGGGCTTGCCCATGGAAGCGATTTCAACAGGCGGTTGTTCCGATGGCAATTACACATCTGCCGCAGGCACCCCCACCATTGACGGGATGGGCATTGTGGGGGCAAATTCCCACAGGGCAGACGAATATGCCGAGCTTGACAGTATTGATAATATGGTTTTTCTTGTGGCGCAGGTCTGTAAAACCATTGGGCAGGAAATATGAGTTCTCTTTTTATTGATAATAATGAATTTATCATCACAATTGAAGTGGTGCCTCCGCTGGGCAATGACCCTGAAAGACTTCTGGAAAAGTTATCTAACCTTTCAGGCCTTCCTTTTCATGCCTTTAGTGTGGCATCAAATCCTGTGGCAAAACCAAGGATGTCAGCCATGGTGTTCACCCATCTCATACAAAAAGCCACTAAAAAGCCTGCCATCCTGCATTGCACGATAAGGGACCACAATAGGCTTGGATTGCAAAGCGAATTGTGGGGTGCCAAAGCCCTGGGCATTGATACTGTTATCGCAGTAACGGGTGATCCTTCAGCATCAAAAGCCGAAGAAATCACATCCACAGTCGGCGATTTAAATGTCTGCCAATTGATCACCATGGCCAGGGATTCAGATCTTTATACGGGTGCCGTGCTTGATTTCAGGCCTGAGGTAGATGGCCTTGAACACGAAGCAAAACGACTGGAAAAAAAAGTTGCCGCTGGCTGTCAGTTTATTGTCACCCAGCCGGTTTATGATGAACAAACGGCAACACAGATTCATGCGGCCGCACGGCACTTAAAGGTGCCCATCATCATGGGAATCCTTCCGTTATTGTCCTATAAACATGCCATATTTTTACATGACAAGGTGGATGGTATTGCCGTTCCGGAAATCTTGAGACAGCAAATGAAAAAAGCCGAAGATCCCGTAAAGGAAGGTGTATCCCAGGCAAGACAGATGCTTGAGCTGGCCAGAAAAATGTATTCAGGGGCCTGCATCATGCCCCCATTTGAGCGGTTTGATATTTTAACAGACATCCTCTTATCAAGCTGAAAATTCTACTTCAAATGTTAATCCTTTTTCACTGTTTTTTGCAACGATACGCCCGTTGCATTGTTTGAGTTGTTTTTTAATAATGGTTAATCCCAGACCTGACCCGGGGGTCTTATTCCCTTCTATCCTGAAAAACGGTTCAAAAAGCTTTTCTATTTCTGCTGAATCCAGTTGCCGATATGTATTTGTTATAGTGAAGGTAATCCCTCCTTTTTTGGGTTTAAAAGCAGTAATATGGATTTTACCGCTTTCTTCTGTATATTTTATTGCATTGTCAATAAGATTGGCGAGAATGGATGTGAGAATATTCTTATCGGCATTCAGGATCAGTGAACTCATAATATCCATTTTTAAAGCCAGATTTTTCTGTTCCAATAAAGGCTGATATCTTTTTTCCAAGTCTTTTAAAAGCAAATTAAAGTCAATTTGTTCCAGAATTAAAGCAGATTCCTGAAAATCCATTTTTGATAATTTTAATATTTTATCAATTAAATCATCCAGGCTTTCAATGTCCTGATCAATATTATGAAGATATCGCTTGATATCTTTGCTTAAGTTTGCATCAAGCTTATCCTGAATCAATTCTTTTGAGACTCTTATCCGAGTCAAAGGACTTCTCAGTTCATGGGAGATGTTTGCAGTAAGTTCTTTGTTGCCCTGTATCATTTTCTCAAGTTTGTCAGCCATAAAATTAAAAGCGTCTCCAAGCTCAGCAATTTCATCCCTGCCTTTGATCTGGGTCCTGCAACTTAAATTTCCATGGGCAAATTCAAGGGCAGATTGCTTAAGTTGTTTAATTCTTTTGGTTATAATTTTTGTTAATGGCACAATAAGAATAGCAATGATAACACCTATGCATAAAAGCCCGATAAGGAAAGTCACTTCAGGCTTTCGCTCTTGTTGTGTGTAAAGATGAATATGGATGACGTTTATGGTTTTATCAACCCGAATAGATAATTGCGCATAATAATTTATGTGTCTTCGGGATAGATGATACAATTTTATTCCCTCTTGTAAAACATCATAATCTTCCAGGTCTTTTAAATTGATATTAACAGGTGAGGAAAAAGTCTTTATTAAAATAGTTTTATCGGGTGATGTTACCCATATCTTGATATCAAAAAGGTCAGAGAGCATATGCAACATCTCATTGATCTCATTGTTCTGCTCAATGGGGATCAATGGTTTCTGGTTTACTTTTTCCTGGATCATGTTTTTGAAAATGACTAATTTTGCAATGGATTGTTTGTCTATCTGATGTTTAAAAGATCTTCCTGCAGTCATAATAAATAAGACAAGAATCAGTATTATTGTAATAAAAAGAACACCTAAAAAGGATAGGAGCAATTTGCTGTAAAGGCTTTTTAGTTTCATAAAGATTCTACAAACATATATCCGGTTCCCCAGATTGTTTTGATCCTTTTGGGTAAAGCCGGATCGGTTTCTATTTTAGATCTTAATTTGCTGATATGAATATCAATACTTCTGTCAAAAGCCATAAAATCTTTTCCCTGTGCCATACTCATTATTTGATCACGGCTTAAAACCCTGTTTGGACTTTTCATCAATACTTCAAGTATTTTAAATTCCGTTGTTGAAAGATCAATAATGTTGCCATTAATTTCAATGGTATGAGCAGCTTTATTCAGTATCAGGTCACCCGATCGAATGACAAGATCTTTATTCTGATGACTATTTGGAAAAGGTGTGACATGGCGACGAAGAATCGCCTTGATTCTTGCAAGAAGCTCTCTTGGATTAAATGGTTTTGGAAGATAATCATCCGCTCCCAGTTCAAGACCTACAATTCTGTCTGTATCATCACCTTTAGCCGTCAGCATAATAACAGGCAGATCATGATGTGCCCGGATGTCTCTTAAAACCTCCAGACCATCTTTGCCCGGCATCATATAGTCTAAAATGATCAAATCCGGCATCTGTTTTTTTATCTCAGCTACAGCATTCATCCCATCAAAGATAGCGGAAACATCGAATTGATTTCCCCCAAGATACTCTGAAAGGAGCTCAATAAGTTTTATGTCATCATCAATAATAAGAATTTTTTTTGTCATATTTATGATCCTGAAAATACCTTGTTACTCTCTTGTACAACTAATTTACATTTTTTTACAAATTGAAAATATTTAATTTACATTTTGTATCTATTCTTGAACCATCCTTAAAAAGAGAAGGTCTTAAAAAGGATTGAACATTAAATTAATTTTTAAAAGGAGATTTAAAATGACAAAAATGAAAAAAACTATTGTAATTGTAAGTATTTCACTATTGGTAATGATAGTTTCAGGATTTGGTTTTGCGATGATCACAGGTGCCTGCGG
>CALGRI010000234.1 GCA_937880875.1 uncultured Pseudomonadota bacterium
AAGTATGGGCATCCCTGAAATAGGAGTGCCTTCTGTATCCATTGCTGCCGGGTTTACCACGTCACAGGCACCAAAAACAAGAACAGCGTCTGTTTGTGAAAATTCAGGATTGATGTCATCCATTTCAAAAAGATTGTCATAATCGACTTCTGCTTCAGCAAGAAGAACATTCATGTGCCCGGGCATTCTTCCTGCAACGGGATGAATGGCAAATTTTACTTGTGCACCCCGGGATTCAAGGATTGATGCAAGTTCTACCACTTTGAACTGTGCCTGTGCCAGAGCCATGCCATATCCGGGGATAATAAT
Organism: uncultured Pseudomonadota bacterium; assembly: GCA_937880875.1. Taxonomy (GTDB): domain Bacteria; phylum Desulfobacterota; class Desulfobacteria; order Desulfobacterales; family Desulfobacteraceae; genus Desulfobacula. The sequence continues at coordinate 310 of CALGRI010000234.1, forward strand.
GATTTTTTTTGCGGATGCCAATGCGGCTATGGCTGAATCCAAATGTTCTTTTGGTTTGTCTTGACTTGATGATTCTTCAATATCAGGTTTTATCTCTGAAAGATTATCAACTAATTGCCGGACTGTTTCTTTGGCATTTCCAAGCAGCATAATTGTATTATCGTTTTTATACAGCGGATTTTCAACACCGGAATATCCGGGTTTATCATCCAGGTTACAGCACACCACATGTTTTGATTCATGGGTCAGTAAAATCGGCATGCCGGATATGGGTGATCCGTCAGTTTCTATGGCTGCAGGATTCACCACATCACAGGCGCCGATCACCAGGGATAAATCAGTGTTTTTGAATTCAGGATTTATGGCATCCATTTCTTCCAGCAGATCATAGTCAACACCCGCTTCTGCAAGCAGCACATTCATATGCCCGGGCATTCGTCCTGCAACGGGATGAATGGCAAATTTAACATCCTTGCCCAGGGCAAGCAGGTTATTCGAAAAATCAATCACTTCGAATTGTGCCTGGGCAACAGCCATGCCATAGCCGGGAACAATAATGATTTTGTTTGCATTGCGGGCTATTTCAACAGCCGTTTGAAAATTATTTTTTTCAATGGGTTGTTGAAGGATTTGTTTTTCAACAGGATCTGCAATCTGGGTTTGCTCAGTCTTAACTGCCGGCCTCAGCCTGGGTTTTTCAAGAGGAACAAAAACCCTGAAAAGACTGCGATTCATTGCCCGGCACATGACATGGGTCAGTATTGATCCTGAAGCAGCCACAGTGGCCCCGCAGGAAATTAACAGCTTGTTTTCGATAATCATGCCGCAAAAGGCAGCAGCCACACCTGCGGTTGCATTTAAAAATGAAATCAAAACCGGCATGTCAGCTCCGCCAATCCGGATGGAAAAAATAATTCCAAAAAGAATTGACAATAAAATGATTGAAATATAAAGGAATATCCGGCTGCCCATTGGCGCATACACCGATGCAATAATCAATGCGATAATGGCAGCAAGGTTTATCATTACAAGCCATGTGTGTTTTGGAAGTATGCGTGGGGTCTGCCCAAGCTTGTTTGACAGTTTCCCGCCGGCGATCATGGATCCGCTGAATGTCAATGATCCAATGGCAAGGCCCAGGAGCCCGGAAATCTCATTCACCATCCCAAGGTGTTGAGATCCCCGCATCAGTTCGGCAAGGGAAAGACAAAAAGCGGCAACCCCTCCGGCACCATGCTGAAAGGCAACCATGGCCGGAATCTGAATCATGGTAATTCTCTTGGCCACCCAATATCCGGCCCCGGAACCAACCACAAGGGATAACAGCATAATACCCGGATACATAGTTCCGTTTCGATATAGAATCAGAGCTGCAGCACAGGCTAATGCAAAAGCGGCCGTAAGGTTGCCGAACTTTGCCCTGTGGGGCCAGTGAAACAGCCAGATTCCCAGTATAAGTATGCCGATTACACTAAAATCCAGGAACAGATTCATGGCAGAGTAGGTTTCTATCATGATTTTTCAGCCCCCCTTTCTTTTTTCTTGAACAGCCTTAACATTCTGTCGGTAATCGCAAAACCACCTACAAGGTTGAAAGATGCCATGACAAAGGCAATAGATCCTATAATCTGCTCGGTCCGGGTTGAAGCGACTGAGAAAAGAATCAAAACTCCCAGTATGGTTACAGCCGAGATGGCATTTGTCATGGACATCAAAGGTGTATGAAGCAGGGTGGGTATTCTGGAAATCAGAAAATACCCAACCACAAAGGAAAACAGAAAAACACCGGCCATCAATAAAAGATTTGTCATTGGTTTGCTCCTGGAAAATTTTTAATGATCAGTTTGCCCCATGGCCTTGAGAGTACCTTCGTGATAGAGTTTGCCTTTGTGGGTCACAAGAGCACCTTTGATGATTTCATCCGTCATATCAAATTCGTCTGTCCCATCTTTATAAAGGTTCTCAACAAAATAATAAAGATTATTGGCATAGAGCCAGGAAGAATGAACTGGCAGTGATCCTGGTATATTTTTAATCCCGCAGATGTATACACCTTTATGAATTAATTCTTTTCCAGGGTCTGTTATCTCACAATTTCCTCCCTGGTCAATGGATACATCAATGATAACAGATCCGGGTTTCATTGTTTCAACCATTTCTCTGGTGATCAAATGCTGGGCAACTTCTCCCGGGACAAGGGCGCTGAGAATAATGATATCAGATTCTGCAACCAGGGGTGCCAGAGCCTGTCTTTCCTTTTCAAGCCATTCTTTAGAAAGTGCTTTGGCATATCCGCCTTTCCCAACGGTAAGTTCGGGTGGTGCATCAAAACCCACAACCTTGACCCCTAAGCTCTCAGCTTCTTTTTTTGCATCCGGCCGAATATCAATCGCCTTTACAATACCCCCCAGCCTTTTTCCTGTTGCAATTGCCTGAAGTCCGACAACACCGCAACCAATCACCAGAATATTGGCTGGTTTTATCATTCCAATGGACGTACCGATCATGGGGATGAATTTTGGAAAATTAGTTGCAGCAATAATGATGGCTTTATAACCGGTGATGGCACTCATGGAAGTCAAGGGATCCATTCGCTGGGCCCTTGAAATCCTGGGAATACCATCCATTGTAAATGCCGTGATGTTTCTTTCCTGTAGTCTTTTTACATCTCCATGATTTGAAGGAGCTGCCGGGTGGATAAAAGTAATAAGCCTCTGGTTTTCCTTTAACATGTCGATTTCATGCTTGTTGAACTGCTCGTTAAACATGGGTTCCTTGACTTTCAAAATAACATCTGATTTGTCGAAAACCTCGGCAGCATCAGCTGCAATTTGCGCTCCTGCGTTGATATATGCTTCATCATCGGCAAAAGCCCCGGCCCCGGCCTTTGTTTCAACAATCACATCAAAACCCAGTTTTTTAAATTTTTCAATGGTTTCCGGAAGTGCTGCAACCCTGTTCTCTTTGTACATTATTTCTTTTGGTATTCCGATTAACATGGTTTGTCTCCTTTAAATATGGATGGTTTTAGCTTGTTTTTAAAACGTTTTTTCTATGGCAGTTGCCACGGCGGCAACAATGGTATCAACTTGTTCCTTTGTGATGATCAGGCAGGGGGCAAAATTCATGACATTGTTCAGCCCGTGAAAACTGGAGTTGGTGCGTCCCACAATCACGTTTTGAGCCAGAACATTGCCCATGAGCTGTGCCATCTGTTCTTCGGTGACAGGTTCTCTGGTCTCTTTATTGTTGACATACTCAATACCGCAGAAAAGTCC
>CALGRI010000235.1 GCA_937880875.1 uncultured Pseudomonadota bacterium
TTTGGCAAATGTAATGGATGGATCTATTTCCAGGGCCATTTCATAATATTTGATGGCAAGCTTAATTTCTCCCAGTTCCCTGTAATTTGAACCGATATTGGCATAGTTGATGGCAAGGGAGGGGTCAACCTCTATAGCTTTTTCAAAACAGGTAATGGCTGTTTCATGGTTTTTTTGCATAAAATGACAGACCCCCATGGTATTAAAGATATCCGGGCGCTGCTCATCGATTTTAAGACCTTGTTTACAGATTTCAACGGCCCTTTCATATTGTTCAAGATCTTTTAAGCATGTCCCCATGTGGGAATAGATATCAGGCATATTCAATTTTACAGGATCTCTTTTCAGGGCAGTTTCAAATTGGGTTAAAGCGGCTTGGTGATCGTAAATGGCGTTGAGCATCAGGCCCTTGTAAAAGCTTGTATAATATTTGCCGGGCAATGCCTTTTCCAGTTCATCCAGCTTTGACAACGCCTGTACAGGGTCAAAACTTTCTGTGATTAATCTGGCAGAAAACATACCTACACTTGCGGCAACTGCCCTTTCCCTGAAATGTGCCCCTGGAATGATGGTATAAAATGCCGGAACCTCAAGCTTTTTATGCATGGTGCTGATGGCAAGGACCTGATACCCTTTATTGTCAAGAGTTTGGATCAGGTTTTCCACCTCGGTTTTGATATTATGGCTTGAAAGATCAGGTAAAGTATCTGCGTTGATCATCTTTTCAGGATGGGTGATAAATCGGGCATCTTCAATATTGGTAACTTTGGGCAGGCCGCTGGCCACATAATTGGAACCTGAATTAAAGTCGCCTGCAAGCTGGGCTGTTTCCGTGAGGGCGCGGCCCATGGCTTTTTCAGGGTCGGGGGCTGTGCCAGCCGTCCAGACAATTTCACTTAAGTCAGGAAAGGTTGCAGGGTCCCAGGCAAGAAGACCAATGGTGGGTATCCCTGTATCCAGGGAAAAATCTGACGCATAAATGCGTATCCCCTCTTTTTTATATTTATTCAGAATTTCAATGACCAGAGGATCAGTAAAAGAATCAAGGTTGATTCCTGGAACATTTAAATTTTTATGGCTGACCATGGAAGATGTATGACGTTCGATCAATTCGCAAATCCCCTGGCTTAACGCCTCTTCAGTACAATTGCCTGCACTGGGTCCGTTAAATTCATTAATCATATAAAACCAGTTAAAGGGGATCAAAACTTCTTGTTTTTTTGTAAGATTATATCCTCTGGCCCATTTTAGGGGGAGGCCATCAAAGATTGGTTTTACTTTTAAGGCATCTTCTTTGTTATCATGGACAGATTTTATGATCTGTTCATAGGAAAGGGCTTTTCCACCCAATTCTTTTGAGGTTGAATAGAAAAAATTTTCTTCTTTTTGTACAAAAGAAAAAAAGCTGAAACGTTCTGCAAGCTCCATCACTGCACTGGCCTCTGACTGAGCAGGTGTCCCGCCTTTACCCATCTGCTTTTTTGTTCCGATCACATTTTTAGCATCCGTGCCGCATTTACTGAAAAAAACCGGTATGTCCAACCGTCCGTTATCAATTCTTCGGGTCCTGTTTAAAATATCGAGATTAAGCCGGGCAGTTTTTTCCTTAAATCTTGCCACAGTCTCTTCCGGAGATATGATTTTATCCTGATCATAGGTATAGCCCTTTGGGGCATCTTTTAACTCTATTTTATAACTCATTAATCGTCCTTGGAATAAATCCTCATCTTATGTCAAATATAATAGGTTTTTAATTTTTGACACGCTCTATTTTATCTCCCACCTTAATTGTTCCGCCTTTGAGAATCTTAGCAAATACACCTTCTTTTGGCATAATGCAATCCCCTGTCCGGTAAAAAATAGCACATTTTTTATGGCATTCCTTTCCGATCTGGGTGATTTCAACCAGGGCTTTTTCCCCTAATTTGAAAACCTGGCCAATGGGCTGCTTTTTCCAGTCAATCCCTATTGTGGCAATATTTTCAGCAAAATCCCCAAAGTTTAGTTTAAAATCCTCACTGCTGGCATTTTCAATACTTTCCGAAGCCAGAAAACTTAATTGTCTGTGCCAGTCTCCTGCGTGGGCATCCTCTTTGATCCCGTGGTTTTCAATCAGTTCTGCAGTTTCAATACATTTTTTTATTGTGCCTTTTTTCTTGCTTATGGCTATGGAGACTATCTTCACACGTCTTCTCCTGAAAAATAATTAAATTAATAAAATAATCCAAAGACATCTTTATATCACATTGTAGTATAAAAATACAATATAAAAACAACGCTTTAAATGTATACAAAAATTATGTATATTAATTTAGTATAATTAATTTATATTGTGATGCATTTTTTTCTAAAAGTTCAATAATAGTTTATTTGAAATCCAGATGGGTTTTATTCAATATGCTCGGCATTAATAAAAAGGCGCATCACATAATAATATTAATGAAAGGGGGAAAAAATGAATATACATGAGATTCAATTTTTTAAAGGGGTTGATGCCCAGGTGATCAAGGAAATAGAAAATAGCTCTACCATGCAAACCTATGAAAAAGATGCAGTGATCTTTGAAAAGGGCAGGAAGGCGGATTTTCTTTATATTTTGGAAAAAGGGAATATTGATCTGCGGATAAGGGACAAGGATCTTACAATATGCAGCCTGGTTGAGCCGGGTGAAGTGTTTGGCTGGTCATCCATTGTTGAAAAGGGAATATACACTGCTTCCAGCATATGTAAGACCCAAACAAAAGTCATAAAGATTTCAAAAGATAAAATTGAAGATATTTTTAATAGGTATCCCAAAGCTGCCATAATATTTTACAGGCGCCTTGGAAGCATATTCTCAAAAAGGATTTCAAAGGCTTTGGAAGGAACTCAATGAAACTTTCAACAAAAACACGCTATGGAACAAGGATCTTGATTGAACTTGCATTGCGGGCAGATCAGGGTGCCATTCAGGTTAGTAAAATATCTTCCAAACAAAAAATACCGGCAAAATACCTTGAACAAATTTTGCTCACTTTAAAGAAAGCTGGTATTGTAAATAGTGTGCGTGGCCCTAAAGGTGGACATCTTCTGGTAAAAGATCCGGGTCAAATATCTCTTGGTCAGATTGTCCGGCTTTTTGAAGGACAGACAGACCTGGTGGAATGTGTAAGCTCTCCTGAAAAGTGTGAACTGGCTGCAGACTGCCTTGTCCGGAATGCCTGGCATGATGCCACATCAGTTTTATATGAAAAGCTTGATGGTATCAGTATTGCCGATTTGATACACAACAATGGTAAAAATAACCCGGCTGCCTGCCCGTCCCTGTAATCCATTGTTCATGCAACAAGAGGAATGCACGCCACTGACAACCGTTGTCAGCGGCATGCATCAGGGTGTAACAGGGGAATTTAATCAGCCCCGAGAATGTTTTTAATCTGCTGAAGTATTTTTGAATCGCTGTTTTGTATCATTTTGACAAGGTTTTCCTGATCAGAGGAAAGTCCTTTTGCTCTGGGAATATCGGTTTCAGGCTCAACCTCAAGGATCTGACAAATGGTATTTACCAGAATTTCGGGAGTAACCGGTTTTTCTATCGTTCGTCTTGGTTTAAGCCCGGATGTGAAGGCATTGAAACTTTTTATGTCTTCACTTGCAAATTCATTTCGGGCATGGGCTGTAATAACAATGATAGGCAGCTTGGACCATTTTTCATTCTTTCTTAAGGTCCGGATCAGTTCAATCCCGGATTTTCTTGGCATGACCATATCAAGGGTCATCAGATCCGGTATTTCCTTTTCAATCTTTTCAAGGGCATCCTGTCCGTCAACAGCAGAATCCACAATGAAGCCTGCGTCCTGAATACAAGTGGCCAGAAAATTTCTCACATCAGGCTCATCATCCACTACCAGTATTTTTTTTTCAGAAGCTTTTACCATAGATTCTTCCTCTTCTATTTAATGGTTATTCAATTCCTCTGCTTTTTAATCCCAATTTTATTAATCATTGTCCGGACCTATTTTTCCCATGGCTTTTGTCAATTCCATGAGAACTCCAAGCCCTTTGCTGATTTCAGGGTTAAATCCGGCAGATGCAAGTCCGAAAACACCAATACTCTTTGCATTTTCAAGCTCGACCTTGGACGGTATCTGGGACAGTTTTTCCAGCAGGGCAATTGCCTTGGGGTTTGAAAGACTCTTTGCCAGGCCCAGAACCGCAACAAGACCGTCACCCATGACTTCAATATCTTCAGCAGTATAGGTGGCAGCAATCTTGGTACGCAGATCAATAGTAGCATTTATAATCCTGAATACACCTTTTTGCTCAAGTTGATCCAAATAGTGAATAATCTGGGGAACAGCCGACTTAAGAAGGGGTTCAAGGTCTTTTACAAACTCTATAATGCTGGCCATCTGTTTTAAGGCAAATATAAAGTTTTCAGTATTTCTCATGGCCTCTTTTGTCAGGGACAAAAAATTTTCAAGCTGGAAACCGGCTTCCACCTCAGTTAACTCCTTGATTAATAGAGCAGTGGCATGGTTGCCAATGGGAATCAAATCGTTTTTGAGTTCCGCAAATTTTTCGCTGGTCTTAATCAAAGGCTGTATCTGGGTTTCAAGACGTTCAAGCTTTTCGAGTATCAACTCTTCATTTGTCATGTCACCCTCCTATTCTGTTTCAACTTTGGGCCAATGTTTTCCAGCCATAGCCATCTGAGGCTCAAGCGGCATGTCTTGTCCGGACAAAAGAAGGTTCCAGTATACCCATTTAAACATCATCTTGCCCCAGTAATTCATATTGCTTTCACCTACAAGCTCAAAGGGCCCGATGCCCGGGAACGGAAATTTACCTGGAAGCGGCTCTGTTTTGTAGTTAAAGTCAAACAGAAAGGCTTTGTCATAACCGGATACGATGAAACAGGTTGAATGACCGTCAAAAGAAGGTTTGGGCTCTTTGCCGTCAATTTCAAGGAGCAGGTTTTCTACAATAATCTCTGCCTCATAATGTGCAACAGAACCCGCCTTTGAGGTTGGAACATTGGTTGCATCACCTACAACATAAATGTTTTCATACTTTTCCGCCTGGAGAGTATGATGGTCTGTCAGCACATAGCCCATACCATCACCCATTCCTGAGTTTTCAATATAATCGGCACCCAGGTTCGGCATGGTGGAGATAAAAAGATCATAATCTATCTTGTCGCCTTTTGCCGACTCAATATATTTTTCTTGGGTATTCACGTTTGAAAGGTCAAAGTTCGGGGTCACCAGAATTTGTTTTTCTTCAGCCGTAGCAGTCATAACTTTGGTTGCAATGGGTTTTGTAAAAATACCCGTGTTGGGGGTGACAAATTCAATTTCAATATTGTCCCTGCAGCCATTTTTAGCAAAGAACCAGTCTGCCATAAAGATGAATTCCATGGGAACAACCGGACATTTATGCGGCATTTCAGCGATATTAAAGATCATCTTGCCCTTTTCAAAGTATTTCATTCTCTTATACAGGGCCACTGCACTTTCCTGGGTGAAAAAGGTATGCTCATTGGATTTTGAATCAGGTTTCCAGTTTTCAAGCCCTTCCACTTCCTCGGGGGCAGGATGACAGCCCGTGGCAACGATCAGATAGTCATAGGTATATTTGCCTTTTTTACATTCAACAACTCTCTTGTCAGGATTCACGCCGACAACTTCATCCAGTATAAAATTCACACCAGGGGGAATGAAATCACGTTTGGGTTTCTGGCAGTCATCTGCAGTATAAATTCCAAATGGAATAAACAACCATCCTGGTTGATAATGATGCATTTCATCATTATCAATAATTGTGATTTCCCAGTCCCGACCCAGCTCTCTTCTCAGTTTAGCAGCACACATGGTTCCGCCGGCACCAGAACCAAGTATTACAATCTTTTTCATTTGCCTCTCCTTTTAAAAATTTAAAATTGTCAAAAAAGTTAAAAAATTAATAATAATTGTCCTTTATATTTTCCATCACGTAAAAATTACTAAATCCGAACCTTTCCAAAGTTTTTGGGTTGTGCTGATGGACAGGTCTGCAAGGGTGATTTTTTCCAACCGGGAATAAAACGCTTCAATGGCTTCATCCCACGCCTCTATTATAAGAGAATCCTGATGTTCTGAATAATTTGATGTATCATCTGGGGCTTCTTTGGGCGCGCGTTCTTTTTCAAACACGCGGATAATCTGTGCCAGCGTGATTTGATCCGGTCTTTTGGCCAGGCTATGTCCTCCCCTTGCCCCCCGCTTACTTGTTACAAAGCCTGCATTTTTAATGGGTATGATAAGCTGTTCAAGGTATTTAAGGGAGATGTTCTGGCGGGATGCAATGTTACTCATCTGCACCAACCCCTTGCTCTGGTGCATGGCAAGGTCAAGTAACATTCTGGTTCCATATCTGACTTGAGTTGCAAGTTTCATAATGTTAAAAAGTAAATTAATTGTTGTTATTGTATTCTCTACCAATATAATCTATATAAGTTTAGTATAGATTAAAAAAAAATGAATATCTTGTCAAGAGAGAAAATGAAAAAAACTAAAAAAAAATTCAATTTTAAAATTTGAAAGATAAGATGCTGAAATTAAACCATTTTTGAGACATCATTTTTTTTGGATTCAAATTGAATCGATATTGATCAGAAAAGGAAACAGATATGAAAGAACCTGCAAAAGATTTGAAAACCCGGCTCAAAAAGACGGAAGAAGAATATAAGCTTTTATTTGAGCAGGTACCCTGCTATGTCATGATCATTGACAGGGATTTTAAAATCGTCAGGGCCAATAAACGAGCTTCTGATATGTTTGAAAGCCTTAAAGGGGAATATTGTTATTCAGCACTAAAAGACAGAAAAGAAAAATGCATCGAATGTACAGCAAGGCAAACATTTGAAGATGGGATGCAGCATACGGGTCAACATGTCTGGAAACTGACGGATGGGAGAACCTTGAATATGCACGTCATTACCATTCCATTGAAAAATAAGGATGAGAAATATGATCTGGTCATGGAGATGGCTGTGGATATTTCCATGACCGTAAAATTGCAAAATAGACTGGAAGCCACCCATAATTATCTTGAATCATTGATTAATACATCCATGGACGGTATCGTAGGGATCAGCAAAAGAGGCAAGGTGGAAGTGTTTAATTCAGCTGCCAGAAGCCTGTTTAATATTGATCAGGACCAGATTGTCTCCCAGGAGGATATCAGTACTATGCTTCCCAAAGGTTTTCTTGCCCAGGTGTCTGGGGGAATGGGGCATGTCTATCTGCCTGAGGCAGAACTCAAACGGAGCAATGGAGACAAGTTTTATGGCCGTTTAATCGGGAATAAACTACGGGATGGCAAAAAAATAATCGGCATGGCGTTTTCAGTTCATGACATCAGTCAGATGAAAAAGCTTGAAAAAGAAAAAATCGAAGCTGAGCGCATGGCAATTGTAGGGCAGACTATTGCAGGACTGGCTCACGGGATTAAGAACCTGATCAATGCTCTGGATGGGGGGATGTATTTTCTCAAATCCGGAATAGGAAAAGGAGACATCAAAAGAGTCCATAAGGGGATTGAAACTCTGGCCAGAAATATTGATCGGATCCGGCTGTTCTCAAAAGCATTCTTAAATTATTCCAGGTTCAGGGCCATAATACCGACTTTGAGTAATCCCGCAGATATTGTAACCGAAGTGGTTGAATCTTTTGCCGCTAAAATTTCAGAAAATAACATTAAGATTAAACTGCAGCTTGATGAGCAGCTCGCTTTGGCTCCCCTTGATTATGAAAAAATACATGAATGCGTGACAAACCTTGTGGGCAATGCCATTGATGCCTTTGTCGATGTGGACAAAGACAGGGACAAAAAAATCTGGGTTACAGTGTATGAGGAAGAAGGCAGCATTTATATCGAAGTAAAAGACAATGGATGTGGGATCGACAAAGATCACAGGCAAAGGCTGTTCAGTAAATTTTTTACCACCAAAGGCTTGGAAGGTACTGGCCTTGGCCTTTTAATGACCCAAAAGATAATTCAGGAGCATGGCGGTAATATCAGCGTACTCTCAAAAAAAGGGGAGGGTTCGATTTTCAGATTACGCCTGATCAGAGGGCGGCTGCCAAAAATTTCAGATTGATTTTTTAAAAACTAAAGGCTATTTGTTAGTATTCTTTTCCAACTCAGACTCAATTTTTTTTATAAAGTCATCAAAGGTTCTGGGATTGATCAGTTTCCCATTTATAAACATTGTCGGGGTTCCCGTAACCCCTATTTCTTTACCATTTTGGATATCTCTGTTGATGATTTGCTGAATATCCGGCAAATTTATGTCGGCATGGAATTTATCCATATCAAGCTTGAGTTCTATTGCGATTTGTTCAATTTTATTATCGTTAATAGAGTCATAATTCTCAAATAATTTATTGTGGAATTCCCAGAATTTTCCCTGGTTATGGGCTGCAAGACTTGCCTGGGAAGCTATGCGGGCAAATTTATGACTCTCAAGGGGAAAATGTTTAATTACAATTTTTAACTGGTCCTTATACCTGTCCGACAACTGCCGGAAAAACGGCTCCAAACGAGCACAATACGGTCACTGGTAATCATCAAAGACTGCAAGGGTTACTGGCGCATCAAAAGGTCCTTTAAAGGGCAGTCCAGATAAAGATATATCGTGTACCTGCTCAACATGGATAATTTTCAGTGATTTGGATGACCTGCTTGTAAGTATAAGGGTTTTATTTTTTTCAGAATAAGTTATTTTATCATAGGTGTTATCAATAGCAGATCGGCTGATAATCTGGTCGGTTTTTGATGAATATATGATCAACTCTCCCAAAGACAGAATAAAGATCATACTTCCATCCTCTGATGAGGCAATATCCAGGGGCGCAACATCAAGATTTTTTTGCCTGATCGTAGTTAAATCAGCCTTTCCATAAACAGTCTGGCTGACAAACAAAGATAAGAAAAAAATGAAAAAGCATAAAAGCTTTTTTTGTTTTAATTTGCCCATATAAGTCACTTTGCTATAGTCCTCTATGTCAGAGCTGCTCAATAACATGTCTGAGCTTAGTTTGCGGGTGTAAATGAGAATTTTTGTCCGCCAATGGACATTTCATACATCAACCCACCAAGGGTATGGACAAATACAGCCATTCCTTTGGTGTAATTGGTCTCGGCCTGTGTGCCTGTAGCAGGCCCCAGGCTTACCCCGGCGCTATTGCCCTGGGTGCCTGCCTGTGCCTGGGCAGCCACTGTGATGACCACGGCTGACAATGATCCGTCAAATTCAAAGCTTCCACTTGTAAATTCATCATAGGCTCTTTTGTCCTTAAAGAAAATAATTTCACTGAAGGCCTGCCCGCCCAGTTGAAATCCAACACTGATTTTCATCAGCGTGGCCGTTCCGGAAATGGATCTTTGTTTGTATACCCTGCCTGCCCCATAGGCACCGCCTAAAACAATGCCACCTTTTCCAACCCTGGGAAAAACCGCATATCCATAGGCCTCATTAAAAAATGGTTTTACAGCATCAGATTTTATAAACACGTCAATGGTGTCTGAGTATTTGTCTGCTATGGCATTACTTGAAATAAATAATAAAAGAATCGTAAAGAACAATATTAGCTTAGGTTGAATTAATCTCATAATTTGCCTCCTTGTGCATTGATTTTAATTTAATATACTTCTTTTTAGCAGTCTTATGGTTTTAATTCCAGTTATTTTAACAGCTGAGAATAAAATAGCGGTGTTTGAGAATGCTATTGTCTTTTTAAACAAAACAGTGTTTGATAATGGTATGACCGTGTAGATAAAAAAGAAATCATCGTTATTTGCTCTTGAGGATGTCCTATGAAGCCAAATATGAAAATGGGTTTATTTATATTGCTTGTGATCGGTGTTGCAGTGATAGGCCTTCTTCATACCCTTACTCCGGGACACATGATTTTTTACCATGACACTTACAGGAGGCTCAGTTATTTTCCTATTGCCATCGGTGCTATCCTTTACGGCGTATGGGGTGGGATTTGCCTTGCTGTTCTGTCCTGCCTGGCATTTGTCCCTCATCTTTTCATGTTCTGGGCAAGCGGGCCTGAAGCCTACTACAGTGAATTGTCGGAAATATTATTTTATCTTGCTGCAGGGGTTGTGATCGGGCTTATTTCCAGCAGGGAAAATAAATTAAGGGAAAAATATAAAACGCTTTCGGAAAAACTGGCTGGATCATATAAACGACTTCATGAACAGGCTTCCCAGCTTGTAGAAGCTGAAAAACAACTGGGGCAAAGCCAGAAGCTTTCCTTATTGGGCCATGTGTCTGCTTCCCTTGCCCATGAAATAAAGAATCCTTTGGCATCCATAAAAGGAGCGGCTGAAATCCTGGCCGATGAGGTACCAGAGGGCCATCCCAAATACGAATTTATAGAAATCATGCGATCGGAAATTTCAAGGCTGAATCATTCAGTTGAAGATGTTTTAAAATATTGCAGAGGGCAGCAGAATCGTGACAAAGGCCGGCAGGAATCAATTGAGAAAATTATTAACCGGGTGGCCCTGCTACTTGAAGCAGGACTCAAAGAAAAATCCATCCAGGTGTCTATCCAGGCGGGACCTGTCAATAATGGATTTATGACAGACGAAACCGCCATGATTCAAGTCTTGATGAATATTATTATCAATGCCATTGATGCCGTTGAGAACAACGGCAAGATAATCATTGAATCTGGCAAGCACGAACAAGGGTATTTTATCCGTATTTCAGATGATGGTCCTGGTATCGATGAAAACTTGGTCAAAGAAGTGTTTGCCTCCTTTGTGACATTCAAGGAAGATGGAACAGGACTTGGGCTTTCCATTTCAAAAAAGATAGTTGAAAGCCTGGGGGGGAAAATAGTTATTGGAGAATCAACCCTTGGGGGTGCGGCTTTTACAATATATTTGCCAGAAAAACAATTTGTAAATAATGAGAGTATCCAATATGTCTGATACAATATTATTGATTGATGATGATCCAAGTTTAAGACGGGTTACCCAATACAATCTGACGGCAAAAGGATTTAATGTTGTAACAGCAGCGTCAGGGGCACAGGGGCTTGAATATTTTGAAACAACAGCTCCGGATCTTGTGGTGACAGATGTTCAACTAGGGGATATGAACGGGCTTGATATCCTGGAAAAGATAAAAAAAGATGCGCCAGATATCCCTGTGATTATCATGACGGCATTCGGCTCCATTGAAATGGCTGTCCAGGCCATGAACAAAGGGGCGTTTAATTTTATCACCAAACCCTTTGACCGGGATACCCTGATTTTATCCTGTAAAAAAGCATTGGAACTTAAGAGATTACGGTCTAAAACAAAGCTGCTGGCAAGTGAAATCAATCGTCTGACCGGTACCAAAGGCATTGTATCTGCAAGCTCTGTCATGAAAGAACTGCTGGAAACAGCATCCCGGGCTGCAAACAGTGAGGCAACGGTTTTAATTACGGGTGAATCCGGTACTGGTAAAGAAGTCCTGGCACGATTGATTCACCAGAACAGTCCCAGAAGTAATGGCCCCATGATTGCCGTCAATTGTGCAGCCATTCCGACAGGTCTGTTAGAAAGTGAGCTTTTCGGTCATGTGAAAGGATCTTTTACCGGTGCCATAAAAGACAGGAAAGGGCATTTCCAAAACGCATCCGGCGGAACACTTTTTTTAGATGAGATTGGAGAACTGGCCACAGATATCCAGGTCAAATTATTGCGGGCAATCCAGGAAAAAGAAATTCAGCCCGTGGGAGCTGATAGAGCAAAGAGTGTTGATATCAGGATTGTTGCAGCCACAAACCTGGATCTTCAAAAAAGGATAGCAGAAGGGAACTTCAGAGAGGATTTGTATTATAGGTTGAGCGTGATTCCTCTCTTTATCCCGCCGTTAAGGGAGCGGATCGAAGATATCCCTGCCCTGGTAACACATTTCTTAAAAAAGTTTGATGCACCCCGGGATGTTTTTTTCTCTCAGCAAGCCCATGAGGTATTAAAAGCCTATCAATGGCCCGGGAATATCAGGGAAATGCAGAATATCGTCGAACGATGTATTATTTTAAGGAAAAAAACGGTGATTGAACCCAAAGATCTTCAGTTGCTTGTTCATGAATCATCGGCTGCAATCCTCAGGCCTGTTATTCCAGATGAAGGAATTGCCCTGGAGGATATTGAAAAAAGCTATATTATTAAAGCCCTTGAAAAGGCCGGCCAAAATCGTTCAGAAGCTGCCAGATTGTTAAAAATACCCAGGCACGTTCTTTTATACCGGCTGGAAAAATATAAAATTTAAAAGTATAGACTATTCTACACCTGGATGTGGAATAGTCTGTAATTTCTTTCCATTGTTGTTGAACCCATCTCGTCCATAATCAAATAATTTTCTTATCTTTTCAGATTGTTAGCATTAAATCCAACTTAAATTGAATCCCTGGCACAGGTTTTGAAATATATTTGGAAACAGATAGTTAAAAAATACTTAAAAGATGGGAGGATAATGTGAAAAAAAGAAATTATATCATTTTAGGATTTGCCGGATTGGTTCTGATTTTAATAGCTGGCATGGCCATAGCTGAAAAACCCCAAACCCAAGAGTTAAGCCGTGCTGTTTTGAAAATAGACAGCCTGTCCTGTGGGGGATGCTTTTCCACAATCAATGCAGGGCTTACACCTTTGGAAGGGTATTCAGGCATGGGAGCCAATTTATTTAGAAAATTGATTGCCATTGATTTTATCGCACCGCTGACGGCTGAGAAAATATCCCAGACGCTAATTGACTCGGGATATCCAGGGAAACTGGAAACGGTCGATTCCATTTCAAAAGAAGAATC
>CALGRI010000236.1 GCA_937880875.1 uncultured Pseudomonadota bacterium
AAAAAATTATATAAAAATTATGTATTTAATAAAATTTTATGTAATAAAATGCTTGACAAATAAAAAATCGTGTGATATCCGAAAACCTATAATAGGTTTTACGCATAATATTAGTAATCCTATGAAATATAATTTCAGGATTAATCAAGGGGAGATATCATGATCAACTCGGCATCAACACCGGCGCGGCAACCGTATTTAAAGATTTTAACCGAAGATCAAATTTTTGAAATAAAACGTGCAGCCTTTGATATTATGTTCAGTGTCGGCTTCAAGGTGTTGCATGCCGGCGCAAGGGATATGCTCAAAAAGGCGGGCGTTGTTGTGGAAGGGGAGCTTGTAAGGGTTCCTGAATATATTGTTAAACAATGTCTGGTTACTGCACCCAATGGTTTTACTCTTTATGATCGCTTGGGTAACCGGGCTCTTGAAGTAGAAGGTCGCAAAAGTTATTATGGCACTTCCACTGGAAGCCCGAGGACAAAAGACGCTTTAACCGGCGAAATTCATCCCACAACAGTTAAAGATATTGGTATCGGTGCGCGGGTTGCAGACGCCTGTGAGAACATTGACTGGGTTATGCCAATGGGCTCATCCCAGGATGTTCCTTCAATTGTTTCTGATCTTTATGATTTTGAAGCGGTTGTCACCAATACGACTAAGCCTATTGTTTTTCTGGGTTATTCGGGTAGAGGAACTCAACTGGTGTTTGAAATGGCTGCTGAAATTGCTGGTGGTATGGATAAACTCAGACAGAAGCCTTTCCTTGCTGTTTATCCTGAACCAATCAGTCCCCTTGTCCAACCAGGCGAGACCATTGACCGTATATTTGCAGCTGCGGATCATTTTATTCCCCAGGTGCCGGGACCTGCCGTCCAGATGGGTGCCACAGGTCCTGTTACCATGGCGGGTGTTATCACTATGATCACCGCAGAGTCATTGATGTGTCTGGTACTGGCCCAGTTAAGACAGCCCGGATGTCCGGTTTGCCTTAGCGGGAATGTCCAGATTTTAAATATGTCATCCGGTATTTTTGGTGTTGGATACCCTGAAATGAGTCTTGGAATCGCTGCCCAGGCAGAAGTTGCTCAATCCTTTGAATTGCCAACCTGGGGGTATGCCGGATGCAGCGACTCAAAAGTACTGGATGCCCAGGCCGGGCTTGAAAGTGGATTTTCCATCATTACCCAGGCGCTCGCCGGGCTCAACCTGATCCATGATGTCGGTTATCTTGACCAGGCAATGGTCTGTTCAACCGCTCAACTGGTATTGGGAAATGAAGCTATTGGAATGACCCGTAAATTTATGGAAGGTATACGGGTAGACCAGGAAAGCCTTGCCCGACAGGTGATTGAAGATATTGGCCCCGGAGGCCATTATCTGGCTCACAAACACACTCTGGCCCATTGCCGGGAAGCTGTCTGGGGTTCAAAACTATTGGCCAGACAGCCTTATGAACGCTGGAAGGAAGAAGGGGAAAAAGATATGGCAGAACGAATTCAGGAGCGCCTGGCCGATATCCTTGAGAATCATAAAGTACAGCCTTTAGAGGAAAAAATCCTGACAAAAATCAGGGAAATGCGGGATGCGGGTGTCAAGGAACTGACTGCTGAAAAATAAATATCTAAAAAGTAGCGCCCTTCATCAAAGAGTACTGGAATTGCATGCAGCAGCTTCATTCAAAATGAAAATACCAATTTATACACAACAGTTGGTTAACTAAAAAATTATAGAAAGAAATATAAAGGAATAAAAGATATGGGTGGTAAAACAGATGTCCTCATAATCGGTTGCGGTATCATAGGCAATTGCATTGCTTTTGAATTAGCCAAAAAAGGATACAAGACATTAAGTGTTGATAAGAATGGAGATTCCGGAGCCGGATCAACCGCCGGATCATGCGCCATTGTTCGGGCCCACTACTCTACACTCGAAGGGGTTGCCTTTGCCTGGGAAGGATTTGATATCTGGCGAAACTGGAAAGAGTACTGCCAGGTGACTGACCCCTGGGGAATGGCTGAATATAATGAATGTGGCTCCATAATGATCAAATCCAAGGACAGAGACTGGAGGAAGATACTCGAACACTGGGACACAGTCGGTGTGTCGTATGAAGACTGGGATGCGGTCACCCTTTTAGAACGGTTGCCGATCATGAGTAATCACGAATTCTGGCCACCGTCACGACCGGAAAGTGATGACACTTTTTTTAATGAACGGCATGCGTTTATTGAAGGGGCATTATACTGTCCCTCAGCCGGTTATATGTCCGATCCAAAATTGTCCACGCATAATGTTCAGGTGGCTGCCGAGTCCAAAGGTGCCAGGTTCATGTTTAATGCAGAGGTAACGAAAATCCTACAGGAAAACAACCAGGTAACCGGCATAATGTTAAAGGATGGTACCCATATTGAAACACAAATCGTCATAAATGTGGCCGGTCCCCACTCCAGCGTGATTAATCAGATGGCAGGTGTTGAAGAAAAAAATAATATTAAAACCCGTCCAGAACGTCATGAAGTCGCCTATGTCCCATCACCGGGAGGATTTGATTTTGAATTCGGCGGATATCAAATTTCCGATGGGGATAATGGTATCTACATGCGGCCTGAAGTGGGAAACGCTATCCTCGTCGGCAGTGAAGATCCAAAATGCGATACCCATCAATGGGTGGACGACCCGGATGATTTCAACCGGAATACCACAGACAACCAGTGGGCCGCACAGGTTTATAGAGCGGCAAGACGGTTGCCAGATCTGGGTATTCCCAATATGCACAAGGGCTTTGCCGAACTCTACGATGTGTCCAGCGATTGGCTTCCTATTTATGACAAAAGTGATCTTGGCGGTTTCTATATGGCTGTCGGATCTTCTGGAAATCAATACAAGAATGCCCCTGTAGCCGGAATGATGATGAGCGAATTGATTGACCAGTGTGGAAAAAATGGGTTGGATCACGATACACAACCGTTGCAGTATATACTTCCCAAAACAGCTATTGCCCTTGACATGAGTGCGTTTTCCCGGAACCGGGAGTTAAACCCCAACAGCACTTACTCGGTTATCGGCTGATGAAATCATCTATCTGCCATGTGCAGACCGGATTTTTTATCATAGGTTTGCCTACAACAAAACATGAAAGTTACGGTTTTAGCTTAAAGCTCCCGCGTTTTTTGCAATGACTTTCATATAAAAAGTAAAGGGAAAGACCCATGAACAAAGAGGTGACCGTAGACGGGAAAATTGAAAAACTAAACCACATGGCCCTACAAATTCTTGAAGAAATCGGAATTCGGATTTTAAGCGAACCATATATAAAGATTCTGGCCGAAAAAGGAGGACAGATTAAAGGCAGAAGAATTTTTTTTGACAGGAAACAGGTCAACGAATTGCTTGAAAAGGCGCCAGGGTCTTTTAGGCTGCGCGCTGTTAACCCGGACCATGACATGGAAATCGGAAAAGGCAGATCTAAAATTGCGGCAGGTTATGGGTGTGCATCTATCATTGATGCAGACGGGAAAGCTCGGAATAGTCTTTACCGGGATCACCTGGAATTGGTCAAACTGGTCCATCAAAGCCCTTTGTTCAGTATCAACGGCGGAATCCTTGCCCAGCCCACGGATATTGTTGCGGATAAAAGCCACCTGGCTATGCACTATGCATCCCTGGTTTATTCGGATAAATGTATTATGGGGATGCCGGGGACAAAAGAACATATGGACGATCTTATGACCCTGACTGCCATAAGATTCGGAGGAGAGGACCTTCTAACAGAATCCCCCCGGGTTGTCACCATGGTCAGTCCGGTCAGTCCGCTTCAGTTCGATGAAATGTTACTCAACTCGATTGAAATTGCTGCCCGCTTCAAACAACCTATAATGGCATCCCCTGGTGTGGCAGCCGGCACTACCGGCCCCATTGATCTGGCGAGCAATATTGCCATGGCAACTGCGGAAGCGCTTGGAGTTATCTTAATCACACAAATGTTTAATCCGGGTACACCTGTAATTTTTGGTCTGCAGTGTTATGGGGCTGATATGACCACTGGCAATATCTCTATTGGTTCTCCTGCCTATGCACTCCAGGCAAAATACTGTGCGGCTATGGGCAAATTTTACGGATTACCCACAAGAGCCGGCGGCACAACCACTGATGCTAAGTCCTTATCTGCACAGGCCGGTTATGAGAGCATGTTTTCCATGTTCACTGCCATGCAGAACAATGTCAGCCTTATTGTCCATGGTGCTGGTATTTTAGACAGTTTTGCAGGAATTTCCTTTGAAAAATTCATCATAGATTTAGAAATCATTCAAATGATTCGGTTTTATCTGGATGATCTTGATGTCTGTGATGAAACCTTGAATTTTGATTTAATTAAGGAAGTGGGTCCCGGCGGACTTTTTTTGACCTCCATGGATACAATGAAAAAATGTCGAACCTTGTCATGGACCAGTGATATTAACCTGCAAGGAGGGTTAAGCAATCTGACATCAGAAGAAAAACTGCTAAAAAACATAAATGAAATCCGGAGGAAAATGCTGGACACCTATCAGCAACCGGAAATAGACAATAATATTTTAAAAGAGATGAATCAATTTATGACGGCAAAAGGGTTGGATACTGTGACCTTTCCCTTGTCCTGAATCTAAAGGAATACCAAAAATGATTAAAACAATGAAGGCACTTGTAAAAGTAAGACCGGAACAAGGCTTGTGGTTGCAGGATGTGCCGATTCCCGAAATAAAATATAATGAAGTGTTGATCAAGATATCACGAACAGCAATCTGTGGCACCGATGTCCATATTTACAACTGGGATAAGTGGGCCCAGCAGACCATCCCCGTTCCCATGCATATCGGTCATGAATTTGTAGGAACCATTGAACAGGTTGGGTCCCATGTAACTGATTTTAAGCCTGGAGACCTGGTTTCCGGCGAAGGCCATCTGGTCTGTGGACACTGCCGGAACTGTCTGGCAGGTCGGCGGCATCTCTGCAATGACACCAGGGGAGTCGGCGTCAACCGGCCTGGTGCATTTGCCCAATATATTGCCATCCCTGTTACAAATGTCTGGTATTGTGATGAAAATATTTCTCTGGATATCTTGTCTTGTTTTGACCCGTTGGGAAACGCCACCCACACGGCGCTTTCCTTTGACATCCTGGGAGAAGATGTGTTGATCACCGGTGCAGGTCCCATCGGGTGTATGGCGGCAGCCATTGCCAAACATTCAGGTGCCAGACATATTGTGGTTACAGACGTTAATCCCTATCGCCTCTCACTGGCTCAAAACTTAGGAGCTACCCTTACGGTTGACGTCAGTTGCGACACGGTTGAAGACGCACAAAAAACATTGGGTATGAAAGAAGGATTTGATGTGGCCATGGAAATGTCAGGTAACCCTGCTGCTTTGGACACTATTCTGGACAATATGTGTCACGGGGGCAAAATTGCTCTTCTGGGCATCATGCCGGACCGTACGCCGATAGACTGGAATAAAGTGGTTTTTAATATGCTGACCATCAAAGGCATTTATGGCAGAGAAATGTATGAAACCTGGTACAAGATGACCAGCATGATCCAGAGCGGACTTGATATTTCCTCTCTGATCACCCACCGGTTCCATTATACGGAATTCGAAAAAGGATTTGAGATGATGCGGTCAGGGCAATCAGGGAAAGTCATCCTGGACTGGAATCAAAAGGAGTAAAACAAATGAGTACGGACAAACTTGATACTGCACTGAATCTTGAGCTTGAAAACTTATCATCGGAAGGTCGGGCAAAATCACCAGAGAGAATTATTGAAAGGTATATTGCGCCAAAAG
>CALGRI010000237.1 GCA_937880875.1 uncultured Pseudomonadota bacterium
CGGGTTTCAGGTCCTGACTGATCCCACGCACCTGAAATACCAATCGCCCGTTTAATGGCGATTGGTTCCCATTCACTCTTTCCGGCAGGTATCCACATCCCAGGTACTGACAGGCTTTCCTGGAGATTCCTCGTTTTTCAAACGCAGCGTGTCCAGATTTCAAAAAAGGCAGTAGATCAACCTCTACAGCCTGGTTTTCCTTCGGGGGAGTCTGCTTTGGGACTGGTTTTCGATCAATGCTTGTCTCTTGATTCAGAACTGAAATCCCATTTTCAACCATCCATGCCGCCACTTGATAACAGTTCATCACTTGTCCTTGTTGACCCAACAGATCCTGGCAGAAATTGAGGATTCCACCCCCTTTACCGCTGCTGAAATCTTTGTATACATTCTGCCCTAAATGCACATGCAAAGAGGCATTCTTCTCTCCGGTAAAAGGGGATTTAATCCAAACCTCATCGTTCTTTATGGGTTTTTGAGGCTCAAGGCCAAAAGCTGTCATCACCTTTAACCAATCGGCATTCTGCCATACCTGAGGAAGATCTTCTTGTATAATAGGATCATTGCAGGCTTTGGCTGCGAAGTGGTTGAAAAAATCACCATAATCGTTTGACGACCGAATCAGTTTATGCTCCTGGCTGATTGAATTTTCAGCCTTGATATTGGTTGATGTCTTCTGCGTTTCGACCAACCGGCAAAATGACTTGTAGCTTCTCAGCCCCCTTTCTATGGCTTTTTCAGCAGCTGACTCAATATTAGCTGCTTCATGTTTCCGGGCCAGGTTTACGATTCCCTGCAAGCGCCGTTGCCCGATCCGGCCCTGTTCCTTAAAAATAAGTTTGCACAGCTTTTTGGTGTGAGGTCCGATACTCGCAGCTTTGCCCAGCAGGTAGGTTGTCTGCCGGGAAGGATTGAAAATGCGGTCTTCGGGCTCCATTTTAACCATGCCGGGCCGATGGCTTTTTATATGGGTACGGATCTTTTCCATGGTCCGGGGATAGATGATTTCAATATCATACTCATAAATCCGGACGATGACATCCTGGTGCAAAGGTGCCGGAAGGGCTGAATAATATGATTGTTCTACCTGGATCGTTCCGTCATCATACACTTTACGGGTCTCTTGCCGGAAATAGTCAAACCCCTTTAACGGCAAGGGATTCAAATAGGGCTTTTCTTCTTGGAACATCTGCTCCACCTGACGCTTCATCCGGCCATGTATCCGCTTTGATGCCCAGACTTCTTCCCAATGCATCAACCACTGGTTCTGCTCTTCAATGGAGTCGAATCGCCGTCCTTTCAAACCCGTATCCTGGGTATGCTGGATGGCGTTTTCAACAGTGCCTTTCCGATTGGGATCTCTAACCCGGGCAGGATCGGCCACCACTCCATAATGATTGAGCATTGTTGCGTAGACCGGATTCAACTCCGGTTCATAGATATCCGGCTTAATAACGCCTTCTTTTAAATTGTCCAACACCACATACTGTACACTGCCGCCAAAATACCGGAAAGCTTCTTCATGGAGCCTGGCCCAAACCTCCTGGCTGGACTTCCAGACCACTTTACGAAATGAACGCCGGGAGTATTTCAGGGTCATGACAAACAAGCGGGGACATCGATACCTGCCGGATGGAAGCATTGTCAAAGCACCTTTACCGTAATCTACCTGAGCCTCTTCTCCTGGTGGAAATTCCAACCTGTCAAACTGCTTGGGCGTTTTTTGTTTTAACTTACGGACAAAGCGCTTTACGCTATTATATTTGTGGTTGAAATTGAACCTTTCTACCAGATCCTGATAAATGGACATTGCATTCCTGCCCAACCTGACTTGCTCCTCTATCCATTGACGGTGAGGTCCACAGGCTGATCTGGCATGAAACGGAATGTTTTCTGTATCCACTGAATAGACCGGTGGCCGGGGTGGGGGATTTTGACTTTG
>CALGRI010000238.1 GCA_937880875.1 uncultured Pseudomonadota bacterium
ACACTGGGTCTGGATAAAATCAGCCCCTGCTTCTATCTTGTTGGCAAGCCTGTACACCCTGTATTCATAAGGATCGGCAAAGGGATTGCAGGCAGCTCCGATAAACATTTTCGGCGGGACATCAATGTCTTCGTCATTCATGAACTTTCCCTCATCCCGCATTTTCTTTACCAGCGCGATCAGCTGCATGGAATCAATATCATGAACATTTTTTGCTTCAGGATGGTTTCCAAATGTCTGATGATCACCGGAAAGACACAGCATGTTCCTTATGCCCAGGGCATAGGCCCCTAGAATATCGCTCATGATGGCCAGACGGTTCCGGTCCCGGCAAACCATCTGGAAATTGGGCTCAAGTCCTTCTTCAATCATCAGTACACACCCTGCCATGGAAGACATTCTGACCACGGCTGTCTGGTTATCCGTCATATTTACCGCATCCACATTGCCTTTAAGATATTTTAATTTTTCTTTCAGACGTGCGACATTGGCACCTTTGGGTGGGCCGCATTCTCCTGTAAATGCAAAATGTCCGGCTTTCAGAACCTTTTCAAGATTACTACCTGATTTGAGCTCACTCATTTTGGCTCTCTCCTTTGTCTTTTAAATAGTGTTTGAACGAAAACTCACCCAAACACGGGGTTTTCGGTCAGGCACTATATATTTCCCTGAACAAGTTCTTCTCTGATGCTTTTCCTAGGTCCCCCATCTCTTGCCGTTTTCCAGTTTTTTACCCCTTTGACACCGATAAGATCTGCAAGTCTTCCAGCGTCCATTTTCTTTCTGACAATTAAATCCCAGATGCAGACAATATCTTTATTCACTTCACAAATCCCCTGGGATGATCCGCCGCAAGGACCATTCATAAGGCTTTTGGCACATCTGGCAATGGGGCAAAGCCCTCCGAAATTATGGATGGCACAGGTACCACAGCCGGCACACCGTTCTTCCCAGACCCCGTGTTGGGTGGCACCGCCAAAAAAAGTGGTATTCACGCCGGGATAAAATGTCTGCTCAGGATACATTTCAGATAAAAATTGGGGGCCCACACCACAGGCAAGCGAAATGACGGCATCATAATTTCCAACGGTTTCACTAATGCCTGCCACATATTCGGTATCACATTGTCTTTCCAGAACTTCAATATCAATGTCAATATGGCTGCCCTGTTTCTTTCTGGCAATTTTTAGTGAGGATGCAAGGATTTCAACCTCTTTTAATCCGCCAACATTGCAGACTGTGACACACCCCTTACACCCGGCGATAAGAATTTTCTTGTTTTCTTCCACCATCGATAAGATCTCTTGAAGAGATTTCCGATCTGCTACTATCATGATTCACCTCTATATTTTTTTTAAGTTGTGTCGAAAACTCAAATTTTCCAGCACAGCTTAATTTAAAGTTTCACGCTGCATGGTTTTTTTTTACCGGACTGGGTCCCAACTCCCTGATTTTGGACACCATTTCATTGGCAATTTCGGCAAATCTTGCTCCCTGGGCACTGGACAGGTTATACATTTGTACCCGTTCAGGCTCAATGCCAATCTCTGTCAATGTTTTTTTAACATATTCCACCTTTCTTCGAGCCTTGAGATTGCCTTCAATATAATGGCACTCACCTTCAAGACATCCTGCAACATATACCCCATCCGCCCCGTCTTCAATGGCATTCAGCAGATGAAGGATGTCCACCCTTCCCGTGCATGGCACCTGAATGATTTTGACATCAGCAGGATAGGAAAGTCTCATGGAACCTGCCAGGTCCCCGGCTGCATACGCTCAATACTGACAGCAAAAAGCGATTATCCTGGGTTCAAATTCTTGGGTCATTCTTAACCTCCGTTAATGGAAACCGTTGTTTTGGGGTCAGGCTTGCGTTGTTGCGTTATTAGGTTCAATAACGCAACAACGCAAGCCTGACCCCGGCTATTTATGCCTCTTGAAAAAGTGCATCTGTCTTTGCCATTATCTGCTGATCCGTAAAATGATTCAGCTTAATGGCCTTACCCGGACATTCTGCCACACAGGCACCACATCCATGACATTCGGCTGCATCAATCTGAGCATATCCGTCAGCATGGATATAGGGTATGTGATAAGGACAGGTTCGAACACAAGTCAGGCACACGGCACATTTTTCAGGCGTGACTTCTGCCACTACGCCACCCACCATCAAAGAATCTCTTGAAAGGATTGTCATAGCACGGGCAACGGCAGCTCTTGCCTGGGAGATACTTTCTTCAACAGGTTTTGGATAATGGGCAAGACCTGCCACAAACAATCCGTCTGATGCAAAATCCACGGGCCGAAGCTTTGCATGGGCTTCCACCAGGAAACCTTCAGCATTTGTGGGTACTTTAAACTTTTCAAACAGATTCTTATTATCACCCGGAACAATACCCGAGGCCAGTACAACAAGATCTGGATTAATGGTTACGGGCATCTGGAGAACATGATCAATAACAGATAGCTCAAGTTCTTTGTTGGAATTTTTTCTAAGCGTCGGCATTTTTTCAAGGTCATACCTTATAAACAGCACGCCTGATTCCCTTGCCTGCTTGTAAAGATCTTCTCTGAATCCATAAGATCTGATATCCCGGTAAACTACATAGACCCGTTTTCTTCTATCCAATGTTTTCAGGGCAATGGCCGTTTTCAGGCTGTGGGTACAACACACCTTGCTGCAATAAGGATTTTCATTATTCCTGGATTCAACGCACTGGATAAAAACAATGGCCCTGGCTTTTTTAAGACGGGGGTCCCCTTCCCTTAATGCCGCATCCATGTCCAGATGGGTTAATACGTCCGGATGTTTGCCATAGATGTATTCAGTGGGCTTGTACTCCATTCCTCCCGTGGCAAGAATGGCTGCCCCGTGTTCAATGGTCGCCTGTTTCCCGGTTTCATTGGTTTTTATGGTGGTAACAAAATTACCCATGGATCCTGTAAATGAATTAACTTCAGAATCAAGATATATATTGATGGATTCACTGGCATGGGCTCTTGCGATAAGATCCTCAAGATAAGTTTGTATTTCTTCTCCCTGCCAGGTGGTATTCAGGTTCCTGGCAATCCCGCCAAGCACAGTTGCTTTTTCAACCAGATGGACTTGGACTCCCTGGCTGGCTGCAGAAAGCGCAGCTTCCAGACCTGCCACACCACCACCCACCACAAGGAGGGACTTTTTAATATCCAGACTGACCTGATGTAATGGTTCCACCAATGCCGCTTTTGCAACGGCCATACGCACCAGGTCCTTTGCTTTTGCGGTGGCTTTTTCCGGTTCTTTCATGTGGACCCAGGTGTTCTGATCCCTGATATTGGCCATCTCAAAAAGGTATTTATTCAGGCCTGCATCCCTTATTGTTTCCTGGAACAATGGTTCATGGGTTCTGGGCGAACAGGATGCCACCACCACCCGGTTAAGTTTCTGTTCCTGGATCACTTTTTTCATATGATCCTGGGAATCCTGGGAACAGGTAAACAGATTGTCCTCCACATGGACGACATAGGGAAGGGTTGCCGCATAATCCCTGACCGCCGGCACATTGGCGATACCGCCGATATTGATACCACAATTACAGACAAACACACCGATACGGGGATTTTGTCCTGAAAAATCACTCTCCGGCGGCAATTCCTTGGTTTTTGTCTGGGTCCATCTGCCGTCTTTCAGGGCCATGGATGCTGTGGCTGCTGCTGCAGATGCTTCCATGACAGATGCGGGTATATCCTTGGGTTCCTGAAAGGTTCCGCAGACATAGACCCCTTTTTTACTGGTGCACACCGGAGACAGGTTTTCTGTTTTAGCAAACCCGTGGCTGTTAAGCTCGATTCCTATTTTATCTGCCAGAGCCTGGGCATCCTTATTGGGCGAAAGCCCTATGGAAAGCACAACCATGTCAAAAATTTCTTCTGCCATACTTCCTGCCTCCGTGGAGTATACAATCTTGTAAGTATCTCCTGGCTCCGGAAAAACAGAATGAATCCTTGATCGGACAAACCGAACCCCATTGTCATCCTGGGCCCTGATATTGTATTTATCAAAGTCTTTGCCATGGGTTCTCATATCCATGAAAAAAATGGCTGCGTCCAGTCCCTTATCACTATGCTCTTTTGCAATCACTGCCTGTTTGTTGGCATACATGCAGCAGACACCGGAACAATAGGAATGATCTCCTTTATTGATGTCCCTTGACCCCACGCACTGAAGCCAGGCAATCTTTTTAGGTTCAACCTGATCAGACGGGCGCACCAGGTGTCCGCCATAAGGTCCTGATGCAGACAGAATTCTTTCAAATTCCAGACTGGTCATGACATTAGGGCTGTGACCATAACAATAGCTTGTCATCTGGGAGGGTTCAAAAGGCGTAAACCCGGGAGAAAGAATAATGGCACCCACGTCAATAGAATGCATCTGCTCCACCATGGAATGATCAACGGCATTTGCAAGACAGGCATCCACACACTGCATGCACTCTGAGCAATACCCACAGTTCAGGCATCTTGCTGCTTCTTTTCGGCCTTCTTCCCGGCCATATCCCAGTTCCACTTCATGAAAATTGCCTGCCCGGTTTGCAAGGGCAAGTTCCGGCATTTTATACCGGCTTTCCTGCTCCATATCTTCTGTTACCGGACGGAACTCGGGATTTTCAACCATGGGAAGCTGCCTGCCTTCTTCCATGTCCAAACCTTTTAAGTATCGGACAATGGAAACTGCTGCTTCCATACCGGCTGCAATGGCACCGATGGCAACACCCGGGCCTGTCTGGACATCACCTCCGGCAAAAACACCTTTCATGTCCGTGGCAAGGGTGACGGGGTTGACCTCTGTGGTGTTCCATTTGCTGATCGTAAGATCCGCAAGTTTTTCAATTGCCAAAAGATCCGGCTGCTGGCCAATGGCAGGAATGAGCTGATCAATTTCAATGTCATATTCACTGCCAGGGATGGGAATAGGACGTCTTCTGCCGGAAGAATCCGGTTCACCCAATTCCATTTTAATGACCCTTAACGCCTTGACATGTCCTTTTTCTTCAATGACGATCTGAGGAGCTGCAAGATAAGTTATCTTGGCACCTTCATCTTCTGCCGCAACAATTTCCTCTTCCCAGGCCGGCATCTCTTTTCTTGTCCTGCGATATAGAATGGTGACCTCTTCTGCACCCAGGCGAACCGCAGATCTTGCCACATCAATGGCCACATTTCCGCCGCCGATGATGCAGACCTTTTTGCCTACCTTTGTTGTTCCGGTAAGATTGAGCTCCCTTAAAAAATCAACCCCCTGGCATACCCCTTTAAGATCTTCGCCGGGAATACCCAGTTCTATACCTTTATGAGCACCCAGGCCCAAGAAGACCGCATCAAACCCGTCAGCCATGAGGCTGTCCAGAGTGAAATCTTTGCCAAGACAGGCATTGAGCTTTAGTTCAACGCCCAGGTTGGTAACAACCTCTATATCTTTGTCAAGGACTTCTCTTGGCAGACGATGTGCGGGAATACCGACTCTAAGCATGCCACCTGCCTGGGGCAGGGCTTCAAATATGGTGGCATCCACCCCCTGCTTTGCCAGGTGAAAGGCAGCGGAAAGCCCGGCCGGACCGGAACCGATGATGGCTACTTTCTTGCCGATCTTTTGAGCACATTTAATTTCCACCTGTCTTGGATCAAAAGAGTCTGCTGCAAGACGCTTCAAGTCTCGAATGGCTACGGGTTCATCCACCTGACACCTTCGGCAGGCATCCTCGCATTCATGGGGACAAATCCTTCCCAGCACACCCGGAAGCGGGAGCTGCTCCATGATAATTTCCAGGGATTCCTTGTATTTACCCTCTTTAACCATCTGGACATAACCCTGGACATTCAATCCGGCAGGACATGTCAGACGGCAGGGAGCCTTATCTTTTTTCTCAATGGCATAACCCGATGGCATGGCTTGTGGATAAAGCTTGAATGCAGCTTTCCTGTCCCGCAGGTGTTCATCAAACTGGCTGGGAAGCTCCACGGGACACACATCGGAACA
>CALGRI010000239.1 GCA_937880875.1 uncultured Pseudomonadota bacterium
ACATTGATCATATCCTTGATCCGGTCTGTCATATGGAAATAACCGTCTTCATCCATGTAGGCAATATCCCCGGTTTTCAGCCACCCGTCCTCAGTAAGACCGGAACCTATTTCAGGCCAGTAGCCTTTCATGACCTGAGGCCCTCTCACCAATATTTCCCCGGGCTCTCCAAAAGGCATTTCCTCCCCAGTAATCGGGTCTATGATTTTGCATTCCGTGTCAGGGGCAGGCACACCAAGCCCTGATTTTTCCTTGAGCATGAATCCAGTGATTTTAGAAAATCCAGAGATATTAAAATGTGTTAAAGGTGCAGTTTCGGTAAGGCCATAGCCCTCAGAAACCGGGTTTCCAAGTTCAGCTTTAATGGCATCTGCCACATCCTTTGGCAAAGGAGCGGCCCCACTCATGGGGATTGAATTGATTCGACCGACTTTTTCCTGTGCAATGCGCATGAATTGCGTGGGCACGGCACAAATCATGAATGGCCTGTACTCTTTTATGGTTTCTACAATAAGGTTAATGTCCCTGGGATCAGGCATCAGAATCAAGCGCAGTCCAAGATATGCAGCAGACTGTGCCATATACCGGCCATAGGAGTGAAACATAGGCACTGGTAAAAGAATCGAGGATTTACCTTTAATGCCATTTATCAGGGGTTTCAATAGCCAGGGAAGTCCCATGCGGACACAACAAGCCCGGTTGAAATGGGTTATCATGACACCTTTTGGCACCCCTGTGGCACCTCCGGTAAAGGCAAGTTCACACAAGTCGTTTTTAGGGTCTATTTTTATGTCAGGAGGTGTGGCCTCGCTGTTTTCAAGAAGCTGTTTGAATTCATAAACACCTTCAGGCATGTTCTCTTCTACGGGTTTCATGTCAAACCCCTCTTTCGAAGTCACAATGACAGAGGAAAATCCACATTTTTCCTTGAGGTTTAAAACCCTTGTTAACTGGTCTTCACGGCAAATCAGTACTTTGGCTTTTCCGCTGCCTGCTTCATGGACAAGCCCATTATCCGTGCGCAGGGTACTGGTTGGTATAACTGCCGCACCTGTTTTTAAAATACCCCAGTCTGCAATAATCGCTTCAGGGCAGTTGGGCAGGAAAATACAGACTTTGTCTCCCTTTTTTACGCCAAGACCTGTCAGGGCGTTGGCAAGTTTGTCGGCATAAATCTTGAGATCTTTGTAGGTAATGGTGCGCTTAAGAAAAAGGATTGCAGTCTTGCCTGGATATTGCTTGGCAGCATTGTCCAAAGCATTGAAAAGAGGTTCTTCAGGATAGGGGGCCAGGCTGTGATCCAGTTTATATGGGCCAAGTTTATAGCTTTTTAACCAGGGTTTGTCTAAATAATTCAAAATCTTCACTCCTGTGATTTTTTTTAATTAACGTAAAACAAGACAATCCATTCTTGCACTTTCTTGTGGCATTACTTGACAATATTGTCTTGAATACCGAGTGCCAAAAGCTTTTCAGGCCCTGGATTGCCTGTTGCCTTGTCCCAACCCCTGAACTCATAATAGGCATCTTTCATCATTTCCAGGGTTTCTTCATCTATGACCATGCCTTTGGCCGGGCCCTCGGGCAATGGGTCTTTCATCAAACGACCAGGAAGCGTATCATGGCTCCTGTTCATACCTGTTTTTGCATTGTAAAGTCGTGCCAGGTTGTAAATACGCTCGCCACAGCGGCGGAAGTCGTCCACATCCATGTCCCAGCCAAGGGCATAATTGATCAGCTCTGTATAGTCTGATGCTGGAAGCAGCATACCCATGAATTTGCAGGCCCCGATTGCGTCAAAAGCGGTCAAGGCATTTTCCAGATCCATAACGATCTTTGCCTCTTGGGGATCTGCAACAAAAGGATCTTTGATCTTGCTGTCATCCACTAAAACAAAGGGAGAATCAATAAAGGTAGGGCCTTCTATAAAAGCTGTGATATGATCACCACCTCTGTTGGCTGTCACATACCCCAGTCCGCATATCTTTGCGGCACGCGGATCATAGGCAGGCAGTTCCATGCCTTTGACGTTCATGGCAAAATGGCTTGAATTTTTTCCAAGTTTTTGAGCTACGATCCGGGAACCTTCTGCCAGAAGATCACCGATACCTTCTCTTTTAGCAATCTTTTCCACCAGATCAATCACCAGATCGGCATTGCCAAATTTAAGTTCCAGCCCATGGGTCATTTCTTTGGTCAAAATACCTTTTTCATAGCACTCCAAAGCAAAAGCAATGGTGGAACCGGTAGAGATGGTATCAAGTCCGTTTTCATTGCAAAGATAGTTGGCCATGGTGATGGCATTCATGTCAGATACACCGCACAGGGCTCCTAAAGTATTGGCAGATTCGTATTCAGGACCTTCACCGGTTTTTCCGGCATATTTTCCTTCTTTAATCGTTGTGCCGCGACCACAGGCTATGGGGCAGGCAAAGCAGGATACGCCCTTATCCAGGACCTTGTTGGTCAATGCCTCGCTGTTGACTTCTTCGATGTCATCAAACACACCTGTCTGCCAATTACGAGTTGGGTAACCGCCCCGGGCATTGACCATGTCCGATACCATGTTGGTGCCAAAAGCTTCAAATCCAACTTTGAGCATGGATTCATCCAGAAAATCAATCTGACGTTTTGCAGTTGTTTTAAACCCTTCAGGATCTGCAATATTCAATTTGGCTTTTCCTGCACAAACAATAGCCTTTAGCTTTTTAGACCCCATGACGGCACCCATACCTGTTCGGCCAATTGTACGGTGCTTGTTGTTCATAATGGCGGCGTATCTTACAAGATTTTCTCCGCCAGGACCAATAGACGCAATAGTAACTTTGTGGTCACTGGTCTCTTTGAGGATGTCCTCGGTTTCCGGAACGGTTTTTCCCCATAAATTATTGGCAGGTAGCAGTTTAACCTCTCCGTCCAGAATTTCAAGGTATACCGGAAATTCAGAACAGCCTTCAATTATAAACCCGTCAAAACCGGCTCGTTTCATGGCAGGACCAAAACTTCCCCCGGAATTACCATGGCCCCATAGGCCTGTGAGAGGTGATTTTGAAACAACCGAGTATCGGCTTGCACTTGCTGATGAGGTCCCTGTCAAAGGTCCTGTCATAAAAATCAGCTTATTATCCGGCCCCAGGGGATCTGTATCGGCAGGTACTTCTTCGAATAAATATTTTGTTGCCAGCCCGGCACCACCCAGGTAATCCCTGGCCCATTGTTCTGGAATTGTTTCAATAGTTGTTGTGCCGCTGGTGAGATTTACCCTTAAGATTTTATCCATAAATCCGTATCTCATATTTCCTCCCCCCCATTTAAATTAATCAGCTTCAATTTTATTTTATTTCTTCTGAAAGGTACTTTTTCAATAATAATTGCTATCCGGAAAAAATAATTATATGACAGGTGTTGTGTAAATAGGTTTTTAAACCTTTAAACTCAGATTAAACTTTTCGACAAAGGCAGGATGGAATATTTTGTATCAGAAATTCGGTAAAAAGGCGGCAAGTTCCTTTTGGATACAAAAATAAATATCTTCATCGCTGCCATAGACATCAATGACATCTTTGTGATTGATCAGTTTTTCCACTATAAATGCCGTCAGGTACAGACTGGCAATGTTAGGATTTGAAATAAGAGTCCGAAAGGGCGCAACCATATAGTCAATATCAAAATCTTCTGCTTTACAAAGCGTATCTAAACATCTTGTGATTTGATTTTCAATACTGGATTTTGAGACAGTCTCAACTAATTTGGATTCAATGAGTTTCATGGAGACTTTATTGCTGAAGGAATCTATGTTGTCCCGGATTGTCGTGATGGTTCTTATTCTTTCCCGTTCTTTGGAAGATTCGATCTTAGAAAGAAGTTTTGCTTCCCTGTTTCCGGTATAAAAAAGTTTAGCCATTGAATTATCCTTAATTATCAAAAATTATAAAGTATTAATCGAGATATATATAATAAAAACAGGCTGTTTTCAAGCTAAAAATTTAAAGGTCTTCGATAATAATCTGTGCAGCGTTTGTTTGGAATTTATTGATTTTAAGTTTAAAGGCAATTTGGGGATAATAGTCAGGCAGATCATCAGGGTTGGTGATATTAAAATGAAAGGCTTCGACCTGATGCCGGCAACGGGGGTCCGCTTTTTCAAGAATCATTTTCCTGTGAGAGTTTCCAATAATATGAGAAGATTTTACGCGGATATTTTTGCACATAAAGACTGGTTCCGGGTTGGCCATACCAAAGGGCCTTAACCGGTCAATTTCTTTGGCCAGGGTGAAATTAATATCATCAAAATCAAGAATCGCATCAATAGTCATGGTTTTAAGAAAATTTTTTTCAGAATAAATTTCTTCCATATATCGGTTTAAATTTTGATCCAGCAGCTCTAAATTGTCTTTTTTCACAGTGAGACCCGATGCCATGGCATGACCGCCAAATTTTTCAAGCAGCACTTCACTTTCCAAAAGGGCCTGGTAAATATTAATATTATTGATACTTCGTCCGGAACCAATGGCATATTCACCTGCACTGGATAATAAAATCACGGGGCAATAGTATTTTTTTGATAATTTTGATGCAGCAATTCCCAGGACACTTGGGTTCCACTTGTCATCCCATAAAAAAAGCAGTTTTTTTTCCAGCAGGTCTGGATTTTTTTCCAGGCGGTGTTCAATATTCAAGACAATTTCCTGTTCAATTCTCTGCCGTTTGATATTTAAATTATCCAGAAGTAATGCTGTTTTTTCAGCATTGTTGATATCCGTTGCCATGAGCAGTGAAACACAGATCCTGGCATGGGATATCCTTCCGGCTGCGTTTATTCTTGGGACAATTTTAAATGAGATGTCATCTGAGTCAATTTTTTTTAAATCAATCCTGGAGCTTTGCACAATAAATTTTAATCCAAGCCTTGTTCCCTGTTTTATTTTTTTAAGCCCAGCCACACAAAGCACACGGTTTTCATTGATCAAGGGCACCATATCTCCTATGGTGCCAATGGCAAACAGATCCAGATAATCTGTGAGATTGGGTTCTGGCATATCTTCCCAGAAATTTTTTTCCCTGAAAAATTTTCTAAGCGCCATGACAAGAAAAAAGGCAACCCCCACACCGGCAAGATAGCCTAAACCTGACCCGCAGTCTTTCCTTTTAGGATCGATCACTGCCATGGCAGATGGCAGGATAGGGCCGGGTTCATGGTGATCAGTGATTATGACATCAATATCTTCAAGATTGGCTTTTGCAACAGCCTTATGGCTGGTGATACCGCAGTCAATAGTAATAATCAGATCAATTTCCTGTTCTATAGCCATTTGAATATGATCCGGTTGAAGGCTATAGCCCTCTTTAATCCGATGGGGAATATACCATGACACATTGGCATCACAATATTCAAGAAAATCACTGAGTAATGCAGTAGCAGTTACACCGTCCGCATCAAAATCGCCAAAGACAAGAATTTTTTCTTTGTTTTCAACTGCTATAAGGATCCGTTCCACAGCCTTGTCCATATCCTTTAGAAGAAAAGGATCTATAAGGTTTTCAAAGTTGGGGTTTAAAAAGAAGCGGGCCTTTTCAAGATTTGTAATTCCTCTGGCACAAAGCAGGGTTGCCAAAAGAGGATGACAGTCCAACCCTTTGGCTAAAAGCGTAACAATGTCCTGATCCGGTTCAAAATATTT
>CALGRI010000240.1 GCA_937880875.1 uncultured Pseudomonadota bacterium
GCATCTTATATTGACAGTAATTTAGTTGGCTTTGGTAATATACTTGAAGGTTGCCGACATTCAGGTGTCAAGCACCTGGTCTATGCCTCCAGCAGTTCTGTCTATGGACTGAATACAAATATGCCGTTTTCTGTCCGGCATAATGTGGATCATCCCATCAGCCTCTATGCAGCATCCAAAAAAGCCAATGAATTAATGGCCCATACCTATAGCTATTTATACAATCTTCCCACAACAGGACTAAGATTTTTCACTGTTTATGGTCCATGGGGAAGGCCGGATATGGCTCTTTTCCTTTTTACAAAGGCCATTTTGAACAATGAGCCCATTAAAGTATTTAATAATGGGGATATGCAGAGGGATTTTACTTATATTGATGATATTGTAGAAGGCGTTGTCAGAGTAATGAACACTATTCCAAAGGCAGATCCTAACTGGACATCTGACACACCCAACCCGTCCAGCTCTTGTGTCCCCTACAAACTCTACAATATCGGCAACAATCAGCCCGTTGCCCTGATGGCATTTATTGAAGCCATTGAAAAGGCCATCGGAAAAAAAGCCATTAAAGAATATTTGCCTTTACAGGCAGGCGATGTCCCTGCAACCTATGCAGATGTAAGCGATCTGATAAAAGATACAGGCTTTAAACCTGCAACGCCCATAGTTGAGGGAATAAATAATTTTGTTAAATGGTATAAAGAATACTATAAATAATTCAACTTAAGGTAATATTTTATGAAATTAACGATTATTGGAACTGGTTATGTGGGGCTTGTCACAGGAGCATGTTTTGCAGAAATGGGAAGTATAGTGACCTGTGTTGATATAGACCGGACAAAAATAGAAAACTTGAAAAACGGCATACTTCCCATTTATGAGCCTGGACTTGAAAACCTTGTCATACAAAATTATAAGGAAGGAACCTTAAAATTTTCCACAAGTCTTGAACAGGCAGCAAAAAATTCCAATATTTTCTTTATTGCAGTGGGCACACCACCTGGTAAAGATGGTTCTGCAGACCTGCAATATGTCTTACAGGTTGCAAAGGAAATAGGTCAGAATATTAATGACTATTCAGTGATTATAGACAAATCAACGGTCCCGGTTGGGACGGCTGATAAAGTTAAATCCACCATACAAAAAGAACTTTCAGACAGGGGTGTTAATATTGAGTTTGATGTGGTCAGTAATCCTGAATTTTTAAAGGAAGGCGCTGCTGTAAATGATTTTCTCAAGCCGGATCGAATTATTATCGGGGTCGATTCCCAGCGTGCTGCAGAGCAAATGAAACGGCTTTATGCCCCGTTTTCACGGAACAGGGAAAAAATTATATCCATGAATGTCCGTGATGCAGAAATGACCAAATATGCTGCAAATTCAATGCTGGCAACCAAAATATCCTTTATGAATGAAATATCCAATATCTGTGAAAAACTGGGCGTGGATGTTGAAAATGTCAGAAAAGGAATCGGGTCTGACTCAAGGATCGGGTATTCGTTTATTTATCCAGGATGCGGTTATGGCGGCTCATGCTTTCCAAAAGATGTCAAGGCCCTGATTAAAACAAGCAAAGATAATGGTTTTGAACCAGAGCTGCTCAATGCTGTGGAAAAGAGAAATAATTTTCAAAAACAGGTATTGTCAGATAAAATCATTAAAAAATTTGGACAGGATCTTTCAGAGAAAATCTTTTGCATGTGGGGCCTTTCTTTTAAACCTGGCACAGATGATATGAGAGAATCTTCATCATCTGTGATCCTCAAAGAATTGATGGATTCAGGAGCCATGATCAAAGCTTTTGATCCCGTTGCCATGGATCAGGCACGCAAAGAGTTGCCTGAAAATTGGTTTACTGAGGGCCGGCTGAAATTAGAGGTCAACCAATACAAAGCAATTGAAAATACAGATGCATTAATCCTGGTCACTGAATGGAAAACCTTCAGGCAGCCTGACTTTAAGCTCATGGCAGATACCATGAGGCAAAGGGTTATATTTGATGGGAGAAACCAATATGACCCGGTCGAAGTCAGAGAAGCAGGATTTGAATACCACGGTATTGGAAGAGAAAACGTGTAAACCAAGGGGACAGATTTTAAATCTGTCCCCAGTTAATGCTGTTTTTACGCAAGCGCCCTTGAAACGATCTCGTAAACATTTTTAGAAAGAGTTTGCACGGCTAAAATCCGTTCAAGCTCTTTTTGCATTAAAGTCTTTCTATCATCGTCATATTTTTTCCAGAGATTAAAGCATGAAGACAACCTGGCTGCAATCTGGTGGTTGATTTTATCCAATAAAATAATCTGGTCTGCAATAAACCTGTATCCGTCCCCATTTTTTTGATGAAAATTGATCGAGTTCTGAAGGGCAAAAACGTAAATCAGGGATCTGACCTTATTTGGATTTTTAATGGAAAAATCCAAATGGCGGGTAAGGGCTGTGACATTTTCCAAAGTATCGGGAAGAGGGGAGCCTGCCTGAACAGCAAACCACTTATCCAGAACAAGCTTGTCATGCTGCCATTTGGTATGAAATTTTTCAACAGCTTTTTGTTTTATATCTGGATCAATTCCTGCAAGGATTTTAAACCCGGCCAGTTCATCTGTCATGTTTTCAGCAGATTCATAATGGCCCCAGATAAGCTTGGTTATGCTTGATTCTTTTAAACTGCCCAGGTATGACAAACATAAGTTTTTCAAAGCTCGGTCTGCCATTATCTCATGGGACACCATTGTATCATGGGGCTTGCTTAAATGGTTTGATTGAGAACAAAGATCAATAACATCCATGAACTGATCTTTCAGTTGGGCTGCAATGTATTGCTTTAAAAACAGCCTTGCCTTGTGGATGGCATTGACATCAACAAGATCAAAATAATCTTTGATTTCAGTTTCCATTGGCGGGGAAAGCGCCTTGGCTAAAAATGCATAATCCAGGGTCTGGTCTTTCAGCGCTTTTTTAAACGCCACCATCAATCCTTTGGAAACAGACAATTCTTTTCCGGTTTGAATGGATAGAATTATCTGTTTGATTTCCTTGATAAAAAGAGTTTGTGCAGCATCCCACCGGCTGAACTCATCTGTATCATTTGCCATGAGAAAAGAAAGCTCTTCATCCGTAAAATCGGTTTGAATCTTTACCGGTGCAGAAAATTGTCTGAATATGGAAGGAAGGCTGTTTTCAGGGATGTTTTTAAAAATAAATGTTTCTTTTTCGTCCCGAAGCTCAAGCAGTCTTTTGCCAGCAGGTGTTATATCTTTCCCTTGAGCATTCAGGATACCAAAGCTGATCGGAATATGAAGCGGCTTTTTGATCTCCTGGTTTCTGTCCGGCAGGGTCTTTTGCTGAAAAGTGATTTCAAGCTGTCTGGATTCCGGTAGATAGGCTCTGGTCATGGTGATAGTTGGCGTGCCGGATTGAAAATACCACAGCTTGAATTGTTCAAGATCCTTGCCCGAAGCTTTTTCCATCACTCCGACAAAATCATCTATGCTCACGGCCATCCCGTCAAATATTTCGAAATAGAGGTCAATGCCTTTTCTGAAATTTTGTTCCCCTATCAATTGATGGATCATTCGGACAAGTTCAGACCCCTTTTCATAGACAGTCATGGTATAAAAATTATCCATTTTTATATAAGAATCCGGCATTACCGGGTGGGCCATGGGACCTTCATCTTCAGGGAATTGTTGTCCCCTTAAATTTTTTACATTTGAAATTCTCTCAACACTTCTTGAATTTAAGTCTGAAGAAAATTCCTGGTCCCGGAACACTGTAAGTCCTTCCTTCAGGCTTAACTGGAACCAGTTTTTAAGAGTAACCCTGTTACCCGTCCAATTATGGAAATATTCGTGACCGATAACCCCTTGAATATTAATATAATCTTCATCTGTAGCCGTTGCAGGATCAGCCAGAACATATTTGGAGTTAAAGATATTTAATCCTTTGTTCTCCATTGCGCCGGCATTAAAATCATTTATAGCCACAATCTGATAAAGATCCAGATCATATTCAAGGCCAAATCTTTTCTCATCCCATGCCATGGCCTGCTTTAAGGATTCCATGGCATGACTGCACTTATCAATATTTTCTTTTTCAGAATAGATTTTTAATTGAATACTTCTGCCTGAACAGGTGATAAACTGATCTTCAATATGATCTATATCGCCTGCCACAAGGGCAAACAGATAACTTGGTTTTTTAAAAGGATCTTCCCATCTGACAAAATGCCTGTTGTTGTCAAGATTTCCTGACTTAACCAGATTGCCGTTGGAAAGCAAAACAGGATATTGGGTTTTATCGGCAATGATCGTGCAGGAGTATTCGGCCATAACATCAGGCCGGTCCGGGAAAGGGGTTATTTTTCGAAACCCTTGGGCTTCGCATTGGGTACACAAAATAGTTCCTGATTTATATAAACCTTCAAGGCTGGTATTTTCATGGGGCCTTAAAATGTTTGTAATTTCAAGTTCAAACTCATCAGGAGTTCTTGCTATTTTAAACAACCCATCATCTGTCTCATACTCTTCGGGCAGCAAAACCATGCCGCCGGCAATGACAGAAACAATATCAAAGGACCCCTTATCAAAAACAAGGGCGGTGTCCTTATCTGCAACCATCTTATTTTTTCTTATTTTCAGGTTGGAGGTAACCTTGGTCTGATTTTCTTTAATCTCAAAAGTCAGATCTGCCTGATTAACAAAAAATGCCGGGGGTGTGTAATCTTTAAGATATATTTTTTCTGGAGTTTTCATGACCCAAAAAATAAACTCTGAATATCAATATGTCAATTAAAGATGTTGTCCTTACATCCATATAATTTCAGATAACAGCAGATGGTTTTTTACAATTCTGATACGCTATTGAGAAAGAAATGCTGAGAAAAGTCCAAAAAATTGAGCGCGCGAGACAGCAAAGCCTTTTAAAATATTTCATGTGTCAGTCGTAAGCCTGTTTGAATATGCTGGTGTTTGATTGGAAAAAGTATTATTATAAATTTCTTAAGCCGAAAAATTTGAATTGGGCCGCAATCCTGTTTAGAAAAATTCAGTTTTAAAGATGAATTATGAATATGGAACTTGAGAAAAAATGGAAAAAAAGAATAATAAAGTATCTCCCCCACAAATGAGCCCCTATGTTTTTACAATTTTATTGATCGGCTTTGGTCTGTGGTGTTCCTGGGACGGCTGGCTGACAAATGATCCTGAGATGCTTGAACATGCTACCTTTAACAGGGTTTTAAGTGCTGTCCTGCTTCCCTGGGGTGTTCATGATTTTTTTAAAATACGAAAAAAACAGAGAAATAAAAAACAATCTGAAGATTAATGCTTTGTAAGTATCCTTAACTGCGGAAATCCTAAATCTAATAATCCACTTCAATAGCCTGAAATTATTAATGTTTTGTCTAAGCAAGGCATTTTTTCTTGAGTATTGGGAAAAATACTGTTAGATTCCCACACTTAAAATTTGAAATACAAGGAATTTTTGTTTAATGCATTCTAAAACCATAGATAAGACCCTTTTAAAAGAAATAAATAAACGCAGAACCTTTGCCATTATCAGTCATCCTGATGCAGGCAAGACAACTTTGACAGAAAAATTACTGTTGTTTGGCGGTGCCATACAACAGGCCGGGGCTGTTAAATCCAGGAAGATTGCCAGAGCAGCCACCAGTGATTTTCTGTCCATTGAACAGGAAAGAGGTATCAGTGTGTCTTCCTCTGTTATGAAGTTTAATTATAAAGGGTATGAGATTAACCTTCTGGACACAC
Source organism: uncultured Pseudomonadota bacterium (assembly GCA_937880875.1). Lineage (GTDB taxonomy): Bacteria > Desulfobacterota > Desulfobacteria > Desulfobacterales > Desulfobacteraceae > Desulfobacula. Next base: position 5,772 of record CALGRI010000240.1, read on the forward strand.
CGGGGCATAAGGATTTTTCCGAGGACACCTACAGGGTTTTGACTGCTGTGGACTGTGCAATCATGATTATTGATAATGCCAAAGGAGTTGAGCCCCAGACCCAGAAATTGATGGAAGTCTGCAGGATGCGCAACACCCCCATTATCACCTTTATTAACAAGCTGGACCGGGAAGGCATGGAACCCCTGGATATTTTTGAAGATATTGAGGACAAGCTTCAGATTGAATGTGTGCCCTTAAGTTGGCCCATTGGGATGGGAAAGAGGTTTAAAGGTGTGTATAATCTTGGAAAAAAGGAATTGGGTATTTTTTCTCCCGGGTATACGCCAAAGGATGATGATGGCGTATTTATAGATGATTTAGCAGATCCAAGGCTTGATGAGATGATTTCCGAGACCCAGGCAGAGCAGCTCAGGAATGATGTGGATTTAATCAATGGCGCATCTGAGCCTTTTGATATGGATTTGTATTTGAATGGTACTCAGACCCCTGTTTTTTTTGGCTCTGCCATTAATAATTTTGGAGTCAGAGAAATGCTGGATGCCTTTGTAGAAATCGCACCACCTCCTGGAAAGCGGCATACAGCCACAAGGGATGTGGAACCTCATGAAAACGAATTTTCAGGATTTACATTTAAAATTCAGGCCAATATGGACCCGGAGCATCGGGACAGAATCGCTTTTTTCAGGATTTGTTCCGGTAAATTTACCAAGGGTATGAAGGTGAGACATCACAGGATTGGAAAAGAGATTAAACTTTCCAATGCCACTATTTTTATGGCCCAGGAAAGAAACAATATTGAAGAGGCCTATCCCGGCGATATCATAGGGATACATAACCACGGCACCATTAAAATAGGTGACACTTTTACCTCAAAGGAACCTTTAAAATTTTTAGGCATTCCCAGTTTTGCTCCTGAACACTTCAGGCGGGTGATTTTAAAAGATCCCCTGAAAGCAAAAGCCTTGCACAAGGGGTTGGTTCAGCTGTCAGAAGAGGGTGCCATACAGGTATTCAGCCCTTTGCTGGGGAACCTGCATATTGTTGGTGCAGTCGGGGTGCTTCAGTTTGATGTGACCATGGCACGGCTTAAAGCAGAATATAATGTAAATGCAAGCTATGAAACCATTGATTTCTCCGTTGCAAGGTGGGTAACCTGTGAAGATGAGAAAATGCTGAAAGAGTTTAAAAAGAAAAATGAATCATATCTGACACTGGATTCAGAGGGGTGGCTGACCTTTTTGACGACAAGTGAGTATCAACTGGGATTTACCATGGAAGAGTGGCCGCAGATAGTCTTTCATAAGACAAGAGAGCATAATCAGTGCTGATCGAAAATTGCCAATTTCCCCGAATACTGTGTTGGGCCTGCTGCTAGATATGAACCTTATCCTTTTAGATACCAGAGATTTTATTGACCCTGAGCGGGCCAGGCTCAAAGGCAGGAGGTTTAAGCATTTAGTCACTGTCAACAAGGTCATGGAAAATGATCAAGTGGTCTGCGGCCTTTTAAACGGTAAGATCGGTACAGGCCTGGTTAAAAAAATATCACATGATTTTATCGATATGGAAATCTGCCTTGATCATGACCCATCAGACCCATTAGCCTTGACACTTGTGTTAGCCCTGCCAAGACCGAAAATGCTCAAACGGATTATTGAGAGCGTCACAAGTCTGGGGGTTAAGAATATTTATCTGATCAATTCATGGCGGGTGGAAAAAAGTTTCTGGCAAAGCCCTTTGCTGAATCATGATGAGCTTGAAAAGCATATGATCCTGGGATTGGAGCAAGCTAAGGATACGGTATTGCCCAGGATTTATCAAAAAAGATTTTTTACCCGTTTTGTAAAGGAAGAACTGCCGCTCATTGCAAAAGATAGCCTGTGTATCACAGCCCATCCAAAGGCCTCAAGTATTTGTCCGGCAGGTGTAAATAAAGAGATCACCCTTGTGATAGGGCCTGAAGGAGGGTTTATTGATATTGAAATTGACACTTTGGAGCAAGCAGGGTTCACTTCATATCACATCGGGCCAAGAATTTTAAGGGTTGAAACTGCGGTTACGTATATGATATCGCGATTGTATAGATAAAAAGTGCACAGCGAAAAATTTGGCTTCGCGTCTTCGACCCAGGTTTTTCGGTTAGGCACAAAATATAAGGAATTTTTAAATGAAAGATAAAAAAAAGATTGATAAAGAACGGCAGATGTCCTATGACAGCTTGCCTCCCAGTGTTAAAGAAAGCTTGACCGAAGAAGAAAAACAGCTTTTCCTAAATGCAGAAGAATGGCCGGAATCTCTGTTTGAAAAATTGGAAGAATTTATTATCAAAGAGTAGGCGATTGATCAGCCCTCGTTTTTTTAGCTTCAAGGTCTTCCCATCTTTCATACAGGGACTGGGCCTGCTTTTGTGATTGTTCTAGCAGGGAACAATAGGTTTTCATTTCTTCAGGGTTCCTGATGATTTCAGGTTGTTGAATTTTGTCGGATAATGATTTGATTTCAGCTTCAGCCACCAGAATTTTTTCTTCGATATGGTCTAACTCATATTTATCCTTATAGGAAAAAGTTTTGGAAGGCTGTTTTTTGTTTTCAGCTGATTTTTTGATTTTTTTCGGTTTTTCACCTAAGGTTTGGCGATAGTTCATGATTTGATGAAAATCTTTAAAAAATCTGGCTTCAGCATTTGGATCAAGATATAAAATTTTGTGGCAGACCCTGTCCATAAGGTAACGGTCATGGGAAACAATAATAACAGCACCAGGGAATTGCTGGATACTTTCTTCAAGGACTTCAAGAGAAAGAATGTCAAGATCATTGGTGGGTTCATCCAAAAGAAGTAGATCACAAGGGGTCAGCATGATATTGGCAAGAATGATCCTTGCTTTTTCCCCACCTGAAAGCCTTTTTACAGGCATATCCAGCTGATCCGGCATAAATAAAAATCGTTTTGCCCAGGTAACAATATGAATGGATCGGCCATTATAATTGACACTGTCTCCACCGCCCGGGTTCAGGGCTTCTTTTAGGGTTAACAGGGGATTTAAAGTTGAACGGTTTTGATCAAATATAGATATTTTTAAATTTTCAGCCCATTGGACCTTACCTTTATCGGGTAGGGTTTTTTGTTCAAGAATGGATAAAAGTGTTGATTTGCCACTGCCGTTTTCCCCAACAATTCCAAGACAAAATCCAGGGCCGATTTCAAAGGTAATATCAGAAAACAGTTTTTTCCCATTAATATCTTTAGAAAGGCCATAGGCGCGTAATAATTTTTTAGTCTGCCTGCCAGTGGCTTGAAAGTCAATATCCATGGTAGCTGTATTTTTATTCCGGTCTTTTAAGGCATACAATTCCATCCTTAAATCTTGGGCCTGTTCAATTCGATATTTTGCTTTTGTGCTTCTGGCTTTGGCTCCCTGCCTCAGCCACTCCTCTTCCCGCCTCATTTTACTGGATAAAGAGGCCTGTTGTTTTTGCTGTGCCTCTAAAAACTTACGCCTTTCTTTTTCAAATTTTTTATATTGACCCTGGATTTTAAAATATCCGGACGGATAATATTTTCCTATTTCCATTACATTTGAACAGATGTTTTCGAGAAAGGCACGGTCATGACTGACAACAATAAATGAAAATCTGGCAGTCTTTAAAATTTCTTCAAGCCATAAAATACCATTAATATCAAGATGATTGGTGGGCTCGTCCAGTAAAAG
>CALGRI010000241.1 GCA_937880875.1 uncultured Pseudomonadota bacterium
TCCTTCCAGAGTTCGAATCTCTGTTTCTCCGCCACAAATAATAATCTTAGGAATTAAAAGCCCCTGCTTTTAATTCCTTTTTGTTTTTCATCTCTGATTAGATCTTTGCCTATTTTGTATGCGTTTAAGTTGATGGCAACCTTGTCTGTTGAAATTTTTTTTAAGATTATTTGTTCAAACACATTTAACGACATGGGGAGATCACCCGTTGCCGCCAGTGCGCCCACTGTCATAATATTTCCAAAAATCGGATTTCCAATGGTAACCATATATCCCTGATAAATCATCATATCCCATATTCAATAAAAAAGAAAAAAGATATAATAAATCGCTGTAATTGTCCGGCTTTCAGAGGATTCATGGAATTGTTTTTTTACACGCAATAACCCTTGACATAAAATTGAAGGGAGTTTATATCCTTTTAACAATTGGACTAAGAAATTAATATTATTTTTAACAAAAAAATGTAAACAAAATATGGATTTAAAACAGGTACTTAAAAAAAATAAGGAACCGTTTATAAAAAAATGGTTCCATGCAACAATTGATACATATCCCCAGCAAACTGCAAAAATACTGGGCAAAGACTCCAACCGGTTTGACAATCCGATCGGTGCCATTACCCATGAGACTATTGAAGAGGTCTTTAATCTTATTATAGAAGATTTCAACCAGGAAACACTTGAAAAAGCACTTGATCCGGTAATAAGGATCAGGGCGGTACAGGCGTTTTCCGCTTCAGAGGCTGTCAGTTTTGTTTTTGCTTTAAAACAAATTGGTGAAAATATCATTGATGGCAATTTAATCAGAGAATTTGACAAACTTGTTGATAAGATTGCTCTGGCGGCATTCAACAGGTTTATGAAATGTAGAGAAGAAATATTCCTTTTAAAGGCCACTGAGAGTAAAAGGCGGATTCACAGGGCTTTTGAAAGGGCGGGTTTAGTAGCAGAGCTAACGGAAGAAGATCTCCTTGGCTCTAAAAAATCTTAACATGCACGACAAAATATAGGTTTGTCCTGCATAAAACAATGAGGTGGTTATAATATGAATCAAAAGTACTTGATCCCCCTGACAGCTGTTTTTCTGCTTTTTCTAGTAGCATACACAGGGGTTGAGGGAGCAGGGCTTCAGTGGTTCTTCGGAATTGTTTTCCCCTATGTGGCGATTCTTGCTTTCCTTACCGGGTTTGTATACAAGGTTTTAGGATGGGCATCTTCTGCTGTTCCGTTCAGGATTCCAACAACCTGCGGCCAACAGAAATCTCTGCCATGGATAAAACAGAACACCATTGACAATCCTGATACTTCAACAGGTGTATTTCTGCGTATGGTTCTTGAAATTTTTCTTTTCAGGTCTCTGTTCAGAAACACAAAAGCAGCATTCAACAGAAATACATCCAACAGACTTTCCTATTCCTGGGAAATTTTCCTATGGTTAGGCGCCCTTGCCTTTCATTATTCCTTTTTAGTGGTTTTGTTAAGGCATTTCAGGTTTTTTACATCCCCTGTACCATCCTGTATCAAGTTTTTGGAGTATATTGACGGTATTGTACAATTAGGGCTTCCCGGAATATTTTTATCCGGTGTTGTCTTGCTTGCAGCAACATTGTTTTTGCTTGCAAGAAGAATATTTGATGCCAAGGTCACCTATATCTCCCAGGCAGCTGATTACTTTCCCTTATTTTTGATCATCGGGATTGCAGCAACGGGTTTGTCCATGAGATATTTTACAAAAGTTGACATCATCGGCATTAAAACACTGACCATGGGCCTCGTAACCTTCAGCCCAATCATTCCCGAAGGTGTCAGCGGTCTTTTTTATGGCCATGTTTTTCTGGTGAGTATCCTTTTTGCATATTTCCCGGCCAGTAAGCTCATGCATCTGGGCGGAATCTTCTTAAGCCCCACAAGAAATATGGCAAACAATACCCGTGCAAAAAGACATGTTAACCCCTGGAACTATGATGTGAAAACCCATACATATGAAGAGTATGAGGATCACTTCAGAGAAAAAATGATTGAAGCTGGCCTGCCAGTGGATAAGAAGGAGTAATAGATGTCTGACGAACTAACACCCAATGAGTTATTAGATAAAATAGACTATGGCCCCCAGTCAAAATCAGGGCCAGAATCAAGCAATTGGATGGATACGACGGCTTCGGTCCAGATCAGACCGGGAATGTATTGCTATGCGGCAAAGGCTGAAAGTGTTGAAAGACTTGGCCTGCCCAATGCACGGCCATGGAATCCACTTGATGAGGATTGGAAACTTCCGGATAACTGGCAGGAAATTATTTTCCAGGGGTTAAAAGAACGCCTGGAAAAATTTAGAACATTCAAAGTATTCATGGATATCTGTGTACGCTGCGGTGCATGTGCTGATAAATGTCATTTTTTCCTTGGAACGGGTGACCCCAAAAACATGCCTGTCTTAAGGGCTGAACTGTTAAGATCCGTATACAGAAATGATTTTTCAACTGCCGCAAAAATCCTGAGTAAAATACCGGGCGGAAAAGCATTGGCAGGTGCAAGGCCAATGACCATAGATGTCCTAAAAGAGTGGTGGTACTATTTTTTCCAGTGCACAGAATGCAGGCGCTGTTCTGTTTTCTGTCCCTATGGGATCGACACGGCGGAAATCACCATCATGGCAAGGGAGATTTTCAACCTTTTAGGTCTGAATATTGACTGGATTGCAACCCCTGTCTCAAACTGTTTTCAAACAGGTAACCACCTGGGAATTCAACCGCATGCCTTTAAAGACATGCTGGAATTCTTTGTGGAAGATCTTGAGGATGTGACAGGAGTCGATTGTACGCCTAATTTCCAGAAAAAAGGGGCTGACATCCTTTTTATCACGCCTTCAGGGGATGTATTTGCAGATCCGGGAACCTATACCTGCCAGGGATATTTGATTTTATTCAAGTATCTTAAAGATAAATATGGGCTGGATGTCACCTGGAGTACCTATGCATCAGAAGGCGGAAACTTTGGTTTCTTTACCTCCCATGAGACTATGAAACGGCTGAATGCCAAAATGTATGCAGAAGCCAAACGTCTGGGCGTTAAATGGATTCTGGGCGGAGAGTGCGGTCATATGTGGCGTGTCATCCATCAGTACATGGATACCATGAACGGCCCTGCCGATTTTCTGGAAGTACCAAAAAACCCGATTACCGGGACAGTATTTGAGAATGCCAGATCCACAAAAATGGTTCATATCACCGAGTTCACGGCCGACCTTATCAAACACGGGAAACTTGAACTTGATAAGAGCCGTAATGCCAACCGCATCAT
>CALGRI010000242.1 GCA_937880875.1 uncultured Pseudomonadota bacterium
TTACTTGTGACCTTCAGGTTACGCGTGACCTTCAGGTTATGGACATTGAATTCAAGGGGGTTAAATGTTTTATCGCCCGTGGAAAAATCACCTGCCTGGGCAGTAAGCTTCCCTAAAAATGTCAGATAATCCCCAAAAGGAACGTACTCTCCAAATGGCACAAGGTGAGTCTTGTCATAGGTTCCTGTAATAATCGAAAACCGGTTAAACATATACGCCCGGTTATAAAATTTTGTCTTGTTTTTATCTGTTTTAAATGCCGGACTTCCAATTAAAAAATTTGTTTTTAATGCCCTTACACATTGGTCCACCTGGTTTGACAGATTTTTATCATATCCGTAATAAAACGGCAAAGCCGTTTCCGGCCATATCACAAGGTCAGGCTTTTCTGGGGATCCAGCCTTCTTAAATTCTTCATGGGTAAGATAAATATATTTTTCCAGAGTCCGGCTTTTAAACTGGTCACTCCATTTTAAATCCTGTCTAATATTTCCCTGAACAATAGTAAGGATTGGTTTTTTTGCTTTTTCAATTTGAGAATTTAAGGTATTGATTTTTTGATCCCCGTAAAAAATAGCGCCGGCGAACAGGATGGCAGTATACATGATAGGGAAAACATGTTTTTGGTGCAGCCCTTTTTTAAGGGACAATCCCAGGGTCGCCAAAAGATAATTTATAAGAACGATGAGAAATGACACTCCATAAACCCCGGAAAAATCTGCAATCTGGATCAACAACAGGTTTTCATACTGGCTGTAGCCCAGAGCCCCCCAGGAAAAGCCTGTGAAAGCATAGGTCCTGATATATTCAAGCCCCGTCCAAACACAGGCGGCAGCAATGGGTGCAGCCCAAAAATTTGCATCCATCTGTTTTAAAAGAAAGGCAAAAATAGCCGGATACAGTGAAAGATAAAGGCATAAAAGGATGAGTGTGGAAACAGCAAGAACCGGGTGAAGTCCGCCATACACATTTAAGGTCGGGACAATCCAGTAAATAAGGGTGAGAAAATGAAAAAGCCCTGCGATAAAACCACTATAAAAAGATTCTTTTGATGTCATTGACCCCATGGACATAAACCAGGGGACCATGGCAAAAAAAACCAGGTATGATAAATTTGCTTTAGGAAAAGACAGGGTCAAAGCCAGGCCGCTTATCAAGGCTGGAATATATTTAGCTGAAAAATATTTTGCTGGAATATATTTCAGCAAAACAATGTTTTTATTTTGATGGGTCATTCATTTCTTATCTTATATTATTAAAAAAAGTCTGCTATACTTAACAATTAGTAGATAGGCAGTCAAATGATAGAATCTTTAATCGGTAATTTTTTATGAAACCTGAGCATAAAAGCGTTAAGAAATCTTCCAAAGGCCTTTCAATAAAAAAAGAGCGTTTCAATAAACAGGCATTGACCCCCCGGGAAATGAAAGCAGTGTTGGAATCTTCCCCTGCAGGGATTGGAATCATAAAAGAAAGGGTTCTTGGCTGGACTAATGATGTTTTCTGTTCAATGCTCGGGTATGAACCTGATTCTCTCAATGGGAAAAATACAAGATGTTTATATGCTGATCAAAAAGAATATGACAGGGTCGAGGTTAAATTGTATTCCAAATTGGATACAGATGGCAAAGGCCTTGTTGAAACAACACTGAAAAAAAAAGATGGCAATTGCATTGACTGCATGATCAAGGTTTCAAGACTCAACGCAAATGATCCGTCAAAAGGCATTATCTTTGTTATTACTAATATCTCAGAACTCAAGCGGCTTCAGGTTCAGGCTCAGCAGGCCCAGAAAATGGAAGCCATCGGGTTATTGGCGGGTGGGGTATCCCATGATTTCAACAATATTCTAATGGGTATTCAAGGGCACGTATCATTATTGCAGATTGATGTATCTGACACCCAAAAAGTAACGACCCATGCCAAGCGTATTGGCCGGCTTGTGGAAATTGCATCTGAACTTACAAAGCGGTTGCTTGGATTTGCAAGGGGTGGGAAATATCAGATTTCAACATTGAATGTAAATAAGCTGTTTGCATCTAGTTTGACTATTTTTAAGCCTGCCCGAAAAGATATTATCATTCATGAAAACTATGAAGAAAATCTCCAGCCCGTAAGTGCAGACCCTTCCCAGCTTGAGCAGGTCTTTTTGAACTTGTTGGACAATGCATCCCAGGCTATTATTGAATCAGGCGATATTTTCGTGACAACCCAAAATATTATTATTAATAAGGACAATGATTATCCCTTTGAGGTCAAACCCGGGCCATATATTAAATTAACGATCAAAGATACGGGCATTGGCATGGATCTGGAAACCCAGAAAAAAATTTTTGACCCGTTTTTTTCCACAAAAGAAATTGGCAATAACAAGGGTCGAGGGCTGGGATTGTCTACTGTTTATGGTATCATAAAAAATCATGGCGGTTTTATTCTGGTTGACAGCGAAAAAGGCAAAGGTGCAAGTTTTCATATCTGTTTGCCAG
>CALGRI010000243.1 GCA_937880875.1 uncultured Pseudomonadota bacterium
ATTGCACAGACTCCGCAATAAAGCCCGCAAGGCGAAATAAAATCTGGATTTATTTTCATAATTTTAATCCTTTTTATATTTTTATTAAGAACCCCTCCCGTTGATGGGAAATTTTCTGCACAGCTCTAATACCTGGTCTTTGACCTGATCTATTATCCTCTTTTCTGTGTGGTTCATTAATGTCATATCCATTAATTCGATAATTTTTTTCACCTGGGGTTTTCCCATTCCCCTGGCTGACACTGCAGAACTTCCCAGCCTGATACCACTGACTTTGCCAGGGGTGTTCTCATCCTGGGGTACGACATTCCGATTCAAAATAATCCCGATGGATTCTAAAACGGATTCCGCCGTCCTGCCTGAAATTCCTTTATTTGTCAAATCGATCAACACCTGGTGATTATCGGTTCCACCGCTGATAACATGATATCCTTTCTCCATCAATAGCCGGGCCATAACCCTGGCGTTCTCAAGGGTTTTTTTCTGTGCCCGAACAAATTTGTCTTCCATGGCAAGCTTGAAAATCAAGGCTTTTGCAGCCATGAGATTGACGGCACTGGTGCCCTGGCATCCCGGGAATACTGCGCTATCTATTTTTTCCCCAAATCTTTTTTTGCAAAGAATCACACCGCCCCTGCCGCCCATCATGGTTTTATAACAGGTGAATGTGACAAAATCAGAATAAGGCACGGGGCTTGGAATCAAATTTGCAGCCACAAGGCCTGCCAGATGGGCCATATCAGACAGGAAAAATGCAGAGACCTCCCTGGCGATGATAGATATTTTTTCATAATCAATCAGCCTCGGATATGAGCTGGCACCAGCAACAATCATTTTGGGTTTCAGGCAATGGGCCATTTGCCTGACCTGATCATAATCAATCCGTTCTGTTTCAGGATCGACCTTATAATGGCTGAAATCAAAACATTTACTGGTAATGGAGGCCTTATGTCCATGGGAAAGATGGCCCCCGTGGGGAAGGCTCATGGAAAGAATCCGGTCTCCTGTTTTCAGAACGCTGAAATAAACCGCCAAGTTGGCGGATGTGCCGCTGTGAGGCTGGACATTGACATGTTCTGCCTTAAAAAGCGACCGGCCTCGTTCAATGGCCAGATTTTCAACCTTGTCAGCCTGGATGCAGCCTGCGTGAAACCGGTTCCCGGGATACCCTTCAATGGTTTTTGTATTAAATACTGAACCCATGACCTCCAGGATTGATTGAGGGGAATGGTTTTCAGCCGCAATCAGGTTTAATGTGGTTTCAAGCCTATTTTCTTCGTTTTTAACCAGCTCGGCAAGTGCGGGGTCGTCTTTGGCTAAATTTAACATGCGTTGAGCATACAATATGTTCCGGCTCATGACAAATCAAATTTAACCGTCCAGCACTGTCTAAACAAAGTCAGTATCTTCACTCTTGTCAATGGGTGTTTTACCTATCGTCAAATACTCAGGCTCTTTGCCCATTTCCACATCAATAAAGGATTCAACGATGAGGACCCCACCCGGTTTAAGACCGGCCTGAATCATTGGAAACAGACGTCTGTCCATAAAGCGGATGTTGATAATGACCTGATAGCGATTCCAGGGGATTTGCCCGGCTATTTGTTCTTTGCAATCACCCAGATGGCATGGATAATTCCAGGGATATATCCCAAGAGGGTCAGCAGGATGTTGAGCCAGAAATGTTTGCCAATACCCACCTGCATGAAAACACCCAAGGGGGGAAGAATAATTGAGATAATAATTTTAATCAATTCCATAGAGATGCTTGCTCCAGATTTGTATTTTTCGTTGATATTTTAAATGTTACCTGCCATTTATACCTCTTTTCTATATGCCCATCAAGAAAAATCACTATTCTTTCTTGTTTGAATCCGGGTTGTTCGATATAATTCTTTTGCGCCATTCTTTAAATTTAGCAGAACATCAGCAATATTGTTATTGGCAACCCATTATTTTAAAGAAAAGGAATCAACATGGAATCATTTAACTGGAACCCGGGAAGTCTTCTTGAAATGTCAGGATATTACTGGAAAACCTGCACACTTCATACGAGTGTAAAACTTGATATTTTCACTGTTATCGGATCAAAGGCTTTATCCTGTGATGAGATCAATAAAACCCTGAAAGTGGACAAACGGGGGCTTTCCATGCTTTTAAACAGCCTGTCTGCATTAGAGCTCCTTGTAAAAGATGACGAAACATATTCCAATTCTCCCCCGGCCTTAACCTTTCTTTCAAAAGACTCCCCGCAATATCTCGGATTTATGATCATGCATCACCATCACCTGATGGAGTCATGGCATAAAATGGACACGGCCATTATTGAAGGAAAGCAAACCAGGCGCAGGTCTTCCTTTTCCGATGAAGAACGGCGGGAAAGCTTTTTAATGGGAATGTTCAACATGGGTATGGCCACAGCTCCCGGGCTGTCAAAAGAGCTGGATCTGTCAGGCTGTAAACGGCTTCTGGATTTAGGCGGCGGTCCCGGCACATTTGCCATCCATTTTTGCCTGGCAAATCCTGGATTAAAAGCATCTGTCTATGACCTTGAGACCACCCGGCCCTTTGCTGAAAAAACAATTCAAAAATTTAATGTTTCAGACCGGATCGATTTTTTACCTGGAAATTATGTTGAGGATAAATTTATTGAAGCTAATTTGTTTGATGCGGCCTGGCTATCCCACATCCTTCACGGTGAAGGTCCTGAACAGGCTCAAGAGATTATTGGAAAGGCTGTTTTTGCGCTAAAGCCGGGAAGCAAAATTTTTATCCACGAATTTATCTTGAATGACACTATGGACGGTCCGTTATTTCCGGCGCTTTTTTCCATAAACATGTATTTAGGAACGCCCGACGGTCAGTCATACAGTGAGACTCAGCTATCTGAAATGCTCAAAGCACACGGGGTGAAAAACATTAAACGGCTTTCCTTTGCGGGACCAACGCAATCCGGTATTTTAAGCGGCATCACCTCATAAAAAGGGAATGGAATACTTTTGGTTAAGAGACTATTTTTCTCTTAATGCTATTGGTTTGGATAAAATTTCAGACCAGACAATGGCATTTTGCAATGGATTGGATTTATAACGGCAGATGCCTGACAAATTTCTTTTCCGTTCTTTAACGCAAATTTCTTTTTGCCCGGAGGGAATTCTTTTTGCAGGCCATGCAGCTTTTTCAGGGACACTTTTTTTTGGGGAGACAATCGTTGAAGGTGTACTGAAATCCGCATCTTCTCCTGCGGTTTCATAATCAGAATACGATTCTTCATCTTCAGCAAGTTCTTCCCATCCCGTATTCTGTTCCTTGGTTCCTTGTCTTTGTTGCCGGGACTGTTCTTCAAGGTCCTGGACAAACTTTTTAATCTGCTCACCTATCCGATCAAATATGGATGGGTTTTTTTTAATTACTTTTGGTTTACCTGTCTTTTTCTTTCTGCCCATAATCTGCTTTAAAAGCGAGGGCAATACAAAAAAGGCAATGATAAAAAGCAGTGGTATGATTGAATCAAAATCCATGGGTCAATCCTTGATAAAAGCCGGGATAAAAGCGGTTCCTAAAACCTGAAATCCGGTTTCAGGAACCGCTTGGTTGATTTATTTTTCAGGTTCTGGCTCGGGTGTGGCGATCTGGTCTCTCATCCGGGTATCTGCAGAAATATTCTGCATTTTATAATAATCCATAATACCTAAATTACCACTTCTGAAAGCCTCTGCCATTGCCAGGGGAACCTGGGCCTCGGCTTCTACCACCTTGGCACGCATTTCCTGGACCCGGGCTCTCATCTCCTGTTCCTGAGCAAAGGCCATGGCTCGCTTTTCCTCGGCTTTTGCCTGGGCAATCTTCTTGTCTGCCTCTGCCCGGTCAGTTTCAAGTTCAGCCCCGATATTTTTACCCACATCCACATCGGCAATATCAATGGATAAGATTTCATAGGCTGTTCCTGCATCCAACCCTTTTTTCAGAACGGTTTTTGATATCATATCCGGGTTTTCAAGAACTGACTTATGGCTGTTCGCTGATCCGATGGTGGTGACAATCCCTTCTCCCACCCTTGCAAGAATGGTTTCTTCTCCGGCCCCACCTACAAGGCGGTCGAGATTGGCCCGCACTGTGACCCTTGAGATGGCTCTCAACTGAATGCCGTCCTTTGCCATTGCTGTAATCATGGGGGTCTCAATAACCTTTGGATTGACCGACATCCTCACCGCCTCAAGCACATCCCGGCCGGCAAGATCTATGGCAACAGCCCGGTTAAACGGCAGTTCAATATTGGCCTTATCTGCTGCAATGAGTGCCTGTACCACCCGGCCGACATCACCACCGGCAAGAAAGTGGGACTCAAGACTGTCCGTGGGAATTTCAATACCGGCTTTGACTGCCATGATTTTGGATTCAACAATCAGCTTTGCCGGAACCTTTCTGAGCTTCATAAAAATAATATTGAGCAGCCCGACCTTTGCACCGGACACCAATGCCTGTAACCACAGGCCCAAATATGAAAAAATAAAGTAAAACAGCACCAGGCCGATAACACCTGCAATAATTAACAAAATAAACATAATATCCATTGAACTTAATCTCCTATATTAAAGTTTTTCCTACTATAATCTGATTCCCTGTAACACCTGTTACAACAATGGGCGTATCTGCATCAATATATTCTCCATCCGTCACCACATCCACTCGTTGTGAGTTTATCTGTGCCATTCCGGATGGGCGAAGATCTGTGACAGATTTTCCTTTCATATGCAGATAGGTTTCAAGCTCCTGTCTTTGTGAAACCACCCCGTCCTGCTTTGATAATTCCCGCTTCAGGGACAACGACGACCTGGCCAGCATTTTCATTCCGAAAACAATTAAAAAAGGTGCCATAGCAATATCAAGACCCGTAAAAATCATCCCGGCTGTTGTGGATATGGTTGTGAACACAAGGTATAAGGAATAAAAAAACACGCTGAGCGCAATTGCCGCCAACAGCCCAAAGGACGGAATAAAAATCTCGGCAAAGACAACCAGAATTCCGATCACTTGAAGAAGAATGGGTAAAATATAGGGTTTCATTCCCGGCCTTTATATTTCAGGATAATTTGGTTTAACAATTACACGATTCTGTTCTATCTTGTCAATCACAACCGGTGTTCCCTGTTCAATGAATTCACCCTGGGTGATGGCATCGATCTTTTTATTGTTTATCATTACCTTGCCTGACGGACGAAGAAATGAGTGGGCAATTCCAATATCTCCGGGGGTTACACCTAAAGCCATTGTGGCATCCACATGGGAATTCGATAACGTTGCCTCAAGATAGGGCCCTTTGACTATTTTTGAAAGCCGCGGCAAAACAAACCGGATCATGAACAAGGAGATCAAAAATGCAAACATAAAAGAACCCAATACCTGTGCCAGATTTTTCATCAGCAAAGCGCCTTCCCAGGGAAAGGAAGGATCAGGAACTACAAACCCCTGAAAAGAAAGAACAAGACCTGCAGCAATCACGATCAAACCGGTAATACCAGCGACACCAAATCCGGGAAGGACAAACACCT
The DNA here is from genome assembly GCA_937880875.1 of uncultured Pseudomonadota bacterium. Lineage (GTDB taxonomy): Bacteria > Desulfobacterota > Desulfobacteria > Desulfobacterales > Desulfobacteraceae > Desulfobacula. The sequence goes on from CALGRI010000243.1 coordinate 5,553, forward strand.
CCACACCCAGCAGCAGAACACCGACGAGCAGGAGTAACAATTCTGTATAGTCAGCAAGACCCACCATATATTGTCCGAAAAATACCAGGCCAAGGCATATGATACCGATAATCCCGGGGAGGCCAAATCCAGGAGCCTTTATTTCCGTATATATGGCACCGATTCCGATGATCATCAGTATCGGTAAAAACGGCTGCAAAAACCTTACCAGGCTTTCAGACCAAGACTCCTCAATGGTTATGATATCCAATGATTCATAGCCTAAAATTGAGAGCACTTCATTTATATCTTTAACGCTTTTTTGAGAAAACCCAAGGTCAACGGCTTCAATATCATCCATGGTTAGAAGCTCTCCCTTGGCAATAATTGTCTTTTTAGATGTAATCGTTTTTTTCTCATCTTCTGTCAGGTCATCATAAGCTTTTTTATCCATAAAGCTTTTTTTGCCGTCCATCACCACCTGATAGACTTCCATATCAATGGTGACCATGGATTCTGCCAGCACGACGGGATAGTTATTTTTTTTTGCCAGGGCACGAAATTTTGCCCGAAGAACGGTCTGAACTTTTTCTCCGGCCATTTCCTGGCCTTCCTGGGTCTGGATGATGGGGGCACAATCCCCTATGATGGTATTGTCTTTCATAAACAACAAATTTGAAGACAAGGCTATCAGGGCGCCGGCAGAAATGGCTCTTTTTTCCACGAATGCAATGGTTTTTCCTTTGGGAACATTGGAAATTGTATCCACAATATCCAGGGCCGCATCCACCCGGCCACCAAATGTGTCCATTTTAAACACAAAAACAGCATCTGTTTCATCTTTGATCTCTTCCAAAGCTCTTTTAACATAGGCTGCCATACCCGGCTCCACAGTTCCGGTAACAGGGATGATATAGACTTTTTGCTTTTTTTGAGAAGCAAAAGCCGGGTTTCCCGAAAAAAGCATAAAAAAAAGGATAAAAATCAAGATATTTGTTTGTTTCATTTAAGCGGTTCTCTTGAATAAAAGGTTGTCTTATTTTACAGGATAAAGATTTTTCCCCTTAAGGTCAAGAGAGCTGTTCTGTATTATTGATGTTACTGGTTTCAAAACCAATAACAAAAACAAGCAGGGAAGGGATCACAAAAAGGGTAAAAACCGTTGACATGGCAAGGCCACCAATCAGAATCGAACCCAGTCCGCGATACAGCTCGCTGCCCGATCCCGTTGACAATACCATGGGCAACATGGCCAGAAGGCTGGTTGCGGCGCTCATAAAAATGGGTCTGATGCGGGTTTTCACAGCATCGGCCACTGCTTCTTTGCCAAAGAGTCCATTATAGCGCACATTATTTAATGATTGATGGACAATGAGAATCGCATTGTTTACCACAGTACCGATTAAAATAATAAACCCCAGCATGCTCAGCACATCAAAGCCCTGGGGAGCAATAAAGGTGTTAACCATAAAAAGCCCTACAAAACCGCCGGCCGCAGCCAGGGGTACTGTGAAAAGAATGATAAAGGGGTATATAAAATTTTCAAATAGAGCTGCCATCAAAAGATAGGTAATGATCAAAGCCAGAAGAAGGTTCCACTGAAGGGCCTTCCGGGTCTCCACAAGTTTGTCTGCATTGCCGCCCACACCCACTTTGACATTTTTGAGTTTTCCTGTCTTTTCCAAAGAGGGGATAATATCATTTTCGATCAGGTCCATGGCGCTCTGCAGAGCAAGTTCAGCAGGCGGGGTAACCTGCAGGGTAATGGTGCGGTCCCGCTCCAGGTGATTTATCTGGGGCATGCCCTCGCTGTAAGAGATTCCTGCCACATCCCTGACCCGGATCAGATCTCCAAAGCTGTTGACAATGGTGGAGTTTAAAATATCTTCAGGTGAGCTGGCAAAAGAAGGCTGGCCTTTGAGTACCAGGTCAACCTGTTTGATTCCCTCGGGACGGTATTCCTCAATTTTACGGCCATCCATAAGGATATCGACATATACACCCAAATCTTCTGCTGTAAGACCATTGGCAGCCAGTTTTTCCTTATTTGGAATGATTTTTACTTCAGGGTAACTGGCTTCAAGGGATGGCACGGGGCGGACCTGGGTGTTTTCCATTTTTGCGGTTATGACCCCGAAAAGAGCATATGCTGCCTGGATAATATCATCCATTTCCTCTCCTGAAATATTGACATCCACTGTTCTGCCTTTTCCAATACCAGACTCGAAAATCCCCGCCTGAATGCTGACGCCAAAGACCCCGGGAATTGAGCCCATTACCCGGCTAAAAAGGGGAATGAGCTCACTGGCACGGGTTTCATGGGTGCTGATACCTCCAAAAAGCGTGATACGATCCGCGCCCACAAAAAACATCTCTTTAATCTGGGGGAAACCATCTTTGCCATCTTCCTTGAAATAGGGTTCGGTTTCTTTATATATATATCTGCCTATGCTTTTTTGTTTGGCGACAGAATAACCGGGCGGCGGAATGAGAATATTTAGAATAAGGTTTCTGTTGCCCTGGGGCAGATATTCAGCACTTGGCAGAAGATAGAAAGTCAAACCAATGGAAAGGCTGGTAAACACAATAATGGTTGCCAGCCGGGTAAAAGCATTTTTCATGCACAGGGTGCTAAATTTCAATATACTGCCGGCCAAAAATGGGCCGATAACGCTCTTTTGTATTCTGTTGGTCTTGATGTTGTTTTTTTTTCTGTAAAACAGATTAAACAGGGTGGGAATCACGGAAATGGAAACGATGAGGCTTAAAAAAATAGAAGAAGTAATGGCAATGGCAATGTCCCGGAACAATTGCCCGGCCTCTTCCTGGATAAAGATGACAGGTAAAAAAACCGCCACAGTGGTTGCCGTGGAAGCAAGAATAGCTCCCCACACCTCTTTTGTTCCTTCATAGGCAGCATCAAAAGCGCTTTTGCCGGTCTTGCGGTGGCGGTCAATATTCTCCAATACCACAATGGAATTATCCACCAGCATGCCCACGGCAAATGAAATTCCTGCCATACTCACAACATTCAGGTTCCTTCCCAGCAGCCACAGAAAAACAAAACAGCCAATTGCTGAAATGGGAATGGCAATGCCCGTGATCAATGTGGCCCGGATACTTCTTAAAAACAATAGAAGAACACAGATTGCCAGAATGCTGCCGATGAGGATATTGCGTTTAACCAGGTTGGTGGCCGTATTAATGTATGGACGCTGATCATAAACCATTTTCAAGATCAACTTGTTGTCAGCAAGGATGGTTTTATTCAAATCATGAACCGCTTTTTCCACTGCATCCGTCATGTTCAGAACATTGGCTCCCTTTTCCTTTCTGACTGCGACCACCACCACCTGCTCACCACTATGCAGTACGGAAGCATCTTCTTTTTTATACCCCTTTTCAACCTGTGCCACATCCCGAAGATAGACCCGGTTTATTCCGTCATCAAAAATAACCACATCAAGGGCATCCTCTGGCGTTTGAAACTGGCTTATGGTTCGGATGCGATAATTTTTCTTAGCCATGCCCAGAATTCCTGCGGAAATATTCTGATTTGCTCTGCGGATGGATGCAATGATCTGGTTGATGGTCACATTATAACGGGCCATTTTCTGGGCATCAATGATAACATCCAGGGTTGTATCCGTGCCGCCAAACACCAGAAGGGAGCCTACGCCGCTAACCCGTTCCAGATGCTGCCGGACATTATCTTCAAAAAAAGTCTTGAATTGATTGATAGGCTCTGTGTTGCCTGGTGTTGTCTTCAGCATCATCCAGATGATCGGGGAACTATTAGCCCCGGAAGACTCTATGGTGGGTTTGGTTACATTCTCCGGATAATTGCCCACCTCGGACATTTTATTGGACACCCTGAGCAAGGCATCATCAAGGTTGGTTCCGATTTTAAAGGACAGGGTAATGGTCCCCAGACCGTTGTAACTGGAACTCTCCATCTCGGTCAGCCCCTGCAGGCCTTTTAAAACTTTTTCCTGCTTTTCAATAATTTCCTTTTCAATTTCATAGGGTGTGGCACCATACCAGGCAGTGTTAACCGTAATCAAAGGCGTTTCCACATCAGGTGTAAGCTGGACCGGAAGTTTTTGAAACCCAATAAAACCAAACATAACTATGAGGATGACCCCCACTGCCACAGTTACGGGTTTATGGATAAAAAAACGGATGATATCCATCTATTTTTCTCCAACAATGACAACGCTCTGATCAGGGCGCAACCGTTCGTTCCCTTCAACTATTACTGGCATTCCCTCTGTAAAATGAGCGTTATCAGCTCCGATCCTGGTCCCCTGATAGGTCACGATATTGACAGGCAGCTGAACCGCCTTTTCTTCCTTGATCGTATAAACAAAATCTGTTCCCTGAGACTTGAATAATGCATCCCTTGGTATCATCGCCAGTTTTTGCTCGCTGCCCGTGGAAATAAACACGGTGGCTGACATGTTTTGCGCCACCTTGGTTAACATGGGAATTCGTATTTTTATGAAAACATTTTTGGTTTTTGCATCGGCTATGGGAGACAGATTTTCTATGGTTCCGGTAAGTTCCATGTTGTATGCATTGATGATAACCGGCACTTGATCGCCAACAGAAACAAATTGCAGCAAGGTTTCCGCCACAGGGACTTTTATAAAAAGGTCATTGACAGACCCGATACTGGCCAGCTGTTTTCCCTGCTGGACCCAGTCTCCTGAATCCACATTTTTTTCAAGAATAATGCCATCAAAAGGCGCATTAATCACACTTTTTCGTTTTTGAATCAACAGTTTTTCCAAGATTGTTTCGGCAGACACTTTTTTTAAAAGGGCATCCTTATAAACAAAGGTGGCATCATCATAATCTCTTTCACTGATCCCGCCTTTTTTATACAAAGATTCCATTCGTTGATAATTTATTTTTGAATGTTTTATATGGAGGTCTGCCTGCGAAATAAGATTTTTATGAATTAAAATTTCTTTTTCAAGTATTTCAGTATCCAGAGTTACAAGAGATATCCCTTTTTTAACCTGATCTCCGGCCCGGACATCTATTTTTGTTACAAGGCCTGAAACTTCTGAGGAAACATGGCTGATCCTTTCATAATAAAGCGTACCGATAAAAGACCGGTTCTGTGCCAGTTTTTGAAAAACAATTTTTGAGATGACCACATTGGCAGGAGGCTGGTCAGGCTGTTTATCCCAGGCATAACCACTTGCGCCACTGATGATGAACAGAATCAACAAAGCTTGAATAACACGCATATATCCTCTCATTAAATTTCTTTGTATCCTTTCCATATTAGATGTGCCGATTTTATCCCTACCGACACCTGCCGCCTTGAAAATAAGATATAAAATTAGTTTAAACTAGTTATTTTTTAACAGGATAAAAGTCAAGGTTAAAAAAACCATCCAGTGATAATAAACCGGGGTTGAAACCATTTTAAAAAGTGTCAGGCTATTTTGCTCAAATCTATTTTTGCTCTCTTCTCTGTTGTTTTGGAATTGTCTGACAGAAAAATAATATCTGGATAAAAGCAATAGAGATGTGACTTGAATTTTTCTAAAAAAAAATCTTTGTTTTCAATTATCTGGGCACCGAATATCTGTTTTAAAAAACTGAACTTGGTCACATATTTTTTAACAATCGTTAGATATAAAGCCATTTTTGATACTTTCTCAAGCTTTCCTGACATCTGGAATCCAAAAATCCTATCCATCTGGTCAGAGTCCTGAAAAATAGAAGCAGAAATAATTTTCCCATTTTCTGCGTATTGTATATGCCTTGAACTTTCATTGGAAAAAAAATAAAAATTATTGCCATGAAATACAAAATAGACCGGAGATGACCAGGGGATATCATTGTCTGAAACTGCAAGAGTCATGACCCTTGTTTCCTTGATAAGACGAATAGATTTATCCTTAACTTTTTTTTCCATGAATCATCCTCCTACCATCCTTACGATAATATGCTTTTTTATTGAATCATATATGGCATATTTTGACGCTTCAAAATCATCCCTTGAAAATCCAATGCTCCCTACATTTAAAAGATATTTTTGATTTTCTTCCAAAGGTATGGTGCAATTTTTTGTAATTCTTTTGCGCAGCACAATTCTGTCTTTGTAGGTGATCAATTTTAATTTGTGGGTATGGCCGGTAAAAAAAATCTGTTCTTGAGTATTGTTAAACAGGGATTTTAAATAATAATCTGAAACATCATAAATATAAGTGGTTAATTTGTCCGGTGGTGTGCCATGGACAAAATGACAATTCTCCAATTTTAAACAGGCCGGGGTATTTTCAAGATAACGAACAGACTTTGTGGAAAGCATTACGATATTATCCAGCAGCGGCTGTTTAATCGCCTTGGGAAAGCATTCAAGATATTGCCTGTCAAACATGGCCAGTTCATGGTTGCCCCTGACAGAAACCACATTTTTTTCCATTAATAATTTAATGGTCTTTTCAGGCTGATCACCATATCCGATAATGTCTCCCAGACAGATGAACTGATCAATTTGATATTTTTCCATGTCTTCAAATACAGCCGCCATTTTTGAATAGCAACTGTGGACATCGGAAAAAACAGCTATTTTCATATTTTAGCCTTATTATTAAAAATACATATTAAAAACAATAAGATCTGATAAGGATAAGTAAACCCTGGGGTTTATTCATTCTGAGAGTGCCCGGCAAGAATTTTTGCCATAATGGACCCGATACCTCCCCGGGGAGATTCTTCAATAAATGAATTTTTGACGATCTCGTAAAAAGCCCTGGCAGCCGGTGAAAGGGGTGTGTTTTTTGAATAACCCAAACTGACATCCAGAAATATTTTGATATCTTTTAATTTTCGTGAGGCAAGTTTTTTCTCTTTGACTTTCTTATCAATAGAGGGTTTTACAAGAAAGGATATCCCATCTCCCCGTTCTACCAGATCGATGATAAACTCGGTATTATTGGATTCCATGAAAACATTGGGGACAGCGTTATATTTTTTGTAAAGATCCAGGATCTTTTTCCGGGTGGCAGAGCCTTTTCCCTTCATGATAACCGGTTCCATAACAATGTCACAAAATTCAAGTTCTTTTTTCCGGGTTAACTGGTGATTCACAGGGAGGACAATGACGATTTCTTCCTGGCTGAAAGGAATAAATTGTATTCTTGAATCATTTACTTCCATTTGAGCCACCACCACCACTTCATTTTTAAACTCCCGCAAGCTGTTGATCATAGCCATGGAACTGCCTTCTTCAAGAATAATTTTTATGTTTGGATAGGTCCTGTGAAAAACCGAAATAATGGATGGCATAATATGTTTGGCATAGGCTTTTGTACATCCGATTTCCAAAAGTCCCTGATTCAGTTCCTTCATCTGGGTCAAAATTGTTTCAACCTCATCCTCAATACCAAAGATACGTTCAGATTTTTCAAACAATAATTTCCCCGGGTGGGTGAGGAATAATTTTCTCCCCTGTTTATTAAACAATTTCATATTATGATAATTTTCAAACAATTTTATCTGGGCAGTCACCGCAGGCTGGGAGATAAAGAGTTTTTCAGCGGCAATGGTAAAGCTGCCGTACTTTGCAACATAATAAAATGCCCTCAATTGATTCAAATTGATCATTATTCACAATCCTCAATTTAGGTTATTGCGTAAAAAATTTGTCATAAGAAAAACTTATAAGTCGCATAAGTTTATATGAATTGACTCTTTTTTTGTCAACAAATATTACTGATTCGACATACTTGCTATCTCAATTAATTTAACCGGATTTGTTTTTGTACGTTGCCAGCTTCTATCTTAACTTCGCACACTGCTCTTTGTTTTTACAAGTATGGATTAGATTTTCGGGTTTTTAGTTTAGTCGGTTTTTTAACACTTAATTTTTTAATTGGAGGTAAAAATGGCTGATAAGAGTTTTCCTAATCCCCACGAGGTAGAAACAATCCCCGGCACAGAAGGATGGGAGCGAATGTATCCATACCACTATTTCTTTACAACCAAAGATAAAGAAAGGGAAGAATATGAAAACAACATGTTCTGGTTCAACGATGCACTTCACTACCCTGAGCCCATGTATCCCTTTGATATTATCTGGGATGAAGCATGGTTCCTTGCGTTATCACAATTCAATACACGGATTTTCATGATTCCACCGGTTTATGGGGTTGATCACAGGATCATCAATGGTAATGTCTACATCACTCCTGTTCCCGTAACCGATCCTGAAGAAATTCAGAAAAGGGCTCCTTTATTCATGGAAAGAGCCGGTTATTATTTTGAAAACTGGGATAAGCTTATAGATCAATGGGAAAAGAAAATGAGAGGGATTATTTCAGACCTTGAAACCCTTGAAATTCCAACACTGCCGGCCATGGAAGATATCTCTGTTGTCAAGAACGGGCTTGGAACCTCATCCGGATATGAACTGATCAAAAATTATGACAAGCTGATAGACCTTGGGATTCGCTGCTGGCAATATCATTTTGAATTTTTAAATCTGGGTTATGCATCCTATGTGATCTTTGTTGACTTTTGTACCAAAGCCTTCCCAGACATTCCCTTACAGAAAATTACCCAGATGGTTGCAGGGATTGATGTTATCCTTTACCGGCCAGATGAGGAATTGAAAAAACTGGCCAAACTTGCCGTTGAGTTTGACTTAAGCGCCCAGATTGGAAATGATACCAAAGACATTAAGGATGTCATTGCATCGCTTGAGGGTTCTGAAAACGGAAAAAAATGGATCAGCGCCTGGGATGAAGCCAAAAATCCATGGTTCAACATTTCAACGGGAACGGGATGGTATCACCAGGATATTTCATGGAACGACAACCTGAACATCCCCATGAGCTCTGTCAGGATTTATATTGACAAACTTATGGGCGGCCATTCCATTGACCGACCTGTTGACGCCATCAAAGAAGAACGCAAACGACTTATTGCCGAGTACAGGGGCCTCTTAAAAACCGATGAGGACATAAAGACCTTTGATCAGCTTCATGGAACAGCTGAACTGGTTTTCCCCTATGTTGAGAACCATATGTTTTACGTAGAGCACTGGTTTCATTCAGTGTTCTGGAACAAGATGAGAGAAGTTGCCGCCATCATGACCGAGCACAAATTCTTAAAAGGCCAGGAAGATATCTGGTACATGTCCAGAAGCGAAATCAAGGAAGCCTTATGGGATATTGTGACTGCATGGGCCACTGGAACAAAAGGATATGGCCCCCTGCACTGGCCCGAAGAAGTCGCATGGAGAAAAGGGGTTTATAAAATATTCAAAGACCACCGCCCCCTTCCCGCCTATGGAACTCCGCCTGAAGTCATTGCCGAACCTTTTACCGTCGTGCTCTGGGGCGTTACCAATGAAAGCATGGCAGCATGGGCAAAATTAAAGGAAATCGGAGATCCGGACAAGGTCAATGAAATAGAAGGGTTTGCAGGATCGCCGGGTGTTGTTGAAGGTATTGCCCGGGTATGCCGCTCCGTTGAGGATATCGGTCAGCTCAAGGAGGGAGAAATTCTTGTGGCACCGACCACTTCACCCTCATGGGCACCCGTATTCCAGAAAATCAAAGGGGTTATCACTGATGTGGGCGGTATCATGAGCCATGCAGCCATTGTCTGTCGCGAATACGGCATGCCGGCTGTTGTCGGAACGGGGCAGGCAACTGCCATTATCAAATCCGGCATGAAAATCAAGCTTAATGGCGATACAGGACGAGTTTACATAGAAAGGTAAGTGATTGTCATGGAAAAAAGATCTGACTATGTCCTCTGGTTTGAAGAGTGTGATATGCAATCCATTCCCCTTGTGGGCGGCAAAAATGCAAGCCTGGGGGAGCTGTTGAAAGCACAGATTCCAGTTCCCCCCGGCTTTGCAATAACCACCAAAGCCTATACCATTTTTCTTGAGCAGGGCAATATCAGAAAGGATATCTTTAAAATCCTGGATGGTATCAAGGCCAATGACATGGATTCTGGTGAGGCTGCCAGTAAAACCATCCGGGCACTTATCGAAAGTACCCCCATGAATGATGACCTGCAGGATTATATTGGAGAATTTTACCGCAGGCTTTCCAAGCGATGCAATGTTCCTGCTGTTCCTTGTGCCATAAGATCCAGTGCAACGGCTGAAGACCTCCCTGGAGCCAGTTTTGCTGGACAGCAGGACACCTTTCTCTGGATCAGGGGGGTGGATGGTGTTCTAAAATATGTGAAAAAATGCTGGTCAAGTCTTTTTACTGCAAGAGCAATCTATTACAGAACAAAAATGGGCTTTCCCCATGAACAGGTGGAAATCTCAGTAGGTGTTCAGAAAATGGCCAATGCGTGGACCGCCGGCGTGATGTTTACATTGAATCCAGCCACGGGAGATCGGTCCACCATTGCCATTGATGCAAACTGGGGATTCGGCGAGAGTGTCGTGAGCGGGGAATGCACCCCGGATAATTTTATTATCAATAAAATCACTGATGAAGTGATTAAAAAAACTGTTTCCTACAAAACTATCCTGTATACCCGTGATCCTGAAAATCATTGCGTTATAAAACAGGAGATCCCGGCGGAAAGAGCAGATATTCAATGTGTGATAGATAAAGATGCCATTGAGCTTGCGAAAATCGGAAAGCGTATTGAAAAACATTATGGCAAGCCCATGGACATCGAATGGGCCATTGATAAGGACACCCCTGGCCAGGCAAAAATCATGATTCTTCAAAGCAGGCCGGAAACGGTCTGGAGCAGTAAAAAAGCAGAACCGATCATGAAAGCAAGAGGATCAGCGCTTGAGCATATCTGTGCCGGGCTTATTGCAGGGAAAAAAGTCAATCGTTGACTGCAGCATTGTTTTACCACCAGTCCGAAAATTCAAGGCCTGGTCAAAAATATAAACCTGTGTACAAAGAAATGCCAACCCTATTTTTGTGTCAAAAGGGTTGGCAATGACAAAGGAGAAAAATTTATGAAAGATATGAGAGATTTTGTGGCTGTCTGTGAGGAAAAAGGGCTGTTAAAACGAATTACAGTTGAAGTTGACTGGAACCTGGAATTATCCCATATTGCAAAATTAAATGAGGAAGCCCAGGGCCCGGCACTTTTGTTTGAAAATATAAAGGGGTATAATTCGCCCGTTATAACAAGTGTCTGCACAACGGTACAGCGACTGGCAATTATTATGGGAATGCCCGAAAATTCAAGTCTTACTGATCTTTATAATGGCTGGGCTCAAAAAGCAAAAAAACCCATACCACCCAGATATGTAGAAAAGGCCCAGGCTCCCTGCAAAGAAAATATCATGATGGGTGATGATGTGGATCTATACAAATTCCCAATACCCCACTACTATCCTCTGGATGGGGGCAGGTATTATGGCACGGCCCATTTCATCATCTCAAAAGATCCTGATTCCGGATGGGTGAACCTTGGGACCTATCGAAGCCAGCTTCTGGGCAAAGACAAAATCGGTACCCAGTTTATCAAAGGCAAACATGCTGATATCATGCTGAAAAAATACCAGGCCCTGAAACAACCCATGCCCGTGGCGTCGGTTTCCGGATGTGACCCGATACTGTTTCTCGTGGGAGCTGCCAGGATAGGAGCATTTACAAGTGAATATGATGTTGCCGGAGCCTTTAGAGGTGAAGCGGTAGAAGTTGTAAAAGGCGAAGTGGTTGACCTGCCCATTCCTGCCCATGCGGAAATGGTTGTTGAAGGGTTTGTGGATGCAGATAAATTCATGGAAGAGGGCCCTTTTGGTGAATATACGGGGTATTATTCAGGTGTGGGAACGGATCCCAGAAACTTTATCGATATTAAATGTGTAACTTACAGAAACAATCCCATCCACTGGGGAACCACGGTTGGTCGTGCTATAACAGATACCCACATGACTATGGCATTGTCCTATGGTGCCACCCTCTGGCAACAGCTCAATGAAATGAATATTCCGGGTTTAAAAGCGGTTTATTGTCCGCCGGAAGGGGCCGGACGATTTCTTGCCATTATCTCCATGAAACAGATGTACCCAGGGCACGTGGATCAGGTTCTTACTGCATCCATTTCAACGGAAATGGGCGCCTATGGCCTTAAGACAGTGATTGTTGTGGATGAAGATATTGATCCATGGGATATCTCGCGGGTGATGTATGCCTTGAGTTTCAGATTCCAGCCCAACCGTTCCCAGGTCATCAAGAGAGGACGGTCTACCCCACTTGATCCCTCATTGCCAATCAATGCAAGATGGATCACTGGACGACTCCTTTTAGATGCGACTATCCCCTATGAATGGGAGCACAAACCCATCCCCATCACGCTTGATCCAGACGTTGTTGCAAGGGTTAAGGCAAGATGGTCTGAGCTTGGATTATAAGGAAAGGATAAATCGTGAAACCAATTCGATATACAAAAGAGATGACGGATGAATTCCTGAGAGACGGATACTGGACCCGGGAAACATTTTATGATTTCTGGGCAAAAAATGCCAGCCAGATGCCTGACCAGGAAGCTTTGGTAGATTCAAAATACAGATTGACATGGAAAAAGGCGGTGGAACTTGTGGATGCCATGGCCATATCCTGGGTTGAAATGGGTATGGAAAAACATTCCAGGGTCATTATTCAATCTCCCAACAGCGTATACGGGTTTCTGGCAAGAATTGCATGTGAACGGGCCGGCTTGATTTCTCTGACGGTTTACCCCTATCTGAGAAAAAAAGAACTGACCTATATGGTGGATAGAACCAAGGCATCCGCCGTGATTATTCTTCATACCTACAATAATTTTAATTATTTAGAAATGTATGAGGATCTTCAAAAAAAATTTTCTCACCTGAAAAATATTTTCCTGTTTGATGATATCGTGCCCCCGGATGCGCCCGAAGGAACTTTTTCATTGACCACCATGGCTGCCAAAAGAGTGCAATTGCCCGTGGACAAGTCAGTGCTTGCCAAAAGACGGTTTGATGCCATTGAAAATATCTCCATTTTAACCACCACCTCGGGAACCACGGGTATTCCAAAGCTTGTTGAATGGCCAACCGCCCCGAGAATCTGCACGTCCAAAGGTCGTGTGGATATCTGGAACCTGACCAAGGATGATATCACCATGGCCATTGCCCCCCATGCCGGCGGTGCTGCCGGGACGTTGACCTATTTTGCAGCGCCCATTGCAGGGGCTAAAACCGTTATGCTGGAAGACTTTTCCCCGGATGCGGCCCTGGCGCTCATTGAAAAAGAAAAGGCAACGGCCATTGGTGTGGTGCCGACCCATCTGATCAGAATGCTTGAAGCGGATGTGTCAAAGTATGACTTAAGTTCTTTGAGATTTATTCGCTCTGCCGGCGGGTATCTGCCTCCTCAGGTGGCAGAGGAAGCTGAAAATGCTTTTGGCGCTTCCATCACCAGTGATCTGGGCACCCAGGACATGGGATCTGTATCCGGTTGCCGGGTGGAAGATACCAAGGATCTTCGGCGCAGAACCGTGGGCAGAATGCTGCCCGGCAATAAAGTCCGGCTGGCAGACCAGGAAAACAAGGAAAAAACCGTCCCGGACGGTGAACCCGGCATTCTCTATTTCAGGGGGCCTCATGCACCGGCAGGATATTATCGGGATGAAGAGCTGACTTCCACTGTTTTTGACAAAGACGGCTGGACCACAACAGAAGATATTGTCAAATTTGATCAGGGATGTCTCTGGATATTGGGCCGTGCCAAGGACATGATCATCCGGGGGGGACAAAATATTTATCCGGCAGAAGTAGAAGGCCTTTTAAATGATCATCCGGCTGTGGCAGCCGTTGCCATTGTAGGGTATCCTGACAGGGAAATGGGAGAGCGCTGTGCCGCCTATGTGATCCCTAAAGCCGGCATGGAGTTTGATTTCACGACCATGGTCAATTATCTGAAAACCAAAGAGATTGCCATGTTCAAACTTCCTGAGCATCTTGAAATTGTAAATGAATTTCCAGCTGTTGGAGATTCCGGCAAAATTAATAAGGAAACCTTGAAAAAAGATATCCGGACGAGACTGGGGTTATAAACTAAATGACAAATTCCAAAACGGTTTTAATCATATCTACCCTTGATACGAAAAGAGAAGAAACCCGGTATTTAAAATACAAATTTAAAGAAATTGGTGTTTTACCTCTTTTAATGGATCTTTCCATGCGGGGAAAGGAAGCATCACATGCAGAACTGACCCCGTCCCATGTCGCATCGGCCGGCGGATCAACCATTGAAGAAATCAATACGTCCAAAGAAAGGTCCACCATTACCAACATTATTATTGATGGGGCTACAAAAATTGCCAGAGATCTGTATGCTGCGGGGAAAATTGACGGTGTCATGGCCCTTGGCGGATCTACAGGCTCTTTGATGGCAACCGATGTCATGCGGGCATTACCCTTTGGCATCCCCAAATTGATGATATCCTCCACAGCAGCACTTCCCGGACTTTCTACAAAATACATTGGTACGGGTGATATTTTATTGTTTCATTCCGTCATTGAAATATCTGGTGTGACTGATATGCTCGCAAATGTCATGGACAGAGCCTGTTATGCCATGAAAGGCATGATAGAGTATGTGAGCAACACTCTTGCCACCCAGAACAAAAAAACCATTGCCATGACCATGCTGGGCCCGTGTGAACAATGTGCACGCTCGGTCAGGGCAGCCCTTGAAAAAGAAGGGTACCAGGTCACAGGGTTTTCTGCAGCCGGTGTTGGCGACCAGGCCATGGAAAAGATGATTGCGGAAGGATTTTTTCAGGGCGTTATTGACCTTGCTCCGGGCGGGGTTGGCGAGCATTATTTCGGGTATATGCGGGATGGCGGTCCCAACCGGCTGGAGTCTGCCGGGAAAAAGGGAATTCCCCAGATTATCTCCACCTGTTCGGTCAATCACATGACTCCGTCCAGATCAAAATATAAAGAAGAATTCCATGAAAGGCGAAAATACGATCTTGATAAATTTCGAACCTGGCTTCGCCTTTCACCAGATGAACTTAAAATCATTGCCAATGAATTTGCAAGGAAGCTCAATGGTTCAAAGGCCCCTGTAAAAGTGATGGTTCCCATGCAGGGATGGTCGTCTGTGGATGCAAAAGGCAACCCAACCTATGATCCGGAAGAGGACCGCATTTTCGTTGAAACATTGAGAGCTAAGCTTGATCCAAGAATAAAAATTATTGAAATCGATGCAAACATGGAAGATTCTGCCTTTAGCCAACAGGTAATAAAATCAGCATTGGAACTTTTTTAATGGACATATCATTTGAACGACAATTAATTAAAATGATTGAGCCCTTATACAAAAAGGGTCGTGACGGAGACTGGGATCATATCCTGCGCATGGTAAATCTTTGCAAAACCTTGCTGGAACATGAAAAGGCTGATGAGGATATTGTTCTGCCGGCAGCATACCTCCATGACTTAGGATGGACAGCCATTGACTTTTCTGACTTTAACCAGGCAACTCCCAGGGTAAAAGCTGATTCATCCAGTTTTACCCAGCATATGGAACAGGGCGCTGTCATTGCAGGTAAAATTTTATCAGCGTTTGAATATGATAAAAATAAGATTAAAGAGATCCAGAGCATCATTAAAGTTCATGACCTGCCTGAAATCGTTTTTAAAATGAACAATATTTCAGCAACCCTGGTGGTGGAAGCAGACCGCCTGGACAGATACGGTAAAACCGGCCTTGAGCGGTTTAAAACCATGTTCGGAGCAGATAAGCTTTCCGGACCATATTGGGAAGAGGCCAGACAACTCAGGATTGACGGCCTTAAAGACTGGTTCAGAACAAAGACGGCCATCAACCTGTCTAAAAAAAGGGCCGCAGAAATGGGGCTGTTTGATTAGCCGGGGGCTTGGCCTGATTACAGAACAGGCATTTTACGAAAACCATTTTATGGAGAGATGAGGATGATTGTTAAAAACTGGATGCGTAAAAATCCTGATACAATATCAAGCGATCTTTCAGCAAAAGAAGCCATGATTTTATTTGAAAAAAACAGAGTCCCTTTTATGGCCGTTGTGGATAACGGGAAATTCAGAGGGCTTATTGCAAGACGGGATCTGAGAGAGGCTGCTTCCTGGGCCATTGCGACCCAGGATATTTATGAAGTTCAATATTTTAACGAACGGCTGAAAGTAAAAGATATTATGGTTAGAAAACCCGTTACCCTGTCTGTGGATGATACTGTTGAAACCGCTCTTGAAAAGGGCAAACAATTCGGCAGAAGCTTTTTACCGGTTATGGATGGTGAAATCTTTGTGGGAAGCCTTTCAAACAGGGATTTCTCCCACGCGCTAAGCCAGCTTCTCGGAAGTGCGGAAGGGCTGCATGGGGTTTCCATCGAAATAAACGGCGATTCCAAGGTTACCATAAAGAAAATTCTGGAAGATATCTTTATACTGGGTCTTGAAATCAAGGGGCTGTTTACATTAAAAAATCCTGATTCCGTTGCTAAAAGGCTTATCATACGGTTTGAAGCAAAATGCCTGAAAAGAATTGTCTCTTTAATTGAAAAAAAAGGTTATAATTTAGTAGAAGTGACCAAACACGAAAAATAGAATTATAAATTGCAAACCGCAGGGAGTATAATATGACAAAACGATTAATCGTGGGGATAGCCGGGGCAAGTGGTGTGATTTATGGCATCAGGATGCTTGAAGTCCTTAAAACCCGTGGCATTGAAACCCATCTGATTATTTCGGAAGCCGGAAAACTCAATATCAGGATTGAAACCGATTATGATGTGGATGAAGTTCTTGCCATGGCGGATTTTACCTATACCAACAATGATATTGCTGCATCTGTTGCCAGTGGTTCCTTTCTGACCATGGGCATGGTGGTGGCACCCTGTACAGTAAAAACCCTGTCTGGAATTGCAAACTCCTATAATGAGAATCTGTTGATCCGGGCAGCAGATGTCCAGCTCAAAGAAAAAAGGAAGCTGGCACTGATGTTCAGGGAAACCCCTTTGCATATAGGGCATTTAAGGCTTTTAACCCAGGCCGCTGAAATGGGGGCCCATATTATCCCGCCCGTACCGGCTTTTTATCATCACCCCAAAACCATTGATGACATTATTAATCAATCTGTCGGCAAGGTGTTGGATTGCATGGGGATCGAGCATGACCTGTTTAAACGATGGGATAACTCTGAGTTGGATAAGCTTTTGAACAAATCCAAAACGCCTGAAGAAAAACTGATCGCCATAAAATAAAAACGATCTTTGAATAAGGAGAATCACAATGGCCTTTGATGACAAACAATTGTCAGGAGCGGAAAGTCTGCGCAAAACCAGAACCTATGGAAAATTTAGATGCCATAACCCGACCTGTATGGGCAGGTTGGAACCTAAGCCGGGAGATAAGCATGTGAAGTGCCCGGTGTGTACCTGTGAATTCCGCGTCGCCTGGATTCGTCCTGATTTTCCAAGAATCCGCGGGCCGGTCTGGGAAGTAAACAAAAAGATAGCCGAGGCAGCATTCAAGAAAAAGATGGGGGGCAAATAACATGGCTTTGAACAGAAAAATTGCTTATATCAACCTAACCACGGGAGAGATAGAGGTCAAACCGATTCCTCTTGATGTCAGAAGAAAATTTCTCGGTGGTCGAGGTCTTGATGCCTACTTGTTACTGAATCACTCTAAAAAAGGCTGTGATCCTTTAGGACCGGATAATCCTTTGATTGTCAGCGGCGGTATACTTACTGCAACCTGTGCATCAGCAACGGCCAGAACCCATATCATGGCAAAATCCCCTCTTACCGGACTTTTGGGCTCTGCTAACATGGGAGGTTTTTTTGCCCCGGAAATGGCATGGGCAGGCTTTCATCACCTTGTCATAAAAGGGAAGGCCAAAAAACCGTCTTACCTTTTTATTAAAAACGGCACCATTGAAATTTGTGATGCAGAAAATATCTGGGGAAAAACCACCACAGATACCCAGTGGGCCATCCAGGAGGAACTCAATGACAGGGAAATAAAATCCCTTGTCATAGGACCTGCCGGTGAAAATCTGGTAACATTTGCCAATGTCATGACCGGGATTAAAAATGCTGGAGGAAGAACGGGAATGGGTGCTGTCATGGGCTCCAAGAATCTCAAGGCAATTGCCTGCAGAGGAACCATGGACATCAAAATTACTCATCCTGTTGAAGCCCTGGAATATAACAAGCGATTTATTGATCAGATCACCTCGGCAAAGGTGAATAAAACCCAGGGAACCCTTGGAACCCCCATGATCTGGGGTGCAACCAATTCCTGGGGCGGGGTTCGTACTAGAAATTTCCAGTATAACCAGTGCGAGTATGCCGATGATATCGAGCCTGAGGCAATAGATGAAATCTGTGAAGATACAATGGGACCCTATCATATGGCAGGCTGTTTTGGCTGCCAGGTCCATTGCCGTGCCCAGTACAGAATCCCTTCAGGGCCCCTTAAAGGCAAATACGATGAGGGGCCTGAATACACGTCCCAGGGGGCATTCGGAGGAGAGCCGGATACACCGAGAGCCGAGACCGTGCTCGTAGGAAACCACCTGGTTGACCAGTACGGCATGGATAATCTTGAGGTGGGCAGTTTGATTTCCTGGGCAATGGAACTCTATGAAAAAGGCATTATTACCAGCAAGGATACAGACGGCCTGGACTTAAGATTCGGCAATGACGAAGCGCTTCTCGAGATGGTGGAACGCATCTGCTACAGGAAAGGCAAAGTGGCCGATGCCCTTGCCCAGGGTGGTATTCCAGCCTCTAAAATATTTGGCAAAGATTCATTTGAATATCTCATCCAGGTAAAGGGAATGAGCAACCTTCATTCCGATGAAAGAGCCACCCCGGGGCTGGCCCTGAATATTGCAACCGCATCAAGGGGGTCTGATCATTTAAGAAGTCGTCCTGCCATTGATCTGTATCATCTGCCTGAAAAAGTATTGCATAAAATCTATGGCAGTCCCGTACCCTACAAAGGAAAGCTCAGCTCAGAGCATACAGAGTATGTGGGAAAAGCCTGGCAGGTTTTCTGGCAGGAAAACTGCTACATGGGTGTGGACTGTCTGGGCATCTGCAAGTACCATACAACCTTTCTGGGCGCAACCCTGCCCAACTTCGAGGACTGGCCAAAGGTTCTTTTTTACAACACAGGCCTTGAATATACGCCGGAAGAACTCTGGGATATTTCAGAGCGTTGCAACATGATAGAAAGACTCTTTAATTTAAGGGAAGGTTTGACAAGAAATGATCTTGAAAAAGGCGACATGCTCAACCATCGTTATTTTGATGAGCCCTGCAGAAGAGGGGCCCCTGACGTTGTCGGAATGATGATTGACAAGAAAAAATTTGTTAAAATGATTGATGAATTTTACGAGCACAAAGGGCTTGATAAAAATGGCAATCCAAAACCTGAAACCCTGAAACGGCTTGGGATTGAAAACGAGCCCTCTCATATGCTGTAGAAAGGAGTCAACTCAACTCATGGAAAATAAAGTTTTAATGATAAATTATGAAAAATGTACAGGGTGCAGATTGTGCGAACTGGTATGTGCGGTAAAACATGACGGTGTATCAAATCCTGCCAGAAGCCGCATCAGGGTTATGAAATGGGAAATGGACGGGGTCTACATCCCCATGGCCTGTCAGCAGTGCCAGGATGCGCCCTGCATGGGTGTCTGCCCGGCAAATGCGATTTCCCGCAATGATACGCTCAATAAAATTGAAGTGGATTACGACAAATGTATCGGCTGCAGGTCTTGTGTGGCAGTTTGCCCGTTTGGCGCCATGGGGTTTAATTCCATTGCCAGGGAAGTCTTCAAATGCGACCTGTGTGATGGAGATCCCCAGTGCGTAAGATTCTGTGAGGTTCGGGCCATTGAATATGTGGATGCAGATGACGTGGCCATCTTCAAAAAACAGGATGCCGCTTCCAAACTGCACGCAACAAGCCATAAAATTGCCTTGAAGAGTGCTTAAAGGAGACCTGGATGGAACAAACAAGGATTCTGGTGGTTGATGATGAGTTGGTTATTCGGGAATCACTTACGGGCTGGCTTCAAAGAGACGGGTATCATGTAGAAAACGTGCCCAGCGGCGAAAAAGCCATTGACCTTCTCAAAACCAAAAGTTTTGACCTTCTTTTGCTGGACATTCAAATGGATGGCATCAGTGGAATGGATGTTCTCAAGCATGTAAAAGAGTTTTATCCTGATATTGATGCTATTATGATCACGGCCTACGGCTCCATCCCTTCAGCAGTCCAGGCCATGAAATACCATGCTTTTGATTATCTTTTAAAACCGTTTGATCCAGAGGAACTGGGGGTGCTCATCCAGAAACTGGTCAATCACAGGGCTAAAATAAAAGAGAACCTGTTTTTAAAGGAAGATTACGAACAAAGAACCCGGTTTGAAAGTATGATAGGCCAATCCAGGCCAATGCAGGAAATTTTCAATCTGATAGAAGATATCAAGGATACTGAAACAACTGTTCTGATCACGGGTGAAACCGGAACGGGAAAAGGGCTTGCTGCAAAAGCCATTCACTCCAATTCCAGGGTTTCCAATGGCCCTTTTGTCAGTGTGAATTGCGGAGCCATTCCAATACATATCATGGAAAGCGAACTTTTCGGCCATCAAAAAGGAGCTTTTACAGATGCAAAAGAAACCCGGAAAGGCCGTCTGGAGCTTGCTGGCAGCGGGACATTGTTTCTGGATGAAATCGGTGAAATCAGCATGCGAATGCAGATTGACCTGCTCCAGATCCTGGAAGATAAAATATTTTACAGGGTTGGGGGTACCCAGCCCATTACAGCCGACTTCAGGGTGATTGCCGCCACCAATGCAAATCTTGAACAGGCCATTAAAAATCGAACCTTCCGGGAAGACCTGTATTATCGACTGAACGTCATTACATTTACCATGCCGACGTTAAGGGAACGAAAAGAGGATATCCCCCTGCTGGCAAAACATTTTTTAATGAAAACCACCCAGGAGATCAACAGAGGGGTGGAAAGAATCAGCCGGGATGCCATGGATGAACTCATGCTTTATGAATGGCCGGGGAATGTAAGGGAGCTTTCCAATGCCATTGAAAGAGCAGTGGTGGTCTGTAAAACCCGGACCATTACACCCTTTGATCTTCCCATTGTAAAAGGGCTGGAAAACGAATTGAAAAATAAGTATTTTTCTTTAAATGATGTGGAAAAACATCATATTTCAAAAATCTTAAATGAGAATAGTTGGAATATTTCAAAAAGTGCTGCCATTCTTGGTATTGACAGATCAACCCTGTACAACAAGATAAAACTATATGACTTAAAAAATGATCGTGACAAATAAATACGCTTACTGTCTCGCCATTGGCAAATGAATAATATTGATACCATTATTGTTTCCCCGGTTGGAGATATTCCGCAATGGATGAGTCAGGCCATTGCAAGGGAAGCAGGGGAATTTTTCAGGTTCAGTGCCAGGGTGGAGACGGTTTTATACGATATTTTCTTTGCCTATGATCCGGAGCGTAAACAATATCATTCAACAAAAATCCTTGAGGCGCTGGAAAAAAAGGCACCAGATGATTGTATCAAGATTATTGCAGTAACAATGGAGGATCTTTTTATTCCTATCCTCACCCATGTTTATGGTGAGGCCCAGCTTGGGGGGAAAGCCTGCATTATATCTATTGCCAGACTGGTTGCCAGCCTTGAAGTCAAGGGTATTATCAAAGGACGTAAGAGAATCGTAAAAGAAGCCATCCATGAACTCGGGCATACCTTTGATCTTCGCCACTGTAAAGATGAAAGATGCATTATGCACTATTGCAGAAGCCTTGATGATGTTGACAGAAAATCAAGTCAGTTTTGCCGGTATTGCAATATCTTTCTGGCCGACAACATCAGGGATCTTTGTGGATAAAAAGATTTAACAGCCTGTCCCTGGAAATTTTCGGCAGGTTTTTAAAAAGATCTCTACCCAGGCTTCCACCATCTGCTGCCGCAAGCTGTGTCTCTTCTTCTAAAAAGGCATATAGTCTGTCCATTTCCATTTCCATGAACCTTGTATTTGAATCCATGAACATTAGTTGTTTCAGTTCTTGTTTCAGGTTCGGGCAATAAAGGCTTAATACCCAACCGTCTGTATAGGGATCATGATTGATCAGACCGGGGGTTTTATTTACCTTTGAATTGACCTGGGTGATCACGCCGCTGACCGGGGATAAAAATGATGCCTTATGTTTGTTCCTGGATATATGAATGGCCTTTTTCCCCTGGAAAACCTGTTTGCCCATCAAAGGAGTTTTTATGGCGGTAATTTTCCCCAAAACCCTTGAAGCAAAATCGTCAATACCAATACGAACATTGCTGCGATCCTCTATTTTCACCCATGTATGCCCTGAATGAAGATAATACCCCACAGGCAGGGACACGCCTCTGATATCATTAAACTCCACTGGTTTTAAGACGGTATAAACCTTGAACTGGTCATGGAAGTAGTGATCAAATTCGCAATCAATGCAATGATAGGTTTTGGGACAGGCTTTAAAGTCAATATAGCCTTTCATGTGATGGATACACGGTCTTTTTGCCAGGGGTTGTTTTATAAGTTTTTCTTTCCAGAAAACAAGATTGCCCCTTTTTCCCTTTAGGATCATGCCCTTTTTTTGAAGATCCTCATTTTCATGGCAGGCTTTTCTCAAAGCCCGGTCAAATCTACAGGTCATACAGGAAAAATCACTTATACATATTTTTTTCTTTACCACTCCCGCCTGCATCCAGAGACAGGCAGCGGTTTTCTGTTCTATTTTTGTTTCCATTGGCCACATCCTTTTTTAAAAGGTGAATAAAGACAGCTTTTAAGTTCTAAAAAAGGTGCGGGTCAGGTTATGCCAGCCAAGGGTCGGCAGATTTCCAAATACATCTGCCTTTAACAGACCACCATCTGCACTCAAAGGACCTGTTACCCTTTCAATCATGTTTTCAAGGGTGGTCACTTCCTGTCCCAGCCATTCCACGCTGTCATTGTCCGTTTTAAGATCTTGAACGATTCCCTTTATATCAGAATTATGAATGGTAAAAAGCCATCCATCACCATAGGGATCAT
The DNA here is from genome assembly GCA_937880875.1 of uncultured Pseudomonadota bacterium. GTDB lineage: Bacteria > Desulfobacterota > Desulfobacteria > Desulfobacterales > Desulfobacteraceae > Desulfobacula. The sequence goes on from CALGRI010000243.1 coordinate 28,646, forward strand.
TCTTTGAAAGATCCGGAGATTTCCTGGTATTGTTATTGACCTCCGTGATGATCCCATTCACAGGAGAGAGAATATCGGCCAGATTTTCTTTTCTTTTCAATCCCCACCCCGCCTTATCCTTGTTCAGTTCCTGGCCCGTCAGGGGAAGGTCAAAGGCATCCGGGCAGCCCAGGACCTTGAATGAAAAATCATCAAGGCCGATACGAATAAGGCCGCCGCTGTCGATACTGGCCCATGTATGACCCTTGTGAAAATAATATCCGTCTGCAATATCAAAGCCTTTGACATCTTTCATATACACCATGGAATGACCCGTCTTCGGGGAAAGAATATCTTCAAAATACTGGTCAAAATCACACCGCCCGCAATTGTAATTCATGGGGCAGCTTTTGTGTTCAGTCCTGTGGGTCAGCGCATGCCTGCAGGTTCTGTCCTTGCTGTCCCTGTTTCTCAAGGCTTCCTGCCAGGTGATGTGTTTGCCGGCTTTTGCCGTTTTAGCCATGGAATCATCATATTTGCAATTGGTGCAGTCATAAAAATTGTTGCAGTTTTTCTTTTTTGCAACGCCTGCCTGCATCCAGATACAGGGATGATCTGTTTTGTCTTTTCTGGCTTTCCAGATGTTTGTAGATTTTTCGGTTCTTATTGATTGTCTCATTATCTTTTCTCCTTTTTATGAATTATTATTTTGTTCTTTTTCCTATTTAGTAGAGCAAAAAAAAGGCCAGCCTGGTCAAAAAGACAAATTTAATATTAAACCCCTTGTCTATTGCGGGATTTTAAATATATTGGCATCACAGGTACAGCAGATTACCGGAATCTCAAATTGTAGGGTTTTACTACAGCCTATAAGGCTCTTTACATATCAAGGCAGTGGAATTCCATCATCACCAGGCATCTTCACCGCTGTTGGATTTTTCAACACAGGATTCTAATATTTCAACACTTTGTTTTACATAAGAATCTTGCATTCATAATTCATCCTATGTTAGAAATTAATAATATTTCCGATTGCTTATAACTTTTTTGCAAGGATGTGATTATGGACCTGCCTGAAAAAGAGATACAAACTATTCTCAGTGGTATCAAAGATTTTGTATTAATCATCTCCCCTGAAAAAGAGATCATGGAAACAAACGCGGCTTTCTTAAAACAATTGGGATGTTCCAGGGAAGATGTCATCGGCCGCAAATGTTTTGAGGTGCTAAAGGAGGATAAGAGGGAACCCAGCAATTGCCACAATATATGCCCTCTTGAAGAAGTCATCAAGAACAAAAGACATTGCCAGGTTGAGCTGACACGGCTGGACTATAATGGCAAGCCCCGGCACACGGAGCTGACCGTATTTCCCATCTGGGAAAAAAATGGAAAGATTTCTAAATTTATTGAAATCAGCCGGGATATTACCCAGCGCAAACTGGACGAAGACGTTCTTGTCAAAAAGGTGGAAGAGAGAACCCAACAATTGAACGAAAGTCATGAAAGGCTTCTGCACCAGGATAAAATGGCCTCTTTGGGCAAATTATCCTCGTCTATTGTCCATGAAATCAACAATCCTGTTGCCGGCATATTAAATCTTGTCCTGCTCAGCAAACGAATATTAAAAGAAGACGTCATTGATCAAAAAACCATTGATCAATTTTTAAAATATCTGGAACTCATGGAGACGGAAACACGAAGGATCAGCCGCATTGTCACCAACCTTCTTGTGTTTGCACGCCAGTCAAAAATTGAACTGATCAAATTTGATCTCAATAATCTCATTGAACAGACGCTGATATTAAATGCCAACCTTTTAAAATTAAACAATATCCATGTCATAGAAGAACTTGAATACAATCTGCCCCTGATCAAAGGATCAGATGACCAGTTAAAACAGGTGCTCATGAACCTGATTTCCAATGCCGTGGAAAGCATGGCAACTTCCAGGAAAAAGCGACTGACCATTAAAACTTTCAGCAAAAAAAATCAAGCCGCCATTGGGCTGAAGATTAAAGATACCGGGTCCGGCATTCTTAAAAATATTGTATCAAAAATTTTTGAACCATTTTTTACCACAAAGACAAAAGGCAAAGGTGTGGGCCTGGGCCTTTCTGTGGTATATGGAATTATCCAGGACCACGGGGGTAAAATTTATGTGGATTCTTCACCTGAAAAGGGAACCTGTTTTTCAATAACCCTTTACAGGGAGATGGCACCTGAAAGAACTGAATCAATCAGGGAAGGATAGCCGTGAATCCCTAGTTGCTTTTTTTTTCCAAACACGTTAATTTTCAAAAACAAATGATAAATTACTGGCTATCAAACGTCCCAAATAGATAAAGGGTTTGATTTATTGATGATTCTTCACCGGATAGCGAACCATAATTTAAGACAATCCCTTTCAGCGATTGCTATCTTTATTTTTTGCATAATAAATCTTTTTTTATCATCAGGCTGTGCGATCATTATGACATCTGCCACATCAGACATGATGGAAAATCTTTCCAATACAATTTTAAACAATGACGATTTACCCATGGTAAAAGCAGGAGCCCCGGCATATTTGCTGATGATCGACAGTCTGATCAGCAAAGACCCGAAAAATGAAACCCTGCTGTCCACGGCTGCCATGTTGTACACAGCTTATGCCGATCTGTTTGTAAAAGACATGGACAGATCAAAAAAAATGGCGCAAAAAGCCTTAAATTATGCTAACCAGGCAATCTGCCTTGAAAAAAAAGATGCATGCAGGCTTAAATCAAAACCATTTGAAGATTTTGAAAAGATCATTTCAAAGATGCAAAAAGAACATGTTCCCGTTCTTTTTGCCCTGGGCAATGCATGGTCAGCCTGGATCATGGCCAATAAAAATGATTTTAATGCCATTGCAGATATGGCACATATTGAGTTGATCATGCAAAAAGTAATTGAACTTGATGAGGCGTATAAAGATGGCGCTGCATATCTCTATCTGGGAACATTGGCAACCTTGCTGCCGCCTGGTCTTGGCGGCAACCCAGAATTAGGAAAACAATATTTTGATAAGGCTGTCATCTTATCTAAGGGGAAAAACCTGATGGCAAAGGTTGTTTTTGCAAAATTATATGCAAGGATGATATTTGACAGAAAACTTCATGACCAATTCCTAAAAGAGGTGATTGCTGCAGATCCCCATGTATCAGGATATACCCTTATAAATACCTGGGCCCAAATACAGGCCCAAGAATTGATAAATAGTGCAGATGATTATTTTTAAAACTTGTTAAGCCGGAGATATCCATGATTTTCCAAATCCTTAAACCTTTGATATTGATTTTATTTGTTGTGTTCACAACAGATAATGCCTTTGCCGTCAGACTGAAAATTGCCACCCTTTCACCAGAAGGCTCCATGTGGATGGAAAAAATGAACAAGGGCGCAGACATGGTGGCCCAAAAAACCGATAACCGTGTGACATTTAAATTCTATCCCGGCGGTGTCATGGGCAATGATAAAACTGTTTTACAAAAAATCCGAATTGGTCAGTTACAAGGAGGAGCGGTTGTGGCTGGAAGCCTTTCCCAGTTTTTCCCGGCAAACCAGATCTATGCACAGCCTTTAAAATTTAAAAACCTGGAAGAAGTAGACTATGTCAGAAAATATATAGACCAATCTGTCATTGACGGACTTGATAATGCCGGGTTTGTGACTTTTGGGCTCATCGGCGGTGGGTTTGCATACATTATGTCACAAAACCCAATTGAAACGGTACAGGATCTAAGAAATCAGAAAGTATGGATTCCAGATAACGATAAAATCAGCCAGGATTCCATTAAGTCCTTTGGCGTCACACCCATTCCTTTATCCATTGCAGATGTGCGAACCGGCCTTCAGACCGGTCTGATTAATACAGTGGCGACATCTCCTGTCGGGGCTGTTGTCCTGCAATGGCATACCCAGATTAAATATATAACAGACATACCCCTGATTTATCTTCATGCCGTGCTTGCCGTTGATAAAGAGGCGTTTTTAAAAATTGCTGAACCGGATCGCAAAATTGTTACCCAGATCATGACCAAAGCATTAAACGAAATTGATGTTCAGAACAGGGAAGATGATATCAATGCAATCCAGGCGTTAAAGAACAGGGGGATAACATTTATCACACCTTCCAGGGACGCGCTGGGTGAATGGCAAGAAATAGCTGGCATTGCATCAGAAAAAATGGTCAAATCCGGTATTCTTCCAAAGGCTATGGTAGATCAACTGGATACGCATCTTGCTGATTTTCATTCAAACGCACAAATCAAAAATGATCAGTAAAAAAGCAGGCTTCCCTCAAAAAATTGTTATGCTTCTTCAAAAAATTGAGGATGGTATTCTCGTCGGGCTTCTGCTTTTAATGATCTTTATAGCAGTGCTGCAGATTTTTTTAAGAAATCTGTTTGATTCCGGGATTCTCTGGGGTGATCCCCTGGTCAGGATCCTGGTCCTATGGATCGGTCTTATCGGTGCTATGGTTGCCAGCAGAAACAACCATCACATCAGTATTGACCTTATATCCCGCTTTCTTCCTGATCATTTAAAAAAACTGACAAATCTTATGATATCTATTTTTACATCCCTGGTTTGTGCTGTTATGGCATACTACAGCCTTATGTTTGTTATAATGGAAAAAAATGACGGGGTTATAGCCTTTGCAAATATCCCGGCCTGGATCTGTGAAAGCATTCTCCCGATATCATTTGTCATTATCAGTTTCAGGTATCTTTTATTTTCCTTCACCTGTCTTTTCAAATTGTTTAAGCGCATCCCGCAATGATAGCAATACTTATCGCCATATTGATTCTTTTTGCACTTTTAGGCGCACCTCTTTTCAGTATTATTATTGCCGCGGCCATGGCAGGATTTTATTCTAGCGGTATTGATCTATCCGTCATGGCCATAGAGTTGTATCGCATAGCCGATACACCCATTCTCCTGGCTTTGCCCTTGTTTACCTTTACCGGATATATTCTATCAGAGAGCAATACTTCAAAACGCCTTGTCAGGCTGACCCAGGCCTTTTTCGGATGGATGCCAGGAGGGCTTGCCATAGTTGCATTTATTGTCTGTGCTCTTTTTACAGCTTTTACAGGAGCTTCAGGTGTCACCATAGTCGCCATGGGAGCATTGTTGTATCCAGCACTGAAACAAGCGGGATATAAAGATAAATTCAGCCTTGGGCTTGTAACGACTTCCGGGAGCCTGGGACTTTTGCTTCCACCATCCCTTCCCCTGATTCTCTATGGGGTCATTGCCCAGCAGATGGGTGCAGGAGAAGAAATCTCCATTGAAAAATTATTTATTGCAGGTATTCTGCCGGCCCTTTTAATGATCCTCCTGCTCTCCTTATGGAGTATCTGGGCCAATCGAAAAAATTCTATCCCCTTAATAACCTTTTCTTTTAAAAATGCCTTATCTGCTTCCAGGGAGGCTATCTGGGAAATTCCTTTGCCCATATTTGTGTTTACAGGTATTTACTCAGGAATTTTTGCTGTTTCCGAGGCCGCTGCAGTAACGGCCATGTATGTCTTAATCGTGGAAGTTTTTATTTACAAAGAAATCCAGCTTTCCCAACTTGCTGCCATCATCAGGGAGTCAATGGTAATGGTAGGAGGAATTCTTTTAATACTGGGGGTTTCCCTTGGCTTTACAAATTTTCTCATTGATGCTGAAGTGCCCATGAAATTGTTTGAGATCTGTCAAACCTTTGTGACCAGCAAGCTTTTCTTTTTAATTCTTTTAAATATTTTTCTTTTGATTCTCGGGGCCATGCTGGATATTTTTTCAGCCATTATTATCATGGTCCCTCTAATGCTGCCGATTGCATTGAAATATGGCGTTGATCCCGTTCATCTGGGCATTATTTTCCTTGCCAATATGCAGATCGGATATTTTACCCCACCTGTGGGGATGAATCTGTTTATCGCGGGATACAGGTTTAATAAGCCCATTATTGAAATTTATAAGGCCACCATTCCGTTTATGCTGGTATTGCTTCTGGCTGTCCTGATCATCACATACTGGCCCTGGCTCAGCCTTGTATTTATTTCTTAACCTGCTTGTGACCTTCAGGTTAAAGGTCACACGTAATCAGCTAAATATTTATCATATATTTGGATAACATGATTCCTAATTTCTAAAAAATGGGCCTGGGGAATTTCAAGGCTCTTTTCCTGGAGATTGAGCCTGTGTATGGCTTTTCGCATGACAAGATAGGCATTTTGAAGTCGTTCAGCCTCACATCCTGTTATAATCCCTTCTCCATCAAGACTCTCCAGAAGCCTCATATTATCTGTCCAAATTATTAAATCAGGACAGGTATGAGCATTTTTTAAAATTAAATATTGAACCAGAAATTCAATATCCACAATACTGCCCCTTGACTGCTTTAAATCAAAAAAATCCTTTTTAGCCTTTAAGCGCTCAACCCGCATCCGTTCCCGCATATCCCCGACCTCCCTCTTTAAGGTCGCTGCATCCCTTTTCTCAGTCAGAACAGTCTTCCTGATCTCTTCAAACCTTGAACAAAGGACTTTATCTCCGGCAACAGGTCTGGCCCGAATCAATGCCTGATGCTCCCATGTCCAGGCATCCTTTTTCATATACTCTTCAAAGGCATTAATATGGGAAACAATCATACCAGAATCACCACCCGGTCTCAACCTCATATCTGCGCCATACAGTTTGCCTGCAGGCGTATGCATGGTTAAAGCATTGATAATTCGCTGGCCCAGATTTGAATAAAACCGGTTGATATCAATGCTCTTTTCTTTTCCTTTTGTAACCCCTGAATCTGCCTTATGTAAAAAAACAATATCAATATCTGATTTATACCCCATTTCAAGTCCGCCTACCTTGCCATATGCGATAATGGCAAACCCGCAATGTTCAAGGGTGTCATCGGATAAACCCTGGGGAACTCCATATTTTTGTGTCACGATATTCCAGGCGATCTGAAGCACTTGGGAAAGAACGGTCTGGGCAATATAGGTTAGATGGTCACTGACTTTCATCAATGGATAATTTCCACTCACATCTGCAGCAGCAACCCGCAAATAATTGATCTGCCTGAAAATACACAATTCTTCCAGCAAAAACTCCAGATCTCCCGGGGGAATAGTCGCCATTCGAATTTCCATCTCTTTTTCCAGGGCCTGTTTGCCAGGAGGAGAATACAGGGTATCTGGATGCATGAGTTCGTCCAGCAATGCAGGATGGTTTGAAAGGAATGTAATGATCCAGGGACTTTTCTTTGCAAGGGTGATTAATGTTTCAAGCGCCCTTTCGTTTTCCAGGAGCAAAGACAAATAGCAGGTTCTTCTCTCAATGGTGATGATCAGATCAATTAACTTGACAAAGACAGCATCAGGGTCATTTTGCTGGCCGATCTTCTTGACCAGGACCGGAATCAGCCTTGCCAGCTTTTTCCTTCCATTGGGTGTCAGCCTCTTTGTATTGGGATGTTCTTCAAGAGATCTTAAAATAGCCAATACCCTGTCAGGCTCTTTAAAACCACCGATGGCCACGGCATCTGTGACAAACTGGGGATCATTGATGTTGATCCATAGCTCTTTAAGATCCTGAATCTCTTTGTCTGGTTTTTCCTGTTTTTCCGACACCAGCAATTGATTGAAATGATAATGAACCTTTTGCATGTGATCATTTAAGGTTTTGATAAAATCATCCCATGCCATATATCCCATGGAAAGTGCCAGGATTTTTCTTCTATCTTCCTTTTCAGGAATATCATGAGTTTGAAGATCTGCATAGGCCTGAAGCCTGTTTTCAACCATCCGTAAAAACACATAGGAGTCTTTCAGATCTTTTTTAGTTACCTCATTAATGCAATTATGAGTTTGTAACAGATCCAGGACCTTTAAAATCTTTGGTTCCTGGAATTTAGGCTCCACACCGCCTCGGATCAGCTGAAACAATTGTCCGAAAAATTCTATTTCCCTTATGCCGCCGGCGCCTATCTTGATATTATTTTTTAATTTTTTATTTTTTACCTGCAGGGTAATTCTGTGTTTCATATCCCGGAATGAGTCAAAAGACCCGTAATCAAAATACCGTCGGAAAATAAAAGAATTCAAAACCTTTAAAAGCTTAAGGCCGGCTTCAATGTCACCTGCAACCGGCCTTGCTTTTATCATGGCATATCTTTCCCATTCTCTTCCCTGGGCCTGATAATATTCTTCAAAGACAGAACTGCTCATCACCAGGGGGCCGCCATCACCATAGGGCCTTAACCGGGTATCGATCCTGTAAAAATTAATTGCCTGGGAGCCTGGTGAAAAAAAACTTAAAACTCTGCGGCAGGCTTTTGTGAAAAACTCTTCATTGGAAATAATATTCTCCCCGTTTGTATACCCTGCCGTGGGGTAGACAAAAATAAGATCAATATCCGAAGAAAAATTCAATTCTCCGGCACCTAACTTACCCATGCCCAGAACTATCATTCCCTGAAAATTTCCTTCATAGTCAACAGGAACCCCATAGGTTTTACAAAGCTCTTCATAGATAACCTTTGTAGCCATATCAACCATGGCATCTGCAAGATTGGACAGGTCGCAAAGTGTTTCCTCCAGCAAGGCTTTCCCTGTCAGGTCACGCCATGCAATCCTGATGGTTTCATATACCTTGACCTGTAAAAGGAGCTCCTTGACCCTTTCCACATCCATATCCTTGACAATTGTTCTTTCAAGATTTGCCTTATATGTATGATTTGAATAAGACTTGAAAAGATCTTTTGACTCGATAAGTGTTTTGAGGATATCTGGATTTTTAATAAGGATTGATGTAATAAATTCGCTGAAAAGAAAAATTTTTATGAGATCAAATTTTAACTCCAAGGGCAGGTCAAACTTCAGACCAGATTTTTTCAGGCTTTCCTTAAAGGAATCAGCCCTGGTTGTTATTGTTTTAAAAAGTTTCTTATCAAGATCAGGGAACACCCTGTCAATTTCGTTATGGTCCATTTATGCCCTGCCTTTACAGGTTAAATAAATAGTGCCTGAGCAAAAACAAGCAATTTTTCAGTCAAACACTGATAGCACCATAGTATTGCCGACAAATTTTATCAAGAACACAAATAGAAATACAGAGTGATAGCAGGTAGAATTAAAAAAATAGTGAACAAACCATTTATAGGAAATACAAGGATTGGTATTATTGTTGAATTTTCAAAAGCTCAAGGATAGTGCAAGTATAGTTGAGTCTCTCAACATGATATTCGGCTAATCGGTCAAATTAATAATGGACATAGGATACATATAACAATTGAAAAGGCCGAAATTCCCATTAAGGCGAATATCCTTTGTGTTTCTAAAACCATTGTGCTACATCGTTATTGGCTACTTGGAGTAGTAATGAGAATAACTAAAAGTTATTGACTATGACATTAAGCAAAAAAGATCTTTCCGAAAGGGATATCTGTACAAAATATATCACTCCGGCTCTGGAAAAAGCTGGGTGGGATATAAATACCCAGATTCGGGAAGAGTATTCGTTGACAAACGGTCGGGTCATTGTCCGAGGACATCTCCATACAAGGGCAAAAAGAAAAAGAGCGGATTACGTTCTATTTTATAAACCCAATATTCCCATGGCAATCATCGAGGCCAAAGATAATACCCACTCTATTGGAGACGGATTGCAGCAAGGCCAGGGTTATGCAGCACTCCTAAATCTTCCATTTGTGTTCAGTTCCAATGGTGATGGATTCCTTTTCCATAATAGCCTTGAAACCCATGGAGACATGGAACGACTACTTGGTCTGAATGAATTTCCCTCCCCGGAAAACTTATGGCGGATGTGGTGCAATCATAAAGGGATAACCCAGGAGCAAGAATCAATTATCACCCAGGATTACTATAGTGATGGTGGCGATAAAGTTCCCCGCTATTATCAATTGTTGGCCATAAATAGAACTCTTGAGGCCATTGCAACAGGGCATAATCGGATCCTTCTTGTGATGGCTACCGGCACTGGCAAAACGTTCACAGCTTTTCAGATTATATGGCGGTTATGGAAATCACGGGTAAAAAAGAGGATTCTTTTTCTGGCAGACCGGAATGTCCTGATTGATCAAACCATGACAAATGACTTTAAACCCTTTGGCCCGGCCATGACCAAAATTCAAAAACGCCAGGCAAACAAATCCTATGAAATATATCTTTCTTTGTACCAGGCAGTTACCGGAACAGAAGATGAAAAAAATATTTACAAGCAGTTTTCGCCGGGCTTTTTTGACCTCGTGATTGTGGATGAATGTCACAGGGGAAGTGCGGCTGAAGATTCCAACTGGAGACAGATCCTGGACTATTTTTCATCTGCGACTCAAATCGGTTTAACCGCCACACCTAAAGAGACAAAAACCGTTTCCAATACAGATTATTTTGGCGATCCCATTTACACCTATTCATTACGTCAGGGGATTAATGATGGATTCTTAGCCCCATATAAAGTGATTCGTATTGATATTGACAAGGATTTAACCGGATGGAGACCTGACAAAGGGATGACAGATAAATACGGGAATGAAATCGAGGACCGTATTTTTAATCAAAGGGATTTTGACAAAACCCTGGTTCTTGAAAAACGCACCCGTTTGGTGGCAAATAAAATTTCCCAATTTTTAAAGGCTACCAACCGATTTGATAAGACCATTGTTTTTTGTGACAATATTGACCATGCAGAGCGGATGCGCCAGGCACTTGTCAATGAAAATCCGGATCAGGTTGCCAAAAACTCAAAATATGTGATGCGCATCACCGGAGATAATGAAGAAGGGAAGCTGGAACTGGATAATTTTATATTTCCTGAATCCCGGTATCCTGTGATTGCAACGACCTCAAAACTTATGAGTACGGGTGTTGATGCCCAGACATGTAAACTGATAGTCCTGGATCAACGGATACAGTCCATGACTGAATTTAAGCAGATCATCGGTCGTGGCACCCGTATTAATGAAAATTACAATAAATTCTATTTTACCATCATGGATTTCAAAAAGGCCACAGAACTTTTTGCAGATCCTGATTTTGATGGGGACCCTGTGGTGATATACACCCCCAAATCCGATGAAACCATTGTACCACCAGATGATTCTTTGGCTAATAGGGAGAATCACGATTATAAATTCCCTGATACTGGACCGGGTGATGTGGATTATATTGAAGATGGATGGGAGCCTCCTGATTTTGATTCTGGCAATTCGCCAAAAGTAAAAAAATATTATGTGGCCAATGTGGAAGTGACCGTCGCAGCAGAAAGGGTTCAGTATTTTGATGCCGATGGAAAACTCATTACAGAATCCCTCAAAGATTATACAAAAAAGGCCATTGCCAAAGAATTTTCTTCCCTGGATGACTTTTTAAAACAATGGACTGATGCGGAAAAGAAAAAGGCAATTATTGAAGAACTTGCAAATCAAGGTGTTTTTTTCGAAGCCCTTGCCCATGAGATTGGAAGAGATATTGACCCCTTTGATATGATCTGCCATATTGCCTGGGGCAAACCCCCGTTGACCCGGAAAGAGCGGGCAGAAAATGTCAGAAAAAGAGATTATTTTTCCAGGTACCAGGCCCAGGCAAGACAGGTGCTTGATGCCCTGCTTGATAAATATGCCGACCAGGGGGTTGTTCATATAGAAGAGGCAAGTATTTTAACAATCAATCCCTTTACGGAGTTTGGAACCCCCATTGAAATTATTAAACGATTCGGTGGGTATAATGATTATGAAAAAGCCGTGCATGAACTTGAACAAGCAATCTATTTCGCATAAATTCCGGAGTATTCAATGCCCTTAAGTACCCTCGTTAAAACCATACAGGATATTATGCGCAAGGATGTGGGTGTTGATGGTGACGCCCAGCGTATCAGCCAGATGGTCTGGTTGTTGTTTTTAAAAATATTTGATGATAGAGAAGAAGAGTGGCAGATACTCAACCCAAACTATAAATCACCGCTTCAGACACGTTTCAGATGGTCCAATTGGGCGGCAAATCCCGAGGGGGATACGGGTGAAGATCTCATTGATTTTGTGAACAACGATCTTTTCCCCTACCTGAAACGACTTGCCATTACAGTCGGGGTCACCCCCCATGGGAAGGTTGTGGGACGTGTGTTTGAGGATGCCTACAATTATATGAAATCCGGGACCCTGCTCCGCCAGGTGATCAATACCATCCAGGAGGATGTGGACTTTAATGCCTCCGAGGACCGCCATCTTTTTAATGATATCTATGAAAAAATTTTAGGTGATCTTCGATCGGCCGGCAATGCTGGGGAATACTATACCCCCAGGGCAGTCACCCAGTTCATGGTAGATATGATCAACCCCCAATTGGGTGAAACCATTCTGGATCCAGCCTGCGGGACTGGCGGTTTTCTGGTCAATGCCATTGAGCACATGGAAAAACAGGTCAAGACCACCCAGGATAAAATTGTTCTTCAAAATAGCATCCAGGGAGTGGAAAAAAAACCGTTGCCCTATATGCTGAGCATTACCAATATGATGCTCCACGGCATTGATGTGCCTGTAAAAATCCGTCATGACAATACCCTGAGCCGCCCCTTAAAGGATTATGGTCCCAAAGACCGAGTGGACTGCATCATCACCAACCCGCCCTTTGGGGGAATGGAAGAGGATGGCATAGAGACAAATTTCTTAAAAAAATACCAGACAAGGGAAACTGCAGACCTTTTCATGGCCCTGATCATGCATTTATTAAAACATGATACGGGCCGGGCTGCAGTGGTGCTTCCGGATGGGTTTCTCTTTGGAGAAGGGGTTAAAACCACCCTTAAAAAGGAATTGCTCAAGGAGTTTAACCTTCATACCATCGTTCGCCTGCCCAATGGGGTATTCAATCCTTACACCGGCATTAAAACCAATCTGTTGTTTCTGGAAAAAGGCGGCCCGACTAAGAACGTCTGGTTTGTTGAACACCCTTATCCCAAAGAATATAAATCATATTCCAAAGGGAAACCCCTAAGGATAGAAGAATTTGATCTGGAAAAAAAATGGTGGAACAAGCGAAACACCACTGAATTCGCCTGGAAGGTTTCTGCAAAAGAGATCCGGAAGAGAAACTATAATCTGGATTGCAAAAACCCCCATGTCACGGTAGTGGATAATGGGGATCCTGTAAAACTGATGAAAGGATACAAGACCCTGACCGAAAAGATACAATCCACCCGGGACATGCTCAAGCTCGAATTGATGCAGGCCCTGTCAGATAACAAGAATCGATAGGGGATGCCATGACACAAAAATCACAGCCGCATCATGCTTTGGAAAACCAGCATGTGGAATGGAAAGAATCATGGCACGATGACTATATTAAGTGGATTTGCGGCTTTGCCAATGCAAAGGGTGGCGTTCTTGTCATTGGCAAAAATGATGCAGGTAAAATCACTGGCATTCCCAATGCCAAAATACTTTTGGAACTCATCCCAAACAAGGTTCGCAGCCTGCTGGGTATTATTGTGGATGTAAACCTTTGTTCCAAAGCCGGTAAAGAATATATTGAAATTTTTGTTGCATCCTACCCCTACCCAGTGAGCTATAAAGGTCAGTACCACTATAGAACCGGCAGCACAAAACAGGAACTCAAAGGCCCGGCTCTTGATAAATTCCTTTTAAAAAAGCAGGGAAAACGATGGGATGGTGTGCCTGTTCCCCATATTTGTCTTGATGATTTTACAGGCCAGGCCTTTGATCTTTTCCGGCAAAAATCAAAAAAAAGCGGCCGCATGAATAACACAATTCTGGACGACACTGACAAGGCTATCCTTGAAAACCTGCATCTTACGGAAACCGCATTTATCAAGCGTGCCGGTATCCTTTTATTTCACCAGACCCCTGAAAAATATGTAGACGGCGCCTATATTAAAATCGGTTTTTTCAGGACCGATGCAGAACTGCTGTACCAGGATGAAATCCACGGCAGCCTGTTCGACCAGGCGGATAAAACCCTTGACCTGCTGTTAACCAAATATCTGAGGGCCTATATCGGATATGAGGGAATCACCCGGGTTGAAACCTACCCCTTTCCCCAAAATGCCCTGCGTGAAGCCCTGCTCAACGCCATTGTCCATAAAGATTACAGCAGTGGAGTTCCTATTCAGATCAGCGTGTATGAAGATAAACTCTATTTTTGGAATGACGGCCAGTTGCCGGAAACCTGGACCATTGAAAATTTATTGAAAAAACATCCGTCCAAACCCTATAATCCCCTGATTGCCAATGCGTTTTTCAGGGCAGGATTGATTGAATCCTGGGGAAGGGGCATTGAAAAAATCCAGGAAGAATGCAGGGCCGTGAATGCCTTACCCCCTGAGTTTTCATATGATGCCACAGGGCTCATGATCAAATTCAGGACAAAAAATATGGATCAGGGGGCTAAAACCACAAAAAAAAGTTCACCGAAAAGTTCACCGAAAAGTTCACCGAAAACCCAAAACCGAATCCTTGATATGATCCTAGAAAATTCCCGGATATCAACTGCTAAAATGGGAGAGATCCTGGGCATTTCCAAACGGGCCGTTCTAAAGCAGACCAAGGCTCTACAAGAACTTGGAATGCTCAAGCGAATCGGCCCCGCCCGGGGCGGCCACTGGGAAATCACAACCAAAAAAGAAGATAAATAAATTGATATCTAATCCCAAACACTTTTCCAAGAGCCTTCCATAATGGCACTTCTGGAACACCATTTTGACATGGCCATTGAAACCCCGGATGGCATCAAAAAACTACGGGAATTGATCCTGACCCTGGCCATGCAGGGAAAGTTGGTTCCCCAGGACCCGAATGATACCCCGGCCAGTGAATTATTAAAGGAAATTGCTGCTGAAAAAAAGAAGCTGATTAAAGAGGGGAGGATTAAAGCACCAAAACCTTTGCCGCCCATTAAGGCGACTGAAATTCCCTATGAATTGCCTGTTGGGTGGGAGTGGACGAGATTAGGTGATATTGGAATATCGCAAACTGGCACTACACCCCCCAAAAAAGACCCTAATAACTATGGAAATCATATCCCGTTCATCGGGCCTGGTGATATAAAAAATTTTTTTATCGATTACACAAATAATGGTTTATCAGAATCAGGTTTGCTAAAAGGACGATTAATTCCCGAGAATTCAATAATGATGGTATGTATTGGTGGATCCATAGGAAAATTATCAATCAATACAATTGAGGTGACCTGTAATCAGCAGATCAATACAATCACGCCATATACGAAAGTTGATTTGAATTATCTGTTTGCGGTTTTAAGATCACCACTATTCCAAAATAAAATTCAAACTGAGGCGAGTGGCTCTGCTACACCGATTATAAATAAACAGAAATGGATTTCTATCATTGTTCCTTTCCCATCAATTAAAATGCAAAGGAAAATTTCCAAAAAAATAAATCAATTAATGGCCCTATGCGACAAGCTGGAAACAGAACGAGATGAACGAAACCAAAAACGATTAAAACTCCATACCGCCATCATGGACAAACTTTTTTCCGTATCTGATCCAACACAATTCAACCAATCCTGGAACTTTGTCACCCGGCATTTTGATGATATCTATTCGGTGCCGGAAAATGTGGAAGATCTAAAAAAAGCCATCCTGCAACTGGCAGTCATGGGGAAATTGGTGCCCCAGAATTCAGATGACCAACCAGCCAGTGAATTGTTAAAAGAAATAGACATTGAAAAAAAGAGACTGATTAAAGAGGGGAAGATCAAGAAACAGAAACCTTTGCCGCCCATCAAGGCGAATGAGATACCATATAAACTGCCCGAAGGGTGGATGTGGTGTCGGTTGGGAACCGTTTCAGAGCTCATAACAAAAGGTTCTTCTCCTAAATGGCAAGGGGTTCAATATACTGATGCAAAGGATGGTATTTTTTTTGTAACAAGTAAAAATGTTGGAACTTATCAGCTAAAACTAAAGGATAAAAGATACGTTGAAAAAACATTTAATACCCTTAGTCCCAGATCAATATTGAATAAAAATGACATATTAATGAACATTGTTGGTGCCTCAATTGGGAGGGTAGCGATTTATGATTTAAATGAAATGGCAAATATTAATCAGGCTGTTTGTTTAATACGGTTGTTTAAAACATCGAATTGCTATGATTATGATTTTCTCTTATATTTTTTGAATAGCCCAACTTGTATAGCATATATGTTTGATAAGCAGGTTGATAATGCACGTGCAAATTTAAGCATGGCTAATATCAATAAGTTTGTAATACCACTCCCTCCCCTCACGGAACAAAAACGTATCGTCAAAAAAATCGATCAATTAATGGAATTGTGCAATTCACTTGAACTTCAGCTTAAAGAATCAACAAACAGACAGACCTCTATCCTCAATGCAGTTTTGATGGAACTATAAAAACAAATGAGATTAAAACACATCCATATCAAAAAATATAAAAACTTGAAAAATTTTGATTTGGAGTTTAAGGGTGACAGTTTTATTGATGTGTTTGTGGGGAAAAACGCCACAGGAAAATCTAATTTGTTTGAGGCAATCATTGAAATTTTTCATCATCTGTATAAATTCGGGTCCCGGGAAATTGGTTTTGATTATTCCATCATTTATGAAATCGATGGCAACACCATTGAAATATCCTGGATTGATGGAGAGTTGTCGATAAATAAAAAAAACCGGAAAAGTGTTGGCCAAACACCACTGCCCGATAATGTCCTGATTTATTATTCCGGCCATAATTCCAAGATTACAGATCTTGTACAAGAATATGAAGACGCGTTTAAAAGCAAAATAAAAGAAGCCGATATTCAAGATTCCCGTGAATTCATCGGGGTGGGCAAAGAATATAAACAACTTCTTTTGGCAGCCCTCCTGCTTCAAAAAGATGGAAACAGGGCAAAACAATATATTTTTGAAAAGCTTGGGTTTGATATCGCTAACCTGGGCAATTTTCTAATAAGGTTTGTTTTGAAAAGACCGGATTATGCCATAAACAAGGAAAAATTTGATATCATTTTAAATGATGATTCCGACAGATTCTGGCAGCCCCAAGGCATAACAAAAAAGTTTTTAACCCGACTTTACAGATGCCTAGCAGATGACTCAGCAGGTCCTGTCCGAAAAGAAGGGTATTTCCAAGAAGAGGATGAATATATCCTATATGTTGATGTTACTGCCATCCAAAAAGAATTTGAAGATTTCAATTCCCAGGAACTTTTCCAGCAGTTCGATAATCTAAAAATTCTTGGGATGCTCCATGACATCAGTATGGTAAATTTTGAAAACGGAAGGGAAAAGAGAATTAGTGATTTTAGTGACGGCCAGTTCCAGTCTGTTTACATTTATTCTATTATTGAGCTGTTCCAGAATCGCAATTGCATCACGCTCTTGGACGAACCAGACTCTTTTCTGCATCCGGAATGGCAGCACATTTTCCTCGAACAATTATTGGAAATTACTAATGAAGCCACTCGCAAAAATCATGTACTGATGACCAGTCACAGCCCCGTCACATTGATCAAACACGTCAACGAAAAAATAAAGTATTTTGACATTAAAAAGGATTCAGCTAGTTGCTATGATTTGCCAAAGAATATCGTCATTAAAAAATTAAGCACCGACATTATTCGATATTCTGAGCCGGAACAACTTTTAAGCATCCTTAATCGAATACAAATAGAAAACAAACCTGTGTTTTTTACAGAAGGCCATACAGACCCTATTATCCTGAAAGAAGCCTGGCAAAGATTGTATGATGATGAAATACCGTTTATTCCCTTTTATGCTTTTAGCTGCAGCCAATTATATGGCCTTCTGAAAGACGATAAGATTATTTCCGAGATGAATAGCAAACCGCTCTTTGGTATGTTTGATTTTGATCAGGCGTATAATCAATGGAAAGGAATTAAGGGCGAGGTTATCGACGCAAATCCCTTCAATGGCCTGATCCGAAAAAGAGAGGGGAAAGATGTTTATGCCATCATGCTGCCTGTTCCTCAAAATGAAACGATTAAAAATCAAGTAATAAAAACAGGTACTGTGGCAGAAACATACTGCCATGAGTCTCTTTGCGAAATAGAACATCTGTTTTATGGTTCAGACAAGACAAAAGATTATTTCAGGGAAGAACATTCTAAAGGAGGTGGCACGCTTGTTGTGTTTAAGTCAGATTCGAATAAAACTGCTTTTGCGGAAAATATTGTACCGACAGTTGGAAATGAGTATTTTGAAACATTTCGGCCCTTGTTTGAATTTGTAAAAAGCAAATGTTGATAATATAGCCGGGAAAATATAAAAAATGAAAGAGTAAAATAACTGCACACACCCTACAACAGAATTCCAGTGATTTGACTTAAGATTCTGTTGTTAAAATGAAAGCCTTTGTTTTTCATAGATGGGTAATGATCCTTAATTAAAGCAAAACGATGGTAAAGGAAACGCTCACCCCAGAAACTCGGAAATCATCCATCCTGACACTCAAGAATAATTATCCTATTCTTGAGTTCCGGAAAGCGTTTTATTGTCAATAATACCACCATCTAAAAAAACTTTACATGATTTGGTCCGATCACAAGATGTTGTGGTTGTGAATCCACACGTTTGATTCAACATAATTAGAGATTAAAAATCATCCAGCCGAAACTCTTTTTTATGGGTCAGACAATGCCATTGATAGTGGTGAAAATGTGTCGATATTGCCAATATTGGCATTTCCGACAATTTCAGATACGCGATTTTGATGCAACCCCACCTTTTCTGTAATTTTTCATAGACTTATTGTCGGACGGGTGGATGAAAATTCATAAGACCCTATATCACTACTGCCCCCAGATATTCTCTGGTTTGCGTCTAAATCAGTTACATAGAAATACATTGCACCTGACAGCTGTGGTGTGATACCGATATGCTTATAAGCATAGGTTTTTTACAAAACCCTGGAGGCGAGATAAGGCCATTTTATCTGATATAAAATAAGGAGACACACATAGAAAAGAAAATACATTATGGATGGATTGTAATTTTCATGGGTCTGGTTACAACTGTTGCTGCTCATGGTTTTGGACGAATGGCCTATACTATTTTACTGCCGGCCATGAAGGACGGGCTTAATTTTGATTACACTCAGCTGGGACTTTTAGGGACGGCAAATTTTATCGGTTATCTATCAATGGCGATCATCGGCGGCTTTCTGGCAGCCCGATTTGGCACAAGAATGATAATTTCCCTGGCTCTGGTTCTCATGGGGATCACCATGATACTCACCGGCCTTGCTGAATCATTCGGGTTTGCCTTTGCCATGCGGTTATTGACAGGCCTTGGCAATGGTGCAGCCTATGTGCCTGCCATGGCTCTTGGTTCGGCATGGTTTGCCGTTAAAAAACGCGGTTTTGCCACGGGAATTGTTTCCGGGGGCATTGGACTGGGGACATTTTTATCAGGGATACTTGTACCCTTTCTTCTGACATCATATGGAGCTGATGGCTGGCGTTATTCATGGTATATTCTTGGAACTATTGTTATTGTAATCGCCATAATTGTATTTTTATTTTTACGGAACCAGCCCGAGGATAAAGGACTGCTTCCCGTGGGACAGGAAGAAAAGGAGGAAATCCAAACTTCTTCATTAAAAAATAAGGTCTCCTCTCTGGATTGGAAAAAAGTATACAGGATGAAGGGCATGTGGTACCTGGGAATTGTTTATTTTTTTTATGGTCTGTCCTACATTATCTATATGGTTTTTTTTGCAGCATACCTGGTGAAAGAGATGGGCTGCACAGAGGCATGGGCAGGTGGGTTATGGGCCATGGTCGGTGGATTAAGCATTTTTTGCGGTGTGATCTGGGGAAGCATATCAGACCGAATCGGCCGTGGTAACGGTGCTGCCCTGGCATATCTTGTCCTTGGCGTTTCATACATCGTCTATGCGTTAGTCAAGTCTGAAGCTGGTTTTTATTTGTCTGCCATTCTTTTCGGTTTAACGGCATGGAGCATCCCAACCATTATGGCTGCTGCTGCCGGCGATTTTGTCGGTCCAAGACTTGCTCCTGCAGGACTGGGTTTTATAACGCTTTTCTTTGGAATCGGTCAATCCATAGGCCCGGTCCTGGGAGGATATCTTGCAGATGTGAGCAACTCTTTTACAATTCCATTCCTTATTGCCGGAGGAATTTCTTTTGTGGGGATGATTTTTTCATTTTATTTAAAAAAACCCATTGAACATTTATAATATGGAGGTGTCCCCTCAAAAGGAGGATTAGATGGAGGATAAAAACCGTGAACAGGCGATTCTGGATCACATTCAAAAAGATGCCTTTGCCAATTATCTTGGGGCAAAAGTGGAAATCATTAAGCCGGGTCAAAGCCGTGTATCCCTTGTGGTTAAAGAGCATATGACCAATTTTCATGGTACAACCCATGGCGGTATTATCTTTGCCATCAGTGATATGGCATTTGCTGCTGCCTGCAATTCCCATGGAAAAGTTGCCGTTGCCCTGAATGTGAGTATCTGTTTTTTAAAACCATCCTATCCCGGAGATCATCTGGTTGCCGAGGCAAAAGAAGAACATAACGGCAGGAGAACATCATTGTATACGATTAAAATTTATAATAAGGAAAAAGGCGAGCTTATTGCAAAAAGCCAGGATCAGGCATATAGAAAAAATGAATGGTTTGTACCCAGAGAATAATCAACCCAGTTTTTGGGGCAAGGCAGTTAAGGCTGATATTTGGAACCTTCCGTCCTATACCATAGGTATCTAATGATAGATGACTCGGTTAACCCTGTCATCGGGCAAAACTAACTTGCCAAAAATGCATGGTTTGTGTTACTTAAACAAACCTGATTTGCAAAGAAATGATGCAAGTCCTTAATGATCCGGGTGTGACCCTGATATTAATATAAAATAAATGGTAAACAGGTATAATTTTTATGAAAGCATTATTAGCCCTTGAAGACGGCAGAATTTTTCCCTGCAGGAGCTTTACAGGACCAGGTGAAGCAACTGGGGAGGTCGTGTTCAATACCAGCATGACTGGATACCAGGAAATCCTGACCGATCCTTCCTACTATGGTCAGATGGTTACCATGACCTATCCTTTAATCGGGAACTATGGTGTCTGCCCTGAAGACATTGAATCTGATAAAATTCAGGTGGCAGCATTTATTGTAAAAGAATATCAGGATTTTCCGAGCAATTTTCGATCCAGAGGAACCCTGGCAGATTATCTGATAAAAGGTCACGTTCTGGGCATAGAAGATCTGGATACAAGGGCACTGACCCGGCATATTCGAAAAGCAGGGGCCATGAGGGCCGTCATATCCACCTCAGATTTCGATCCTGACTCCCTGGTTCAAAAAGCCAGACAGATTCCTTCCATGCAGGGAAGTGATCTTGTGGGCAAAGTCACCACGAAAAAACCCTATTTCTGGAGATATAACCAGCCGGACTATATTGATATCAATAAATTACAAGACCCTTTGATCTGGCGTTCAAAGGGCAAAAAACATTCTGTTGTCGCCCTTGATTTCGGCATTAAATACAATATTATCCGATGTCTTGAACGAGCAGGGTGTGAAGTTTTAGTAGTTCCTGCAAAAACAGATGCAATGACCATAAAAAAATTAAAACCGGATGGGATCTTTCTGTCCAATGGCCCTGGAGACCCTGAACCTGTGACCTATGCTGTTGACACCATAAAAGAACTTTTAGGATTTGTTCCCATATTTGGTATCTGCCTTGGTATGCAGCTTCTCGGTATTGCCATGGGTGGTAAAACCATGAAAATCAAATTCGGCCACAGAGGCGGTAATCAGCCGGTGAAAAACCTTTCAACCAACAAGGTTGAAATCACCTCCCAGAATCATGGTTTTGCAGTGGATTTAAATACCATTGGCAAAGATCATTGTGCCATGACCCATATTAACCTGAATGAAGATTCCCTTGAGGGCCTTAAAAATGATGCCCAAAAGGTCTTTGCCGTACAATATCATCCCGAAGCTTCCCCAGGACCCCACGACGCAGCCTATCTTTTTAACCAGTTTGCAAAAGTGATTCAAAATGCCAAAGCGTAAAGACATTAAAAAAATCCTGATTCTTGGTGCAGGTCCGATTATTATCAGCCAGGCCTGTGAGTTTGACTATTCAGGCACCCAGGCCTGTAAAGCCTTGAAAGAGGAAGGCTATGAAGTCATACTGATCAATTCAAACCCTGCCACCATCATGACGGACCCTGAAACTGCCGACAAGGTGTATATTGAACCGGTAACCGTTGAAACCCTTATCAAGGTCATTGAAAAGGAAAGACCTTGCGCCCTTTTACCCACCCTGGGTGGTCAGACCGCTTTGAACACGGCTATTGAAGCTGCTAAAACAGGTATCCTTGAACGTTATAATGTTGAAATGATCGGGGCATCGGTTGAATCCATTAATAAAGCCGAAGATCGCGAGCTTTTCAGAAATGCCATGAACAAAATCGGCTTAAAAATACCCAAAAGCGGGTTTGCCACCAATCTGCAGGAAGTTGAAGAAGTTTCAAAACGTATTGGATTTCCCATCATTGTAAGACCCAGCTTCACCCTTGGCGGAACCGGCGGCGGGGTTGCCTATAATATGGAAGAAGTTGCCCTCCTTGCAAAGGCAGGTCTTGACGCAAGCCTGATCACCCAGGTCATGCTGGAAGAATCCGTCCTTGGCTGGAAAGAATATGAGCTGGAGGTTATGCGGGATCATGCAGATAATGTGGTTATCATCTGTTCCATTGAAAATGTTGATCCCATGGGTGTTCACACGGGCGATTCCATCACTGTGGCCCCGATCCAGACTCTTTCTGACAAGGAATACCAGAAACTTCGGGATGCTTCCATTGCCATTATAAGGGAGATCGGTGTGGACACGGGCGGATCAAATGTCCAGTTTGCCGTCAATCCTGAAAACGGGGATATGATTGTGGTGGAGATGAACCCAAGAGTATCCAGAAGTTCGGCTCTTGCCTCCAAAGCCACGGGATTTCCCATTGCAAAAATCGCAGCCAAGCTGGCTGTGGGTTACACCCTGGATGAAATTCCCAATGATATTACAGGAAAAACCCTTGCCTGTTTTGAACCCTCCATTGATTATTGCGTGGTAAAAATCCCCAGATGGACATTTGAAAAATTTCCCGAAGCCCAAGATATTCTGACCACCTCCATGAAATCCGTGGGGGAAACCATGTCCATCGGCAGAACCTTTAAAGAAGCCTTTCAAAAAGGAATCCGGTCCCTTGAAATAGGCAGGGCAGGATTTGGTGGGGATGGAAAAGATCCGCTTCCCGGAAGTGTTGCCGGCAACGAATTAGAGTACAAGCTTTCCACACCCAATTCTCAACGGCTGTTCTACATTAAATATGCCATTGAGCACGGTATGCCCATTACCACGATCTATGAAATGACCGGGATTGACCCCTGGTTCCTCAATCAGATGAAACAGATCGTGGATCTTGAAAAACAGATAACGCTCGCCGGCAAGGATATGCCCCGGGATCTGTTTGAAAAAGCTAAAAAATATGGGTTCTCTGATAAGCAGCTGGCACACCTTACCCGTCTTACAGAAAAACAAATTGAACAGACTCGAAAAGACCTTGGCATTGTACCGGTTTACAAACTGGTGGATACCTGCGCCGCAGAATTTCGGGCTGCCACCCCTTATTACTACTCCACCTATGAAACAGAATGCGAAGCAAGGGTATCGGATAAAAAAAAGGTCATCATCCTGGGCGGTGGACCCAATCGAATTGGCCAGGGCATTGAATTTGACTATTGCTGTGTTCATGCCGCTTTTGCGCTGAAAGAAGAAGGAGTGGAATCCATCATGGTCAATTCCAACCCTGAAACCGTTTCTACGGATTATGACACCTCGGACAAGCTTTATTTTGAACCTTTAACCCGGGAAGATGTCCTTCACATTGTGGAAAAGGAAAAACCCTATGGGGTAATTGTCCAGTTTGGCGGACAGACCCCTTTAAACCTTGCCACGGATCTTCAAAAAGCTGGGGTTCCCATCATAGGCACCAGTCCGGAAAGCATTGACCGGGCCGAAGACAGGGATCTATTCCAGGCAATGCTCTGCAAACTTGGACTTTTGCAGCCTGAAAACGGCATTGCATATTCTTATGAAGAAGCAGGAAAAGTCGCAAGGGATATTGGATATCCTGTCATGGTTCGTCCCTCTTTTGTCCTGGGAGGCCGTGCCATGAAAATTGTATATGATGAAAACGACCTTGAAGAATACTTTAATCTGGCGGTCCAGGCATCTCCTGATAAACCCGTACTCATTGACAAATTCCTTGAAGAGGCTTTTGAACTGGATGTGGATGCCATTTCCGACGGTGAAAAAACCATTATCGGTGGCATGATGGAACATATTGAAGAAGCCGGTATTCATTCCGGAGACTCGGCCTGCGTACTGCCGCCATATTCCATTTCTCAAAAACACATTGATGAAATGACACTTGCCACCAAAGCCATTGCCAAAGAATTGAAGGTTAAGGGACTCATGAACATCCAGTTTGGTATCATGAAAGGAAAAGTATATATTATAGAGGTGAATCCAAGGGCTTCAAGGACTATTCCCTTTGTATCCAAAGCCATTGGAATCCCCCTTGCCAAACTTGCAACAAAGGTCATGCTGGGCAAAACCCTTGATGAACTGGGACTGACAAAAGAAGTGATCCCGCCTTACTATTGCGTCAAAGAAGCGGTCATGCCCTTTGATAGGTTTGATAATGTTGATCCGGTTCTAGGCCCTGAAATGAAATCCACGGGTGAAGTAATGGGAATTGATAAAGATCTTGGGGCTGCAGTGGCCAAAGCCCAGTTTGCAGCCGGACAAAAACTTCCCACCCAAGGCACTGTCTTTATCAGTGTCCAGGACAAGGATAAAATGGCTGCCCTGACCGTTGCCAAAAGCTTTCATGAAATGGGATTCACCATAATGGCCACCCGGGGAACCAGCCTTTTCCTTGAAGAGAATGATGTTCCCACAAAACTGGTTAAAAAAGTCTCTGCCGGCCGGCCCCATGTAGTGGATGCCGTTACAAACAACGAAATTCAATTGATTTTAAACACTGGCGCATCAAGCCAGACCAAACGGGATGGATATGAAATAAGGCGTGCTGCTATAAAGTATAAAATTCCTTATGCCACCACAACAGATGGTACAAGGGCTATCTGCAGTGCTATCCAGGCCCTGAAAAAAGAAGGTCTTAGTGTTAAATCCATTCAAGAATATCACCGGGAAAATAAGCATGGATAATCCCAGAATTGAGAGTGAAAGACCCAGAGATGAATGTGGTGTTTTTGGACTGTATAGACATACCGAAGCTGCAAAAATCACCTATTTTGGCCTTTATGCCCTCCAGCACAGGGGCCAGGAAAGTGCCGGCATCTCTGTAAACCGGGGGGAAAATGATAAGATTTTCTCTCACAAGGGTATGGGGCTTGTTCCGGAAATCTTTAACATTAAGGATCTTGAAAGAATTGAAGGCGGTTCCGCCATCGGTCATGTCAGGTACTCCACCACGGGAGATTCTGTTATAACCAATGCCCAGCCCTTTGTTGTCAACCACAGGCACCGCTCCTATGCCGTGGCCCACAACGGAAATCTTGTGAATGCCCACATCCTTAAAGAAGAGCTAGAAGAAAAGGGCTCCATCTTCCAGACCACTATGGATTCAGAGGTTTTCCTCCATCTGTTTATTAAAAACCTTATTAAAGGTGATGTTGAGAGTGCTGTTTTAAGGGCTGTTTCAAAAATTGAAGGGGCCTATTCCATGATCCTTTTAACCTGTAAGGGAGAAATCATCGGAATAAAAGACCCTAATGGCTTCAGACCTCTGGCTCTTGGAAAACTAAACGGTCATTATGTCCTGGCATCTGAAACATGCGCCTTTGATCTGATCCAGGCCGAATTCATCCGGGAAC
Source organism: uncultured Pseudomonadota bacterium (assembly GCA_937880875.1). Lineage (GTDB taxonomy): Bacteria > Desulfobacterota > Desulfobacteria > Desulfobacterales > Desulfobacteraceae > Desulfobacula. The sequence continues at coordinate 54,609 of CALGRI010000243.1, forward strand.
TTGATCCAGGAGAGATCGTCATCATTAATGAAGACGGCATTAAAAGCATTAAACACCCCAAAGCTGCCAAGCATAAATCCTTATGCATATTTGAATATATTTACTTTGCAAGACCCGACTCCACCATTGACGGAAAAAATGTCTATGAGATGAGAAAAGCTTTTGGCCGACGACTGGCCAAAGAAGCCCCTGTGGACGCTGACCTTGTCATGCCATTCCCGGATTCAGGCAATTATGCTGCCATCGGCTATGCCAGGGAATCGGGTATCCCCTTTGAAATGGGCATGATAAGGAACCATTATGTGGGTCGAAGCTTTATCCAGCCCACCCAGTCCATGCGGGAATTTGCCGTCCGGGTGAAACTCAATCCGGTCAGAGAATTGATTAAAGGCAAAGATATTATTATTATTGAAGATTCCATCATTCGGGGTACCACGGCAAAGACCCGGGTCAAGGCATTGCGGGAACTTGGAGTAAAAAAAATCCATATGCGGATCTCCTGTCCGCCCCATAGATTCCCCTGCTATTACGGTATTGATTTTTCTTCCAAAGGCGAACTGATTGCTGCCCAGAAATCCGGTGATGATCTCAGGGATTACCTGGGTCTTGATTCTTTGCATTATCTTTCCATTGAGGGCATGATGGAAGCCACGGGGGTAAAAAACCCGGATCAAAGCTTTTGCAAAGCCTGTTTTGACGGAGATTATCCTGTTCCTTTTGATCCCAAGTTTACCAAGCAGTGTATGGGATAGCATGACAAACAGGACCGTTGCATTTTCAAAAGATTCCTCCAATCTGTTTTTTCACATCTTAACAAAGTGCAATCTTTGTTGTACCCATTGCTATATTAATAAAGATCAGCACGGGGATAACACCCTTGATATTGAAACCATACGAAACTGGCTCTTTCTTTTTTCAAATAGGCCTGCTTTAAATCATGGCAATTCAAATAAAGCCGGCCAGACCAACATCATTTTTTTAGGGGGTGAGCCCACCCTTCATCCTGATCTTTACCTGGCTGTCAAAGAAGCGAAACGTCTTGGCTTCAAATCCATCACAATAGATACCAACGGGTATTTATTTCATAACATCCTGGAAAAAATTTCCTGTGATGAGATTGACTTTTTTTCTTTTTCTCTGGATGGTGCCACAAGACAGACCAATGATGCCATAAGAGGAGAGGGAAGCTATGACAAAGTAATGGAAGGCATCCAAAAAGCCAGCACCCAGAACTTTTCCTGTTCAATGATCTATACTGTGTCAGATATTAATATTCATGAGCTTGAGTTGATGCCGGATTTGATTAAAACAATGGGTATCAAACGCTTTTTTATCCAGGTAATTGGCATAAGAGGCAAGTCCTCAAAAATAGACGGGAACCTTCAGGTATCAAAAAAAACCTGGCTTACCACAATTCCAAAAGTTGCAGAAACGATTGCTTCCCATGGCATTATGGTAACCTACCCAAAGGTGTTTCTGAACAACAACGAATCTTTCCAATGTGCGGGCAACGTGGCTGAAAATTATTTTGTATTCCCCAATGGCAGGGTATACCAATGCCCTATTTGCGAAGATTTTTCTTTGCATTCCTATGAAATAAAAGACAATCTATTAATCACCACCCCTAAAATTAATGAGAAAGACTTGTTCGGCCTTACCATCCCGGAAGGCTGCGTCATGAACAAAATGATTCAACCTCAGAACCTTTCTTACAATAAAAAAGGTGATCCTGAGCACAAAATTGCCTGCTGCATGCTCAAAGAAGAGATTTCCATTTAAAAGGAACAAACAGTGTCAAAAATCACCATCAGAAAAGCAACCAGTGAAGATGCTGCACTCATTCTATCCTTCGTACATGAACTGGCCAAGGAAGAAAAGGCTGAACATGAAGTTGAAACCAGCAAGGAACAGCTGGCAAAAACACTATTTGGGAAAAATTCAACATCGCATGTCATCATTTGTGAAGCCGAAGGTGTCCCCATTGGCCATGCGGTTTACTTTTTTAACTACTCCACATGGCAGGGGAAAAACGGGCTCTACATAGAAGATCTTTATATTCTTGAGTCTAGGCCGATCCTTTTAGCGAATTACTTTGCCTTTTTTCTTTTTTTCCTATTCTTTTTTTCCCAGTCTTCCTGCTCTTTGATTAAATCCTGGTAACTTTCTGT